>NZ_JBBUTG010000037.1:0-32556 GCF_038066555.1 Ideonella lacteola | reverse complement strand
AAAACGAAGCCGGGGTGCGGCCCCGGCGAGGCTTTGCAACGCCGCGGGCGGCTGGTTCTGGTGGCAACCCTTCGGGAACGGGCCGTCCAGGGCGCATGGCGGCGTTGCCCACCTTGCCCTGCATCCCTGGACACCCCGTTCGCACGGGGCTGCGTCGTGTGAACACGCCCTAGACTCGGGGCCGCGGGCCGCGGGTCGCCATCAACCGAGGAGTGAATCGTGCAGGTACGGGGAAAAGCGCGGGGGCGCCATGCGATGGTGCTGTGTGGATGGATCGTGGCCGTGGCGTGCGCACCGGTGCAAGCTCAAGATCGCGCCGGCATGACCTGGGTCAAAGGTCGTCACTTGCCCAGCCTGGGCATCGACGCCGTCGGCTGCCACGGCCCGGGCGGCTCGTGCGACCCTTACGAGGGCGACACGTCCTGCAAGGCATCGTTGCCCGTGCTGTGCCTGAAAGTGGATGGATCACCGCGGCCTAACTACCAGGTCGACCACACCGGTGGCGGCGAAGTGGATGCTTTCTACCGCGGGTGGGCGCGTGGCCACATTGCCACCACCACGCCGGTGCTCGGCACCAGCCTGGGCTCGGCCGCGAAGGCCGATGCGTTGTGTGCAGCCAGCTTCGGCCCGGGTTGGCGCATGGCCGAGTTCCACGACGGCCGGTATGTCCCCGGCATGTCCACCGACAAGTTCTACGGCAACGACCAGCACTGGCACTCTGCCAGCCCTTGGACGAGCGGCGAACCCACCCGTGGCGGATGGGCGTTCTGGGCCTATGGCAATGTGCGCGACGACACTCGCCTGTGGGTGCGCATCAACGACCAACGGGCCAATTGCTGGGATTGAGCCGCCGCGCTGGCGGGGCGGGCCGGTACAGCGGCCTGCGCCCGCCAGTGGGTGACGCCTGCGGTACGCTCGCCCCATGGCCACCCGCATTCTGTTCGGCTTCCATGCCGTGACCGTGCGCCTGAAAACGGCGCCTTCATCCATCACCGAAATCCACGTCGACAGCAGTCGGCGTGATGCCCGCATGCGCGGCTTCGTCGAGCGAGCCCGCGAGGCGGGCCTGCGCATCATCGACAGCGACGATGCGCGCTTGTCCAAACTGGCCAGCAACCCCCGCCACCAGGGCGTGGTGGCGCGCGTGGAGGCGCTGCCGCCCATCCACTCGCTCGACGAGATCCTGGAGGGGGTGGAGGCCGCCAAGGAAGACCCGCCACTGGTGCTGGCGCTCGATGGCGTGACCGATCCGCACAACCTTGGCGCCTGCCTGCGCGTGGCCGATGGGGCGGGCGTCCATGCCGTGATCGCCCCGAAAGACCACTCGGTGGGGCTGAACGCCACCGTGGCGAAGGTCGCCTCGGGCGCCGCCGAGACGGTGCCCTACCTGATGGTGACCAATCTGGCCCGCAGCCTCAACGAGATGAAAGAGCGCGGCATTCGCATCATCGGCACCAGCGACGACGCCACGCAGACGCTGTACGACGTGGACCTCAGCGGCCCGGTGGCGCTGGTGCTCGGTGCCGAGGGGCCGGGCATGCGGCAGCTCACCCGCAAGACCTGCGACGAGCTGGTGTCCATCCCCATGGCCGGCGCCGTCGAGAGCTTGAACGTGTCGGTCGCAGCCGGCGTGTGCCTGTACGAGGCTCGCCGCCAGCGCCGACGCGCGGACTGAGCCCATGTCGAGCGTGTTGACCGATCTGGCGCCGCTGCGCCAGCGGCTGGGGCGCGCCACGCACATCGCGGTATTGACCGGGGCGGGCATGTCCGCCGAGAGCGGCATCCCCACCTTCCGTGACGCGCAGTCCGGCTTCTGGGCCCAATTCGACCCGATGCAGCTCGCCAGCGAGGAAGGTTTCCGCGCCGATCCACAGCGGGTGTGGCGCTGGTATGCCGAGCGCCGGCAGGGCGTGAGGGCGGCTCAGCCCAACGCCGGCCACCTGGCACTGGGCGCCTTCGCAGGCAGCCACCCGGGGCGCTTGACGGTCATCACCCAGAACGTGGACGACCTGCACCAGCGGGCCGGCAATACCGACACCATTCGCCTGCACGGCGACATCCTGGCCGACCGTTGGCTGGACCCTTGCCCCCAGCGCGGCGGCCCGCGGCCTTGCGACACCTCGCTGGCCCTGTCTGGCGAGCCGCCACGGTGCCGCGACTGCGGCAACCCGCTGCGCCCAGGCGTGGTGTGGTTCGGTGAGAACCTGCCGGTGGACGGCCTGAAGGCCGCAGGGCGGGCCGCCCAGCAATGTGATGTGATGCTGGTGGTGGGCACCTCCGGCGCCGTCTGGCCCGCGGCCGGCCTGGCGGCCGTGGCCCGCCGAGCAGGCGGCTGGGTCGTCATCGTCAACCCGCAACCCAGCGAGATCGACAACGACGCGCACCAACTGGTGCGCGGCACCGCGGCCGAGGTGCTGCCGGCGTTGTTGGGCGGGCTTTGAGCGGGGCTGGTACAGCGAAGCTCATGGTGGGCCCGATGCAGGGGGCTGGACTTCGACCTCGGGCGGGCATGAACTGGGGCAGCCTGGCTGTTGGCGCTACTTCTTGGTCAAGGGCAAAAAGCCCGTGGGCGGTGGCGGCAATGTGCGCCGCCGCTCCCGGTGGAGTTCGGCGAATTCCTCAACGGAGTTTGGCTCTAGACCGGTGCGCGGGCGGGCGTCCTTCGGCGGGGACAGCGCGGCATCAACGCGCCGGCCCTGTTCGGGGTGGTTGGATCCGATGACCTGGTGTCCCGGCAAGAGAACGACCTCGTGTTCTCTCTCGAACTGGCTGAACTCCTCGATGTGATAGCCCTCCACCTTGGAGGCGTCCATGTGCAGGGTGCTGCCGCTCTTGTACTTGTCGTCCTTTTCCAGATCGTCTCTGGCTTCATCGGAGTAGGTGGTTGACAGGAACGATGTCGCGTCCCAGCTGCCGCCCTTCTTGATCTTTTCGACTTCTTCACCTTTACGCGAGCATCGATACAGCTTGTCACCCGTGAAGCGTCTCAGCTTGCGCAGAGACGTCTTCAACTGATTGGCGTAGCCCTGCCAGTCACCGAAATCATCGGAGCCTTCTTTGAGCCGCGCGACTCTGGCTTGGCGCGTGTACTTGTCCGCGTACCAGGAATAGCCATAGATCACGATCACATCGATCAGGTCAATGTCGGCGTAGCGCTTTCGAAGCTGATTCACCTTGGCATCAAAGACCTGGTCCACCCCCTCGGCGATCGAGTTGTCGTTGATGCCGGATTTCGCCCAATGAACGAACCCATCTCCCAGCACGCGAAGGATGAGGTCTTGCACCTCCCCGTCGCGGAGTGCCGATTCTGAGAACAAGCTCGCGGCCAATGACTGTGCGCGGGTGAGATCGGGTCGCTCGGCCTTGTCAGAACTGGGCAACTGCTTTCGCAAGCCGTTGTCGACCGACTGCTCGTTGTCGAGCCGATCGATGCCGGACATATCCACCACGAATTCGTCGGACTTGTCGAGGCGACCTGTCTGTGGATCGTAGACATACTGACGCCCTTGGCGAAGCCACCGGTTCTCTATGCTCGTCTTCCAATAGACGCCAGATTCCGCGTCGCCGTCACCGGCGTTTTCCCAATGGGCGGCGTTGGTCGGCAGAGGATCTTGGGTCACCCACTTGGCCTGGATGGGCGCCTGGGACTCGCGGCCACCCAGTGCCAGCATCTTTTGGCGTTGCGCGGCAAGGCGCGGGCTGCCGTGTGCTTTCTCGCCAGAGGGCAAAGCACCGGCGCCACCTCGGCCCTGCTCGTACGAGGATCCGGCCTCGCCATGCGCCACCGCCGCCTGATGCGGGGGCAATCGGTTCGCAGGCAGTCTTTCTGATGGCTCCATGGCAGCGCTTGTAGCTCAACCCCTCGTCCTTTATGGCAACGGGGAAATGCAGGATCGATTCGGATGTTGGAACGGGCGTATGACTCAGATTACGACAAATCGGACGTGACTTTCGTCAGAAGCATGCCGCGCATGCCGACGCTTGGATCGAATGAATTCCGGCGTGATTCCCGCAGACATTTCCGCGCAAGTGACCAATAACATAATGCGTTAGACTGACGTTTTATCCAGGAGACCGTCCATGCGTCGCCATCGTTCTGACACCGTCGTTTCCCTTTTGGCCCTTGTGTTGTGCGCCGCGTCCGTGTCTGCGGCGCCCGTCTACCGCATTGAGGCAATTCCTGCGACAGATGAGGTGTTCCCCCTTGTGGCCGACGACATCAACAACGCGGGTGTGGTCGTGGGTGATGGACAGCGCGTCAAGGCTGATGGCAGCCTTGGGGGGGCGGTGGGGTTTCGGTTCGACCCAGGTGTGGTTACCCGCCTGAAGGGCCGTACCACCCCGGTGGCGATCAATGACCATGACGAAATCGTTGGCGGCGGCACGATGTGGAACGCCAAGGGTCAACCCGGCTCGCTGGGCGTGCCGCCCACCTGCAGTGGTTGGCTCACCGCCTACGGCCTGAACAACACCGGCAAGGCGGTCGGCCAGATCACCTGCACGCCGTACCTGGCCACCGGCGGGCTGTTCGACCACGGCCAGGTGACCGACCTGGGCATGCTCAAAAACCACGACGGCGCCACCGCCCATGACATCAATGATCAAGACCAGGTCGTCGGCGTCTCGGTGAAGAGCTTCCCCAACTACGACTACATCACCCGGGCCTTTCTTTGGGAAAAGGGCCGCATGCGCGATCTGGGCACCCTGGGCGGCGACAGCAGCTCGGCCTATGCCATCAACCAGTTGGGGCACATCACCGGCAACGCCCGGGACGCCGCCGACGTCGATCTGCCCTACCTGTACGACGGCGCGCAGATGACGGCGTTGCCCGCCTGCGGCGACGGGCTCACCCAGCCCCATGACCTCAACAACCACGACCAAGTCGTCGGCGCTGATTTCGACGGCCAGCGCCATGGCCGCGCGTTCCTCATCGAAGCTGGCCGCTGCTACCACCTGCAGAAGCTGCTGGACGACACCGGTGAAGGCTGGGTACTGTTCGATGCGAAAGCCATCAACGACCAAGGCACCATCGTGGGGGCAGGGCGGCTGAATGGCGAGGACCGGGCCTTCGTGGCCACGCGCGTGGCGCCCTGACCGAACCCACGCTGCGGCGCCGCTTTTGTTCGCCCTGCCGGGGCGGTGCGCGCTGGTGTCGCCAGGCCCGGTGGGCCGGTGGAGCAGATGGGACACGTGCCCCCTCTGTTCGTCAGTAGACTGGCTGTCGATGGGCTGGGTCGCTGGGCCACGCTGCCGGGCCCTGCGCCGAGTGACCGACGCCCGCTGGCCCCGCCGGCCGTCACCGATGAGCCCTGCGGTCTTCGGCCACCCCGTTCAACTCAGCCGAAATCCATATGACGTTTCTTGCTCGCTTGCCGCACTCCAGGTCCACGCACGGCAAGCGCCGGGTGGGTCTCGTGAGGCGGCTGGCCCGACGGCTGCCGGTGCTGGTGGCGCAGGTGGTGCTGGCCATGGGGCCGTCTCAGATGCCGGCTTTCGCGCAAACCGCTTGCGGGCCCGGCGCCTATGCCGCTCCGGATGGCGACTTCGTGGTGCTTGTCGCTTCGCCCGCAGTGCCGGCGCCAGCGCTGCGATATCTGTTTCGCGATGGGCGGCGCGGCGCTACCTCAGACCCGGCCGCGCCGCTGGCCTGCGTGGCGGGAGAAGTCCGTGTGCAAGGGCGTGCGTGGCAGCGCACGGTTTTTCGCGAGACACCCGCCACCTTCCACAGTGCCGGCACCGCCATGAATGGCGTGCTGATCGAGCCAACAGGGGGCGAGAGCAAGCCGCCGCTGGTGGTGATGGTGCATGGGTCCGAGCGCACCTCACCTGTGGGCGGCGTCTACGGCTACGCCATGGCGGCGCAGGGCATCTCGGTGTTCGTGTACGACAAGCGCGGCACCGGAAAGTCCGGCGGCGAATACACACAGAACTTCGAGCTGCTGGCCACCGACGCGGCCAATGCGCTGGAGACGGCCCACCATCTGGCCGCCGGTCGCCATGGCCGCGCGGGCTTTTATGGTGGCAGCCAGGGAGGGTGGGTCGCGCCGCTGGCCGCTGCGCGCACCCAGGCCGATTTCGTGGCCATCGGCTTCGGGCTGGTCGCCTCGCCCATCGAAGAAGACCGCGAGCAGATGGTGTCCGAGGTGCGCTCGGCCGGTGGGGGCGCGGAAGCAGAAGCGTTGGTGAACCGCTTGTCACAGGTCACCGCCAAGTTGCTGCTGTCAGGCTTCCGGCAGGGTTACGACGAGCTCGACGCAGTGCGGCGCGAGATGGCCGGCACCTCGTGGGCGGCCAAGATCGAAGGCGAACACAGTGGCGCCATCGCCCGCATGCCGAACAATGAACTCAGGCGCATCGGCCGAGCGCGATTCGACAACCTCGAATTAATCTGGGACCACGACGCGGTCCAGCCGCTGCGCCAGTTGAGATCCCCCTTGCTTTGGGTGCTGGCCGGCGAAGACCGCGAAGCACCGATCGAGACCACGCGCAACGCGCTGCTGGCGCTGGCCCAAGAAGGCAAGCCCGTCGATCTCTACCTGTTCCCCGACACCGACCACGGCATGGTGGAGTTCACCACGCATTCCGACGGATCGCGCAGCCCCACGCGAATCACAGACGGCTACCTGAAGCTGATTGGCGACTGGATCAAAGGGGGTGTCAGCGGCCCGTATGGGCGAGGTGAGAAGCTGACCTCGCATTGATGAAGGCTTCGCGTCATTGCCTGCCCGTGGCTCTTGGGGTGGCGGGCTCATCTTGTTGAACGAGACGTCCATGAGAAGACCGGTGCGCGTCGTCGGGCTGCTGATGTTGGCGGCGCTCTGGATCGGCTACCTGTCGATCGGCCACTTTTTGTCCAAGCCCGCAACGCGGCTGGTTGGCCCGGCGCCGCTCGTGCTGTCCGCCAAGGACATCGAGTTCGCGAGCGACCAGGGAGATCGAGTGTCTGGCTGGCTTGCTGCGGGCCGCCCTGGCAGCGGAGTCGTACTGCTGTTGCACGGCGTGCGCTCGAACCGATTGCAAATGGTCCCTCGTGCCACGTTCCTGCACGAGGCGGGTTACGGCGTCATGCTCATTGACCTTCCAGCACACGGTGAGAGCGGCGGCTCCCGGATCACCTTCGGCGCCAATGAGTCTTCAGCTGTCACGGCTGCCATACGGTTTCTGCGGCAGCACTTTCCCGACGAGAAGATTGGCGTCATCGGTGTTTCTCTCGGCGCGGCTTCGACGGTGCTGTCAAAGCCCGCTGGCAGTGTGAGTGCCGTCGTGCTGGAATCGATGTACCCCACGATTCAAGAGGCTGTTGCCGATCGCATGGAGATCCGGCTGGGCGCCGCGGGGCGCTTCATCGCACCTGCTCTGTTGTGGCAGCTTCCGATCTACGCTGGCACCGACGCCGACTCTTTGCAGCCCGAACGTGCCATGGCCAGCCTCTCTGCCCCAGTCGTCATCGCATCGGGTGATCGGGATCTGCACACCCACTGGTCTGAAACGGAACGCCTGTTCGCGAGTGCGGCAGATCCGAAAGAGCTTTGGAAGGTGCGGGGAGCGGCCCACGTCGATCTGTACGACTTCACGCCATCTGAATACCAGCGCAGGGTTCTGGCATTCCTTGGCAAGCACCTCCACAACGAACACTGAGTCGCCGTTCGCTCCAGCCTGTTCCCGCGTCCCGATGAGGGCCAAGGCTTGGGCGCACGCTCCAGGCCATCACAGGAGGGATCGGATGCGCCGTGCGTCCTCGGCAGTCGTTGGGTTGTAGACCACCAGACTCAGGTCGCGACGACCGTCGATTGACAGCCCCGAGTACTCCAGCGAGATCGCGCCCAGCTTCGGGTGCTGGAGGTGCTTCACACCGGGCGATGCCCGGCCAGTCATGCTGTGCCGCGCGCGCTTGGGGGTTGCAGAAGACCTGTGGCAGCGACGCAGCCCAGGCGTACGGCGGCGTCCGACGGCGAAACCACAGGCGGCCGGATCGAGGCGATGGCGCCTGCATCTGAGGTAGGCGCAGTCCGAGGCTGACCTTCGAGTGTTTTTTGAGGCACCCGCGGGTGGCGGTGCCCGTCGATGCAAACGAGCGCCAGTTGGCGCGCAGTGTGACCTGGTCGGATCGACGATGGAGTCTGCCCGCCGTCCTCTTCGGTCAAGTGCTTTGTTGCCGATGAGGCTGGCACAGCGCCCATCGAGGCGCTCGGTTTTCACCAGCCGAAGAGCAAGTCATTGTCGTGTTCCGAGCTCAGCAAGCGCGCGACCCGCCCGGTGGCCGGCTCGACGACGAGGGTTTCCATGCCGGGCTTCCGGTAGACCAGGTGCTCGCCATCAATCCAGCCGATGAGGGCGATGGCATAGCCTTCGCACCGGTCGTATGGAGCCGTATCGGCTTGGCGAACACGACCCGCTGGGTCGGTGAATTCCAGCACCGCGCTGCCGTGGTGCTCGATCACTTTCACCTTCCAGGCTCCGCTGGGCGAGGTGGGCGCCACAGCGCCACCTTGGCCTTGCAGCAGCCGCTGCTCAAAGGCGGGCACGACAGCGTCGTTCAAGCGCCACTCATTGCGGCCATGCCCGGCGTGCTGGCCTTCAGCCCATCGTCCCTCCATGGGTTCGGCGTTGGGTGCGCCGAGCGTCCAGCTTCGGTACTCACGGGGTCGCGCAGCGCCGTCACGAAAGTCTCTGGTCATCAGCAACAGTCGAGCGCCGTCGGCCGACCATTCGGGGAGGGTCCAGGCAGAAGCGGCTGGTGCCTCCGCGGGGATGCCCAGGCGCCAAGGTCTCAGTGTTTCCGTGTCGAAGACGTAGGTGCTCGCGGCGCTGCTGTCGGGCCATCGGCTGTCGTAGTTCGCGGCGATGGCGAGGTAGCGCCCATCCGGGGAAATCGCGGGTATGGAGCCACCCCACGCGGGGTGTTCCAGCACCAGGCGATCCTGGTCGGTCTGCAGGTCGTAAAGCCAGTACTGCGTGCTTTGCTTGCCCGCCGTCACACCGCTGTAGCTCAACCACCTTCCGTCTGCCGACCGTACCGCGCTGGGCGACATCGCGAAGCCGTGATCCGACAGCAAGGTGTCTTCTCCGGTCACGAGGTTGCGGCGAACCAGACGGCCCCCACCCACGAACAGGATCATCGGCTGCTGGATGTGAAGCTCCTTCAGCGGAACCTGGTGACCGCTGGCGGAACCCGATCCGCAGGCTCCTGCGCCTGTCTGAGCCTGGATCATGCAAGTGCCCATGGCCACAGCGATCGCCGCGAGCAGGCCACCGAGGACGAGCCGGCGGTGCGTGTTGCTGCGATCGGGTGAGGGGGCGTGGTCGGAGCCGGACATTCGTTGAGATGCAGATGGCGTGGTGAGCCCGAGGCTGGTGGCAAACAGCCCCGCGGCCCATGGACTTTCGGTTCTGGGGGGTGACGGTTTCCTGCGCTCGCTTCGGCCCGAGAATCGGCTTCGTTTCTGTTTTCAGGCTGGCTGGAGTCGGGCTCTGGCTTTTTCATGGTGCCCCCAGGCGACAGCTCCGCAGACCATCATCTTGCCACCCGTGCGCCGTGGAGCGAGCCCACTCGGCTGGGCGCGGCGTGGCACAGCCTGAAGGTGGCGGGCCACATCGTGTTGCGCGCGTTGCGCAACCTGGCGTCAGGGCCGAGGCGCCTGGCGCCGCAAGCCAGCTTGTTGGATGCGCCGGTGATCGCCGAGCATCGCTCGGCATTGTGGGTCGATGGTCGGGCTGACGAGTTCATCCTGCGGTGCGGCAAGGTGCAGAACCTGCGTGTGGCGGTGCGTGCGTTCGACGGTGTGGTGGTGGCGCCCGGCCAGGTGCTGAGCTTCTGGGCCCAGGTGGGGTGGCCATCACGCCTGCGAGGTTTTGCGGTGGGCCGTGAGGTCGTCAATGGATGCGTCGTGCCCACGGTGGGCGGCGGGTTGTGCCAGCTCTCCAATGCGTTGGCGGCGTTGGCCACGTCGATCGGCGCCCAGTTGGTCGAGCGGCATCGCCACAGTGCGCTGATCGAGCAGCAGCGGCCGCTGGTTGAAGATGCGACGGTCGCGTGGAACTATGTCGACTTGCGCATCGTCGCCCGCTTTGCGTTTCGCATCGAAGCTGAGTTGACGGCCGATGAATTGGTGCTGCGTGCGAGGGCGCTGCAAGCGGTGCCGCCGCTGGTGCCGCCACTGGTGCCGCCACCGGTGCCGCTTTTGGCGCCTCGTCGTGCCCTGCCGCCGGTGAGAGACGATCGCCCCGTGGCGCGTGGATGCCTGACCTGCGACCAATCGAGTTGTTTCCGCCACCGGCCGGCACCCCAGCCGAAGGCCGGCCGCATCGCCGTGCTGCTGAATGATCGCTCCCCGGAGTTGGCGCGATGGCTGGAAGGCTATGGTGCCGATGCAGCGGCCCGGGCGGATTGGATGGTGCCGTGGGTGCGTCCGGGTTTGCGTGCGCGGGCCTGGGTGGCGCCTGCTGCGGCACGGGTGCACACCGCGCGCTGGCCGAGCTGGCGGCGGATGGTGCGACAGCGCCTGCACACTGGCGGTGAAGGAGGCCGCCGGCAAGCTTTGCGTCTTCAGGCGGCCGCTGATCTGGCACGCCACTGCGCGCGACGGTTGAGCGCCGAGCACACGGAGCTGGTGGTGGCGCAAGAGCTGCTGGTGCCGCTGTGGCGCCTTGGCGTGCTGGGTGGGCGCGTCTTCGATGTCCATGCGCCCGAGTTGCCGGCTGCCGAGATTCAACGGCGCCTGGATGCGGCCGCCTTGGCACGGCCCGACGCATCCAGCCTGGCGGATTTCCGTGTGGACGTCGCCTGGCAGGATGATGAGTGGCGTGCCCTGAAGCGCGCTCGCCGAATCCTGACGGCTCATCACGACGTGTTCCGCGTGCTTCAGGCCGCGGGCCTGCCCGCCGAGTTGCTGCCGTGGGACGAGCCGCAGTCGGAGCGCATCCGCACCTCGACCCCGCCTCGTCGACTGCGCCTGACCTTGGCCGGCAGTGCGCTGGCCCGAAAGGGCGCCCACGAGGTGGCCGCGGTGGCGAGGGCGCTTGGTGCGCAGGTCGATATCTTGGGCTCGCCGCCGGCCGATGCCGCCGTTTGGCAATCTGTCGATTGGGCTGCGGTGGGTTACGCCGGCGACTGGTTGTCGGCGTCTGATGTCGTGCTGCTGCCGGCATTTGTCGAGCATCAGCCCCGTGCGTTGCTGCGGGCGCTGGCCGCCGGGGTGCCGGTGGTCGCTTCGCCGGCATGCGGGCTGTGCCACCGGCCGGGCCTCACGTTGGTGGAGCCGGGTGACAGCGCATCGTTGCTGGCAGCGGTTCAAGCGGCTGTGCACGGCCGGCCACGGGTGAACGATTGAGCCGCGGCAGATGAGGTGGCGCGTGCATCCTCAATAGGGGGGACGGGCCACCCGCCCTTCAGATGACAGGGCAAGAGGCGGGGCGTACAAGGGCGAAGCGCCGCACCGGCGTTGCCCCCGCCCACTACGCCATGGCCCCCTCATGACCGCTCAACCTGCCCCGCACCGCACCCGAAGGCGTGCGATCGTTGTGCCGCCGATTTGCCTTCTGATCGCGAGCTGCGTGACGATCACCGAGCCGCCCAAGAGCGGGAATGTGGTCAGCCCGGTGGTGGCCAAGGTGAAGGTGGGCACCGCATGCGGCACGCCGTTTCGCGCGACGTTGGATGGCGCGGATGTCACCGCGCAGTTTTCTCCCACCGCGCCCTCGTCGGCTGTCACCCAGGCCAACTTTCCGGGCTTGGCGAGCGGGCCGCATACGCTCACCGCGAGTGCCGAGGTCCAACATTGGTTCTTGGTGAGCTATTGCGCCAACGCCAGCGACACCACCACGTTCAATGTGAATGGCGACACGCCCTACATGGCCGAATGTCGCACCCAAGGCGTGCCCATTCCGCCCGACTGGGCTGAAACCGGAACGGCCTGGGTCAACCAGGGCAACCTGAACACGGCGGGCGGCGGTACCAACCTGCTGCAAGGCGCCACCGATGCCCACGTGTGGACCTACACCGACCCCCATGTGCGAGGCGCGTGCATCGCCTTGCCCAGGGGAAGCGGCGCCCCGGGCAGCCTGGCCGGCATCATCTGCCAGAGCGCCACCACCGGCCGGGCCTGCTTCTGGGACAACCAGCTGAAGTCCGACCCGACGCACATCCTGGGTTGGAGTGGAAAGAAGCTGGTGATCTCCGAGTTGGTGGACGGCACGGATTTCGCCGCTGGCGGGAATGTCGGCGGCCCCTGCGCCAGTTGCCATCGAGGCGACAACGTGTTCTTGATCTCGCCGGACGATCCTGCCTGGGCCAAAGTGCTGCGTGGGCCGCTGACTGGCGGCCCGAGTGGCGGCCAGTTCACCACCCGGGTGGACAGTGGCCGCTACACACCCTTGCCCGTGGCTGCGGGCTGGACCAACCCGGTCACGGGCGGGGCCAACTGCGGGGCTGGTTGCCACGAGCTGCCACCCGCCAACATCCGAGGCATGCGCGATGCCATCAACGCCATGACCCCGCCCAACCGCATGCCCATGCCGCCCGCCTGCAACTCAGGCGCCGGCTGCTACGGCGCGCCATGAGGCGTCAGGCCCGCATTCAGGAGGACGACGTCATGCGCGATAGAACAACGGTCGGTGGCGCGGCGGCCCTGTGGCTGATGGCTCTGCTTGGTTGGTCGAGTGTGGGCCTGGCGCAAGGGCCGGCGCCATCCTCGGATCCTTCCCCGGATCCCATCGCCTTCATCGGGCACGGTGTGATGTTCGACGAATCGAACAGGCCCATCGAGGTGACCCCGGAGTTCATCGAGAAGGCCCAGGCCCACTACATCCAAAGCCTGTCCGCGCGGCTGCCGCCAGCGCAGGCGAAGCGGTTCGACGCCGAGCGTTCACGCTATGCCGAGATTCACCGGCGAGTCGCAGCGAGCGGGCAGGCCGCCGATCGGCAAGACTCCCTCGTCATCAACGCGGCGTTGATCGACTGGCTGATCCGTGCGGCCCCGCGGGACGACGCCGGTGCACTGCAGGGGAAGAACAACCTCATCAAGGCCAGGCTTCGCTACCGGCTCGTGGCCCCCGAGATCGGGGCGCTCTATGCAGCGCCGCAGGAGCTGATGGCGTTGTTGAAGTACCAGGCGCCGGGCACCCGTCAGCCAGAGTGAGCAGCGGTCGCTCGGGCGCGCGGCCCCGGCAGATTCAGCACACCCACTGCAGCACCGCGTCGCCTCGGGCGGCGGCGTCGCGGTAGAAATCGAGCAGGTGGGTGAAGTGGTCGAGCAGGTACTGCAGCGCCTCTTCGCCGTCGCGCCGCCAGATGGCATCCGGGTAGATGCGCAGCGCTTCCATGGCCTGGGGGTCGTAGCGCGCGCTCAGATCGTCGACCGTGAGGCTGTCCAGTGCAGCGGTGAGCCGCACCACCTGTTCGGCCGTCAGATAGCGGGCGGGGCCCATGCCCAGGTCGGGCCCGATCTTGGGTTGTGCCATCACGGCCCAGCAGAAGGGCTCACGGCCCTCCCAGGCGGTGCCGGTGAGCAGGTAGTGGATGCCGTGCCACGCCTTGTCCACATCGGTGGAGTGGGGTGGCTCGGCCATCCCGTTGTCCGGCACCAGGTAGCGTTCAACCTCTTCGGGCGCTCTTTGCAGCCGAGCCAGCGTGGCAGGCGAAACGGCGGCAAAGCACACTGCCATTCCCATTTTTTGTCATCCCTCCAGAAACCGGAGGGAGTATCGGGCGGATGGCTGACAAGTTGTTACGGGGCAATCACTGAACCGTAAATCATGTTCATCAGCACCGAGCGGTAGTGGTCGCGCTGTTTGATGGACTGGATCATCAGCACCACCCACAGATCCGTCTTGGGATCGACCCAGAAGAGGGTGCCTGCAGCGCCGTTCCAGTGGTAGGTGCCGGGCTCTGAGGGGTTCACGGCTTCGCCGGCCGCGGTGCGCACCGCGAAGCCCAGGCCGAACCCATAGCCCGGGCCGGGCAGGTACAGCGGGGTGCGGATGATGTTCGCGCCGACATGGTCGCTCGTCATGAAGGCGATGGTCTTGGGGCTCAGGATGCGCTGGCCGTCCAGCGTGCCGCCATTGCGCAGCATCTGGGCAAAGCGTGCGAAGTCCATCGCGGTGGACACCAGGCCACCGCCACCGGATTCGCCTTTGCGCTGCACGCGCGGGTCGCCCATGTCGGCATTCAGGCCGAGGTTGCGGTCGTGTTCGAAGGGCTCGGCGATGCGGCCTTGGCGGGCGCGGTCGGTCACGTAGAACGAGGTGTCTTTCATGCCCAGCGGCTCGAACAGCCGCTGCTGCAGAAACTCGCCCAGGCGCTGACCCGACACCACCTCGATCACCCGGCCCAGCACGTCGGTCGAGTGGCTGTAGTCCCAGGTGGTGCCGGGCTGGGCCGCCAGGGGCAGGCTGGCCAGGCGGTCGGCCAGGCCAGCGTTGTCCAGGTCGTCGAGCAGATGCGCCTGATCGTAGGCGGTGCGCACCAGCGAGTTGCCGAAGAAGCCGTAGGTGAGCCCCGAGGTGTGGCGCAGCAGATCGTGCACGGTGATCGGGCGACGGGCCGGCTCCAGCGCCAGGGTGGGCGGTGCGCCGTTGAGGCCGGGCTTCTCGACGCCGACCTGCACCTGCCCGAACGACGGGATGTAGCGGCTGACCGGATCTTCCAGCTTCATGCGGCCTTCTTCGACGAGGATCATCGCCGCCACGCTGGTGACGGGCTTGCTCATCGAATAGATGCGGAAGATCGCGTCGCGCTGCATCGGCAGGCCGGGCACGGGCCCCAGATCGCCCACCGCGTCGTACTGCACCACTTTGCCGTGCCGCCCCACCACCAGCACCGCACCCGGGATGCGCCCCTCGTTCACCCCCGACATCAAGGTGGCGGTGATGCGGCTGAGCCGCGCGCTGGACAGGCCCTCTGCCTCGGGCTTGCTGCGCGGCAGATCGGCCGCGTGCGCTGTAGCCAGCAGCAGGCTGCCCGCCAGGCACAGGGCGCTGGCGAGTGTCTTCAATACCTTCATCCGGGGTCTCCTCCGCGCGGTGCGCTCGATGGGTTGTGGGGCGCAGCATCGCACGGGCGAGGGCCTGCTCAGGAACGTTCGGGTTACGAACGGGTTTCAAGCCGGGGCAAGGGATGGGCGCAGCGCCGTGTGAAGGTTCGTGAAGCGGCCGTCAACGCAGATTGCCGGCTGTGTCGGCGCGGGTGAAGCTCGGTGTGTGCATTTAAACCGTTAGGCCCAGCAGTGGTGGCGAATCGTGGCACCCGCGCTGGGCTTGTTTCATTCACCATCTGATCCAAGTTTTCAAGATGTAAGTCCTGTTTGCTGAGAACCTCGCTGGAAAATATTCGGCGGAGGTTCAATGCATCGAAATCTTTCGATCTATCTTGACCTGGTGCGCTTCCTCGCGGCGCTGATGGTGTTCGTGGTCCACGCCAACTACGAGCGGTTCACCGGTGGTATCCCGGTGCTGTGGCACTTCAAGGATCTCGGCAACGACGCCGTGATGGTGTTCTTCGTGCTCTCGGGTTTCGTGATCGCCTATGTCGCCGATCAGAAAGAGCGCACGATCGAGGAATACGCCGCCAGCCGGTTCGCCCGTCTGTATTCGGTGGTAGTTCCGGCGCTCATCCTGACGATGCTGCTGGACGCGGCAGGCTCGGTGCTGGAGCCCAGCTTGTATTCGGGCCGCTGGTATGAATACGACGACCCGCTGGTGCGCATCCTGGCCAGCCTGAGCTTCACCAACGAGCTTTGGTTCTCGTATACCCGCCCGTTCTCGAACGGTCCGTTCTGGTCGCTGGGCTATGAGGCCTGGTACTACGTGTTGTTCGCCGCGGCTCACTTCTTGCGCGGCCATACGCGCACCGTCGCGGTGGCCACCCTCTGCCTGATCATCGGGCCGAAGATCCTGCTGCTGCTGCCGGTGTGGCTGCTGGGTGTGTGGGCCTACCGCTATTCGGCGCGCGTGCCCTTGGGGGCAGGGCAGGGGGGCTTGCTGTTCGTAGGCTCGATCGCCGGGTATCTGGCCTTCCGCCTGAACGGCGGCCCCGACGAGCTGCTCGAGTTCAGCAAGGAGCTTTTCGGCACCGAGTTTCTCTACGACAAGCTTTCTTGGTCGCGCAAGTTTCTGTCCAGCTATGTCATCGGCGCCTGTGTGGCAGCCAACTTCGTGGGCGCGGTGGCACTGGCGCGCCGGCTGCCGAGGCTGCCGGTTTGGATGGAACAGCCCATTCGCTACTGTGCCGGTTTCACGTTCGCGCTGTACCTGATGCACTACCCCTTGCTGCAGTTCTTCGCGGCGCTCACGGTGGCCGTGGGGCTGGAGCCGTATCGCCTGGCGGTGGTGGGCTTGGGCCCGCTGGCGGTGGTGTGGTTGCTGGGTGGCAGCATCGAGCGGCAGAAGGGCCCGCTGAAGGCGTTGTTCCTCTCCTGGTTCGATCGCGAGCAGCAGCCGGCGATGCGCGTGCGTTGAGGGGGCGGGGCTGCCGCGCGCGTTGAGCAGGCGGGCTGGTTTGATGCGCCGCAGCGCCTGGCCCGGGCTGCGTCACTACACTGGCGGCCTTGCCCACTGACGCCACGGATGCCATGCCCGTCATCGCCGTTTCGCACCCCCTGGTGCGCCACAAGATCGGTCTGCTTCGCGAAGCCGAGATATCGACCAAGAAGTTCCGCGAGCTGACGGGCGAGCTGGCTCGCCTGCTGGCCTACGAGGCCACCGCCGATTTCCCGCTCGCCAAAGTGACGATCGAGTGCTGGAGCGGCCCCACCGAGGTCGACCAGATCGCTGGCCGCAAGGTCACGGTGGTGCCCATCTTGCGGGCGGGCCTGGGCATGCTCGATGGCGTGCTCGACATGGTGCCCAATGCCAAGGTGAGCGTGGTGGGCCTGAGCCGCAACCATGAGACGCTGCAGCCCGAGCACTACTTTGAAAAGTTCGTCGGCAAGCTGGACCAGCGCACCGCACTCATCATCGACCCGATGCTGGCCACCGCCGGCTCGATGATCGCCACCATCGATCTGCTCAAGCGCCGGGGCTGCAAGGACATCCGCGCGCTGGTGCTGGTGGCAGCCCCCGAGGGCATCGCCGCGCTGGACCGGGCGCACCCTGACGTGCGCTGCTGGACGGCCGCGGTCGACGACCACCTGAATGAGCACGGTTACATCATCCCGGGGCTGGGCGATGCCGGCGACAAGATCTTCGGCACGAAGGACGAGGGCACGCTGTGACCGCGGGGCGATTCCGCTCGGTGGTGGCCCTGGCAGCGCTGGGTGCGGTGGCTTGGTTGGCCAGTGGCTGCACCCAGGAGCAGCAGAACCAGATTCGGCGCGACATCCAGAACTGGACGGGCACCGATGGCGTGCTGGAGGTGTATGCCGGCAACCAGGTGGTCAAGCGCTTCCTGAAGATCGACAAGCTGTCGACCGCGCTGGGCACCGATGACAAGCAGCCGCGGCACTACCGCTACGGCTACGGCGTGCTGGATGACAACCTGAATGGCCAGGTGGATGCGGGCGAGAAGCGGGTGTACTTCGAGATCGGCGAGTACAACGCGTATGTCTTCTTCGAGAACCCCAAGTGATGAGCGTCGCCGGCCGCGGCCGGTGCCGCGTGTGAGGACACGATGAGCCGCACGAGCTGGTATTCGCGCTTTGCCAAGGCCTCTTCCCGGTTTTGCGGCCGCCCGCGCACCTTTGCCCTGGCGATAGCGGTGATCGTGGTCTGGGGTGTCACCGGCCCCTTGTTCGGCTTCAGCGACACCTGGCAGCTGGTGATCAACACCAGCACCACCATCGTCACCTTCCTGATGGTGTTTCTCATCCAGAACACCCAGAACCGCGACACCGAAGCCATCCAGATCAAGCTGGATGAACTGATCCGAGCCACCCGCGGGGCCCACAACGCCTTGCTTGATCTCGAAGAAATGGACGACGAAATGCTGGGGGCGTTTCGTTTGCGCTACGAACAGTTGGCCGAGGCGGCGCGCCGACAGGTGGCCCAAGGCGGACCGGACACGGATTCTCCCGAGCCTTGAGAAAAGGTTTCCACCCCTCGTGCGATGATGCGTCCGTCTGACGCGTTAGGTCAGCAGCGGGGAAGCGCCCCCAATGTCCTAGCAGGCTGACCCTTCTCGCGCAGTAGGGATTACCTCCCTACTTCTTGGGGTGTGAGGAGGTTCCGCTGGGCCTATGATTCAGGGTGTAACGCCTGCTGGCGCTTCGACGAAGCGTACGGCTGGTGAGGGAGCGTCAGATGCAAGAAGCTTTTCGCCACGTATGCGAGAGCTCGTCGTCGGTTGCAATGGCCCCCACTTACGGGACAGCCGTTTCACCGAAACGGGTTCTCCTGGTCGACGACCACGAGTTGGTCAGAGTCGGCGTCAAATCCATGTTTGTCGAACTGGACGGTACACCCATCGTCTGGCTCGACGCGGGTTCACTGCAGGAGGCGCTGGCGGTTTACGCCAGCGATGAAGGCATCGATGCCGTCCTGCTGGATCTGAACCTGGCCGACTGCAAGGGCCTGCAGGGGCTCAGGCAGTTCATCCAGGCCTATCCGAGTGCGCGCATTGCCGTGTTCAGCGGCACGCAGGACGAATTCGTCGTGCGGCAGGCGCGTGCGCTCGGCGCTGTGGGCTATGTGCCCAAGGGCGCTACGGTGGTCGAGGTGAAGAACACCTTGTCGTCGTTGCTGTGGCCGCAGCGGGCGCGCAACCAAGTGTGCTCAGGGCCGCTGTTCCCACGCTTTCCGGCCTCGGCGATGTACGACCGTGTTGCCGAGCTCGGCTCGCGGCACCTGGACATCCTCGAGCAGGTGCTCTCGGGGTGCAGCAACCAGGAAATCAGCAATGCCACGGGGCTGTCTCTGGGCACGGTGAAGAACTACGTCTCATCGCTGCTGCTGGCGCTGGACGTGAAGTCCCGGTCGCACATGATCAGCTTGTTCCGTTGACGCGCGAGCGCTTCGGGTTGTCGTGGTGAGTGCGCTGTTGAGCGGTATCGGCCCGGTGGCGGCCTCTGCGCTGTCGCCGGCGGTCGAGTTCGTGGCGGTCTCTGGCAGCGGTGGCGTGGCGGCCGACGTTGAAAGCCCCGCTCAGCGTGAGCGCCGTGCGGTAGAGCGCCGTCTCAAGGATTCAGCGCTGCGCGCTGTCGCCACGGGCACGCCCGTCCTGGTGTTGCCACTGCTGATGCAATCGGGTGTGGCGGCGGTGTTGGCGGGCGGGCCATCGGGCCTGGGCTCCTGGTCGAGCGTGGTCGCCTGGTCGGGCGTCGTGCTGTTGCTGGGCCTCGGCTGGATGAGCATGGCGTGGGCCGCTGTTCACCGTGCCACGTGGGTGGGCGACACCCGTCGCCAGCGACGGATGCTGGCCGTCTGCGGGGCGTGCTGCGCGGCCGCATCGCTGCTGCTGGCCAGCCTGTCGGCCTCGGCGGTGGCGCTGTGCATGCTGGCGGCACTGGCGCCCATCGCGGCGGTGGTGCTGGTGCCGATGCGCGAATCCTGGACGGCCATCGTGCTGTGGGCGGTGGCACCGGCCACCATCCTCGGATTGCGTGAGGGCTTGGGGGGCCCTGCTGGGCCCTGGCCGCTGGCGGGGTGCGTGGCGTTCAGCGCCAGTGCCCTGTTGGTGGCGCTGTGGCGATCGGGCCAATGGGAGCACGACCAGCGAGCCGTGATCCAACGCGACGATCAGCTGCGTGAAATGGCGGCCGCGCGTGACGCCGCCCGGCGGGCCGAGCAGGAGAAAACACGTTTTCTCGCCACCGCCAGCCACGATCTGCGGCAGCCGATGCATGCCCTCGGTCTGTTTGCCGCCACGCTGGAAAAGCGTCTGCATGGCGCTCCGGAAGAGCCGCTGGTCCAGAACGTGATGCGGTCGATCGAGGGGCTGGACCGTTCGTTCAACGTGATGCTCGACATCTCGCGGCTGGATGCGGGCACAGTCGAGCCGAACGTCCACCACTTCCCCCTGCGTGACCTGTTTCGCCGTCTGCACATGCAGTACATCGGCCAGGCCGAGCAGGCAGGGCTGGGCTTGCGGTTTTCGGCGGGCTGCAAATCTGTCCGCAGCGACCCGCAACTGCTGGAGCGCATCCTCGGGAACCTGATCCAGAACGCGATCAAGTACACCGAGCGAGGGGGCATCGCCGTGGTGGCACGCAGCACATCCACGCATGTCAACGTCGAGGTGTGGGACACCGGCGTCGGCATCGCACCGGCCGACCTGCCGCGGGTGTTCGAAGAGTTCTGCCAGGTGGGTCGCTATGGGCGGGTGCGCGCCCAGGGGCTCGGCATGGGGTTGGCGATCGTCAAGCGCCTGGCCGGTCTGCTCGGCCATCGCCTCACAGTGCGCTCGCGGCCGGGCGGCGGCACGATGTTCCGCGTTGGCATTGCCATGGGTGAGTTGCCGGGCATCGAGGAAGAGACCGTCGCAGCCGATACCTTGCCCATGCCGGTGCTGCAGCCGTGTTCGGTGCTCGTCATCGATGACGAGGCTCCGATCCGTGATGCATTGCGGCTGCTGCTGGAAGAGTGGGGCTACGACGTCGTCTGCGCCGCGACCACCCACGAGGCCGAGCGCACGGTTCGATCGCGCGCGATGCCCCCCGATCTGATCTTGAGCGACTTGCATCTCGGCCCGGGGCCGGACGGCATCGCCGCGATCGACGCGGTGCGCCGCGCCTACGGGTATGAGGTGCCTGCGATCCTGGTGACCGGCGACACATCGCACGACGAGATGAGGCGCGCCACCGACAGTGGCCATACGGTGCTGTTCAAGCCGCTGCAACCCCGCAAGCTGTTCAACGCCTTGCATGGCTTGGCGAGCTGAGAGGGTGAGGGTCTTTCGCCGATGCCCGCTTTCAGCCTCTGAGGCGGAATGATCCGCGGCCTGGCGGGTGTCGGCCGCGGATCACAGGTGACTTTAGGACATTGATCCATGCCAGGGGCGCGCCGACGATGCGCCATGGCCTGCCCGACGTGGCACAACGGTGACCGACCATGACCCTGACCCTGCGCGTGCTTTCACTGAACGAGCAGCCGCTGATCCAGCCTGTGGTCGCCCAGTTCGGCCCGCAAGGCGGCACCATCGGCCGCGCCGACCACAACACCCTGGCCTTGCCCGACCCTGAGCGGCACATCTCGCGCCAGCAGGCGCAGATCTGCCCCACGGAGCATGGCTACTGCATCGTCAATGTCGGCAGTGCAAACCCGATCGCGGTCGGCGGCCGGTCGGTCGGCCGCGGCGAATCTGCACCGCTGCGCCATGGCGACCGCCTGATCGTCGGAGGCTACCTATTGGAGGTGTTCGACGACGCCCGTGCCGCGGCAGACGGCCCCACCTTGCTTCGGCGTGACTCGCCACCCGCGACGCGGCGCCAAGTGGCCGGCTTACGTGCTCAGCCACGCTTTGCCGACGCGCTGAGCGACTCCACGATTTCGGAGGGCCATTGGCCTGGGCACTCTCCGGGGCATTCCCCGGGGCTCCCGCCGTTGATGGCCTCGCCACCGCTGCACCCGATGGGCCGCCCAGGCTGGCGATCACGCGATGAGGATTTTGTCGAAGGCGCGCTGGCCACGCTCACCGACGTGGTGGCCCAGGTGAACCTGCCCAGCCACGTCGCCACCCGCCCGCCCTTGTTGACCACGCCGGTGCTGGACGCGCGGGCTGAACTCCGCTGGGTCGATGGCCCGCCAACGCCGCAAGCTCAGCGATGGCCCGAATGGCCTGAACGTCCTGTCCAATCGGCCCCTCGGTCGGAGCCCCCGCGCAGCCCCGCCGAACGCGAGGTGGCCACGGTGCCTGGCACGCTCGAAGCGGTGCTGCATCAGCGCGCTGACACCAGCGTGCCGCTGGCCGGGCCGCCGCCCGAGCCGGTGTGGGCCAGCCCTGTCCTGCGGCCACTGGGGGCGGCTGCCGATGAAGCCGATCGCACGCCGTTCCAGGCCCCCGAGGGGCCCACCGCGTTCGAGGCCACGCGGCCCGTGCAAGCTGACCCTGGGCGTGCCGAGTTGTGGCGCGCATTCTGCGAGGGGGCGGGCCTGGCGCCGGAGGCGTCTTCCAGCCTCACGCCGGCGGCCATGCAGCGCATCGGCCAGTTGCTGCGCACGTCGGTGGCGGGTTGCCTGGAGCTGCTCGCGTTGCGCGCCGAGGCACCGCTGGGGCCGCGGCCTGCCCAAGGTGGCGACACAGCGCGACGCAGCAACCCGCTCATGTACTCGTCCGATGCGCCTTCGGCGTTGAAGCGCCTGCTGGAGCCGCCCTTGCGCGGCTTCATGGACGGCCCCGATGCGATGGATGACGCGATGCATGACCTGATCGGCCACGCCGCGGGCTCGGTGGCTGGCCGAGGGGCGGCGCTCGATGGTGTGTTGCAGCGGTTCGCCCCGGCGGCGCTGGAGGACGCGCTGGTCGAGCGCGCACTGCAGGGCAGCGTGTCACCGATCAACCGCCAGGCAAGGTTGTGGGAGCTGTATTCGCAGCACTTTGAATCGCTGCGCGACGAGGCGCATGACGATTTCCAAACCACTTTCGGCACGGCTTTCGCCTGCGCCTATGAACAACAGCTCGAACGTTGGGAGCGTGACCAGAGTGCTGCTTGAGGCTGCGACGCGGGCGGTGCCGCGAATCTCGCTGGCCAGCGTGAGCCAGATCGGCAGGCGCCGCGCCAATGAAGACGATCTGCGCTGTGGCCAGGTCGAATCGGGTTGGTATGCGGTGCTGGCCGACGGCGCGGGCGGTCACCGCGATGGCGCGGTGGCCTCGGCCCGGGCCGTGCAGGCGCTGGAGGCCCGTTCGATCTCGCGAATGGGCGACTGGTCGCCCCAGACGCTGGACAACGCGATGCACACGGCGAACGCCGAGGTGCTGGTGGGGCAGGACGGCCGGGCCATCTGCGATCGCATGCTGACCACCCTGGTGGTGCTGTGGGTGGATACGGTGCGGCAGCAGGCGCTGTGGTCGCACGTGGGCGATTCGCGGCTGTATCGGCTGCGCCATCGCCGCGTCGATTTCGTGACCCGCGACGACAGCGTCGTTCAGGACATGCTGGACGCCGGCCTGCTCACCGCCGCACAGGCTGAGCGGCACCCGCACAAGAACCAACTGGTGGCCGCCCTCGGCCTGGACGGCCTGCTGGAGCCGCACACCGTGCGACAGCCGCAGCCGATCCAGGACGGCGATGCCTTTCTGTTGTGCTCCGATGGTTGGTGGGACAGCCTGACGCCGCGCCAGATCTGCGACAGCCTGACGCTGGCGGGCTCTCCGCAGCACTGGTTGCAGCTGATGCAAGACGACATCCGGGCTTGCAGCATGCCCTACCAGGACAATTTCAGCGCCGTCGCGCTGTGGGTGGGCGACCCGCACCAGGAGCCGCACCAGGAGTCGCACCGAGGCGCCTGACGCGTCGGCGCTGGCCGGGGGCGATGGCCCCGGTTCGGGCGCTATGCCGGCGGGGCGCCGGGGGGCAGCGGCGAAACGCCAGCGGTCGCGCCGGGCATTGCGGGTTCGCTGAACAGCGCCTGGCGCAACCCACGCAGCCTGACCAACCCCTCACCGATGGCGTTCACCAGCCGCTTCGTCCAGGACGCTTCGGCGGCGGGGCTCACCTCGGCCGCCATGGCGGCGGCCGCGGCCGAATCGAGTGCCGTACGCTGAACCGCGATCAGCTGTGTCAAGCGGTGGTGCAGCCCGCGCAGATCGGCCTGCCCGTCGGCTGCCCGCCGGTAGGGGCCCTCGAAGCCCAGGGCCAGCGTGCAGTCCATCAGCTCCAGCAGGTCCAGATTCGCTGCCGGTTCTTGCGACATCCGGTTCAGCAGCACGAAAACCTTGGCTCCGCCGCCCGGCTGGTTGTGAAAGGTGGCCAGCAGGTTGTGGCGCACCCAACCGTCCGGATGGCCCGCCAACACGTCGGTGGCCACCTCGTCGAGCAGCGCGCACAGCACATAGCGGGCGGTCATCACGCGTTCGGCGGCCAGGCCTGCCGCGCGCGCCCGCGCCGAGAAGTCACGCAGCGCCTGGGCCAGTGCCTGGTGCAGCACGGCGGGGTCGGCCAGCGGGCGGGCCGCCCGCAGGGCCGGCACCGCCATCAGCAGTGGGCGCGCCAACTGCAGCAGCAAGTTGGGTCCCGCGTGCGAGGGTGGGGCCGCGCGAGGTGCGCTGCGCTCAGGCCTTGAGCTGCTGGCTTGGCTGGCTTGGGGGTGGGGCGCCGGGGCAGGGGGAGCCGGCGCAGGCACCAAGGGTTGAGTGGCCACGAAGTCGGGCAACGGAGCCCGCCCCGCCTGCCGGGAACGCCCTTCACCCATCCACCCGCTGTGCGTCACATCGACCATCGCCACGCTGTGCTCCTGGTGCCGGCTTTCAGAATAAGCAGGGCCGCCGCGGTGAGGCGGTGACTTAGGTAACCGTGGTCTCGGTGGGGCTGCCCTGCGCCCGGTGACGCAGGCCGCCGAGCCGGCTCACCCGGCGAAGTCGTCCACCCGGATGACGCGTTCGGCGGCGCGCAAATAGGCGAGCGAGGCCTTGGGGTTCGGCAGACCGGCGGCCACGCGCTCAGGTGGGTCGCCGCGGCGCAGGGCCTCGTGCAGTTGCGGCAATGAATCGCCGACCTCTCGTGACAGCGCCAGCGCGTCCATCAGATCTCGCAGGCCACCGCCGGCCGGTTGGGCGAGATCGGGGCAAAGCCGCCCGATGAGGGTGGGGTCGCCCTGCAAGGCTGTGGCCAGCGAGAGCAAGGTCTCGTCGGCCACCGGCCGATGCAGGCGGCCGCGGCGCCACCACAGCGGTGCCAGCCCCCTCACGACGCGCGAGGGCAGGTTGGCGTAGAGGTGGTCGAGCGTGTCGGCGGCCTGCGCGAGCTGGGTCTGGATGGCCGCGCGGGCCAGCGGCAGCAGGCGGCCGTCGCCCTCCATCTCAAAGCGCCAGACCACGGCGCTGGCCAGGTACAAGTTCGAGAGCACATCGCCCAGCCGCGCGGACAACAGCTCCAGCCGCTTGAGACGGCCGCCGAGCAGCCCCATGGCGAGATCGGCGGTCCAGGCGTACACGGCGGCCAGCTGTGCGATCGCGGCGGCCTCTCGGCGCAGCTCGCGTGGCGGGGTGCCTCGCAGCGGCGCGTGAATGGCGCTGTGCCACAGGTTGCGGCAGAGGTGCGCCACGTGGCCTCGCAGCGCCCGGCCAAGGCCGCGCTCGTCGCTTGCGGCCACGGCGCGCATCTCATTGAGCACATGCGGGTGGCAGCGCACGGCGCCCTGGCCAAAGATGATGAGCGCGCGGGTCAGCACGTTGGCACCCTCTACCGTGATGGCGATCGGGGTGTGGCGATAGGCGATGCCCAGCAGGTTGCTCGGGCCCTGGATGATGCCTTTGCCGCCGAGGATGTCCATGGCGTCGGTGACGGCGCGGCGGCCCGCTTCGGTGAGCTGCACCTTGAGGATGGCGCCCGCCAGGCTGGGCTGCTCGCCTGCATCGAGGGCCGCGGCGGTGTAGCGCCGGGCGGCGTCGGTGGCATACAAATCGATCGCCATGCGGGCCACGAGCCCGGCCACCGCGTGGAATTTGCCGATCGGCAGCCCGAACTGCTCGCGGATCCGGCCATAGCCGTAGGCCACGAAGAGGGCGGTCTGCTGCATGGCCGATCCCAGCGCAGGCAGCGAGATGGATCGACCCGCGGCCAGGCATTCCATGAGCATGCGCCAGCCTTGCCCCACCTGCGCCTCGCCGCCGATCACCCAGTCCAACGGCACGAAGACCCGCTCGCCGTGGATCGGGCCGTTCATGAACGCCGAGTTCATCGGCCGGTGCCGGCGCCCGATCGACAAGCCGGGCGAGGGCACCGGGATCAAAGCGCAGGTGATGCCGAGCGCCTGTTGGCCAGCCGGCCGATCGGGGTCGATGGCCTGGAACGCCAAGCCGACCACCGTGGCGACCGGCGCCAGTGTGATGTAGCGCTTGTCGAAACTGACCTCGAAGCCTCGCACCATGCGGCCGTCCAGCATGCGTTCGCACAGCACGCCGGTGTCAGGGATCGAGGCTGCATCCGAGCCGGCGTAGGGCGAGGTGAGGCCGAAGCAGGGCAGCTCACGACCGTCGGCCAGCCGCGGAAGCCAGTGCCGTTTCTGAAGCTCGGTCCCGTAGCGCAGCAGCAGCTCGGCCGGGCCCAGCGAATTGGGCACCATCACCGTCACGGCGGCGGCCACGTTCACCGTGGCGATGCGGGCCACCACCGTGGCATGCGCTGCGTGGCTGAAGCCCAGCCCACCGAAGTCTCGCGGGATGATCATCCCGAAGAACCGACGCTCGCGCAGGAATTGCCACACCGGGGGCGGCAGGTCGCGCGCCTCATCGATGGCGAAGTCGTCCAGCATCGAGGTGAGCTCGGTCACCTCGCGGTCGACGAACGCCTGCTCGGTCTCGGAAAGCTGCATCGCGCCGCGCTGCCGAAGGGCATCCCAGTCAGGTGCGCCGCGGAACAGATCGCCCTCGAAACCCACGCTGCCCGCTTCGAGGGCGGCGCGTTCGGTGTCGCCCATCTGGGGCAGCGCGCGGGAAAACGGGCCAAGCGCTACCCGGCCGATCAGGGTGTCGAATGCCATGCGGCAGTATTCGCGGCCACCCCCATGGCCACTGAAGGCGATGCGGCCAAGGCGACGTCGGACAACGCCGCGTTCATGAGAAGAACGGGCTCTGCCAGGCGTCTCAGGCCCCCAAGCCAAGGCGGGGGCGAGGCGAAGCCTGTCGCACGGCCCCGCCCTCGGTCAGCGCAGCACTCTGAGCGCGTCTGGATTGACGATGTTGGTCGGCTGGCCGGCCACGAAAGCCACCACGTTGTCGAAGGCCGCGCCGAAATAGAGCTCGTAGCTGTCTTGCTCGACATAGCCGATGTGCGGCGTGCACACGGCGTTTTCCAGCCGCAGCAGCGGGTGGCCTTGCAAGATGGGCTCGGTTTCGAACACATCGACCGCCGCCATGCCGGGCCGGCCGCGGTTGAGGGCCGAGACCAGTGCCGCATCTTCGAGCAGCTCGGCACGCGAGGTGTTGACGAACAGCGCGGTGGGCTTCATGCGGCCCAGGTCACCAAGGGTGACGATGTGGCGCGTGCGGTCTGACAGGCGCAGGTGCACGCTGAGCACATCGCTTTCTTCGAAGGCCTGTTCGCGCGACGAGAAGACGGCGTAGCCATCGGCCAGCGCGCGTTCGCGCGATTCGTCACCGGCCCAGACCCGCACTTCCATGCCGAAGGCGCGCCCGTAGCCCGCCACGATGGCGCCGATCTTGCCGTAGCCCCAGATGCCCAGCACCTTGCCGCGCAGCTGCATGCCGATGCTGAAGTTGGGCGGCATCGAGCCCGATTTCAGGCCCGATTGCTGCCACGCGCCGTGCTTGAGGTTGCCGATGTACTGCGGCAGCCTGCGCATGGCCGACATGATCAGCGCCCAGGTCAGCTCGGCGGGGGCGTGCGGCGAGCCCACGCCCTCGGCCACGGCGATGCCGAGCCGGGTGCAGGCATCGATGTCGATGTGGGGGCCGACCTTGCCGGTCTGTGCGATGAGACGCAGCTTCGGCAGCTTTTCCAGCAACTGGCGGTTGAACTGAGTGCGCTCGCGGATGGCGACCAGCACTTCGGCGTCGCGCAAGCGGATGGACAGCTGACCCAGACCCTTGACGGTGTTGGTGAACACCTTGGCATTCAGGTCCTGCAGCTTGCTGGCGCAGCGCAGTTTGCGCACCGCGTCCTGGTAGTCGTCGAGGATGATGATGTTCACGCCCCGGATTTTGCACCGGGGGGTGGGCCGCTCTGCTCAAGCGGCCTTCGGAACGTCAGCGGATGTAGCCGTTGCGGCGCTCGCCGGGCATCGATTCCCACGGAGCGGGCATCGTCGGCGGCAAGGTCGCGCCGGGGTCGAAGCCAAAGGCTTCCGGGAAGATGCTGTCCAGGCTGCGATACAGCTCGGCGCGCAGGTGGCGGTGGCGTTGATCGTCCTGGCTCAGCGCGCGCAACACCGGCCCGCGCAGCAGCCACAGGTCCATCGGGTCGGTGGCCTGGCGCACCTGGTGGCGCAGCCATTCACCTTTGCGGTCTTCCAGCGGGCCTGTCGCACGCAGGAACAGCAGTTTCATCTCGACGAAGGCTCGCCGTGCGGCCATGCGGGCCTCGCGGTCGTGAGGCAGGCCGCAGAGGTTGAACTGCGTGTCGTAGGCCGTGTCTTCGAAGTCTTCCATGGCGGCCTCAGGCGTCGAAATGCTCCGGCCGCGACGTGGTCGACTTGGCAGTCGGCGTGGTACTGGCCGGGAAGTGGCGGTTGACGGACTGCAGCCGGCGGTCGGCCTCGGCCTGGCTGCGGTAGCGGGCGATCATGCTGTAGAGGTCGGCACGCAGGTGCCACAGCTCGCGCAGCGAGCGTGCAGACTGGCCGCGCCGCCGCAGGTCGCAGGCGTCTTCGGCGCTGAGGTCGGACAACGCGGCGGCGAAGTCGCGTCGGGCATCGTCCAGTGTCAGCTTGCGGTGCTGGATGGGCTCTTGCGTGCCACGGATCCAGCTCCAAAGCGTTTTCCACACGGGTTCGGCCTGGCCCCAGACAGCGGGCGGGCGAATGGCGGTGCGCTTCGGGCCGGTACCGGGGTTCGGGACGGAGCCGAGGATGCGGCGGAACAGGCGAGGGGCCTTCATTCCTCTTACATCGGACGGGGTGGCGTGCAACATGAGTCCATTGTTCGGTTCGGCCCCTGTTTCGAAGGCTTGAAAAGCCGGGCGCTGGGCGGCCTGTTTCCAATCGTGTCTGGCCGGTGACAGCCGGGTGACAGCTGGGTGAACCGCGGATGGCCCATTGGTGACAGGGCGGGCCTCCCAACACCACCCGCCGGCACCACCTTGGGGCTGAGGGCTCGGTCCGGTCGGCGGGGTGTCGGGGTGTCGGCGCTGTCCGACGTCTGAACCCGGGGTTCGCCGACGGCGGGGCCAACCTGGGGCACCTAGGCTGCCCACGCAACCCGCCCGAACCGCCACCCGATGGATGCCAACACCCTCTCAACCCATGATCCGCAAGTCGACAGGCCTCAGCAGGCCACGACGCCCGCCTGGCGAACGGCCGTGGCCGCGATCGGCCGCTGGACGCGGCGGTGGTGGGCCGACGGTGCCTTGACGCTGGCGTTCGTGGGTGAGGTGCTGCTGGCGTGCCGCCGGCTGCTGGCCGGCCGAGGATCGATGCGCTGGAGCGACGTGGCGTGGCAAGTCGAACAGGCCGGGCCGCGCAGCGTCGGAATCGTGGCCCTGGTCAGCGGCCTGGTGGGCGTGATCCTGGCCTACATGGGTGCGGTGCAGTTGCAACGCGTGGGGGCCCAGTCGTACATCGCCGATCTGGTGACCATCGGCGCTGTGCGCGAGGTGGCCGCTTTGATGACCGGTGTGATCCTCGCCGGCCGGGTCGGTGCGGCGTTTGCGGCCCAACTGGGCAGCATGCAAGCCAACGAAGAGATCGATGCGCTGCGGGCCCTGGGCATCGATCCGATGGATCACCTCGTGCTGCCGCGCCTGCTGGCCTTGCTCCTGGTGTCTCCGCTGCTGACCGCGTTTGCATCGGTCACCGCGATCCTGTTCGGCGGCCTGGTGGCGCTGACGGTGTTCGGCGTGCCGCCGATGGAGTATCTGTACAAGAGTGCCGATGCGCTCACCTTGCCGCATGTCTGGATCGGCATCGGCAAAGGCACGGTCTATGGGTTGCTCGTGGCGGCAGCAGGATGCCGGCAGGGCCTGAGCGCTGGTCGCAGCGCCGAGGCGGTGGGCGCCGCCGTCACGGCGTCGGTGGTGCAAGCCATCGTCTGGATCGTGGTCGCCGCCTCGGCACTGACCATCGCCTTTCAGCGTCTGGACTGGTGATGGACGACGCCCCCGCCAGCCTCCCGCCCGAACACGAGGTGCCGGTGCGTGTACGCGGATTGACGATGGCCTTTGGCGATCGGCTGATTCAGCGCGACCTCGACTTCGACATCCGTCAAAGCGAGGTGCTCGCGATCGCCGGGCGCAGCGGCTGCGGCAAGAGCACGCTGTTGCGCCACCTCATCGGCCTGCAGGCGCCCGCGGCCGGCTCTGTTTGCTATGGCGAGCAGAGCATTCACACGGACGACGAGGCCATCCAGGCCCATCTTCGGCGCCGATTCGGCGTGGCTTTCCAGTCTGGCGCGCTGTGGAGCTCGATGACGGTCGGTGAGAACGTGATGCTGCCGATGGAGATGTTCTCGGACGCGAGCGCTGCCGAGCGCGAGCAGCGGGCGCGCGAGAAGCTGACGCTCGTCGGCCTGGGCGAGCAATTCGCCGCCGAGCCCGCGTCGCTCAGCGGCGGCATGCGCAAGCGGGCGGCCATCGCCCGGGCCCTGGCACTGGAGCCGCAACTCATCTACCTGGACGAGCCGTCGGCGGGGCTCGACCCGATCACCTCGGCGGAGCTGGACGACCTGATTCGGCGGCTGCGCGACGAGCAGGGCGCCACGGTGGTGATGGTGTCGCACGAGCTGGACAGCATCTTCCAGGTGGCTGATCGGCTGCTGTTTCTGGATGCCGAGGAGAAGACGATGACTGCACTCGACGCGCCCCGGGCGCTGCTCGAACACGGGCCCGAAAGCGTTCGGGCGTTTTTGCGCCGGGGGAGGGCCGCATGAAGAAGAAGGCCAGCGCCACCACCATCGGGCTGTTCGTCGTCGGCGGCCTGGTGCTGCTGGTGGCGGGCGTCATCCTCGCGGGCGGTGGCCGCCTGTTCGCCCACAAAGAGCGGGTGGTGATGCACTTCAGCGGCTCGATCTACGGGCTTCAACCTGGGGCGCCGGTGGTGTTCCGCGGCGTGCGGCTGGGCAGCGTCAGCTCGATCGGGCTGGCCTATGACCGTGCCAGCGACGATTTCCTGATCCCGGTGGTGGCCGAGCTGGAATCTGCCTCGATTCAAGGTCTGTCGCAGACGCGGCGTGGAGACAGCGCCACCGCGCTGGTGGCGCTGATCGACCGGGGCATGACGGCCCAGCTGTCGATGCAGAGCCTGCTCACCGGGCAGCTTTATGTCGACCTCGATCTGCGCCCGCAAAAAGATAAGGAAGCGGTGCAGCGCGGCTCGGAGGGTGAGATGCTGGAGATCCCGACCACCGCCACCGCCATCCAGGCGCTGAAGAACCAGATCGACGGTCTGGACTTTCGCCAGTTGATCGACGACGTGTCGGCCATTGCCGGCTCGGCGCGCGCCGTGGTGGCAGGCCCGGAGTTGAAGAAGGCGCTGAGCGATCTGGCACAGATCACCGAGCATGTCCGCCGGCTTGCCGAGAGGGTCGAGGCGCGGTTCGATCCGCTGGCCGATGCGACCACGGCGACCTTGGGCGATGCCCGCCGAGCTGTCCGCCAGGTGGGCTCGGCGGCGGACGAGGTGGGCCAGACGGCGAAGCGGCTCGGCGGCGCGGCTGATGGGGTGAGTGCACTGGTGGCGCCCGATTCGGCGCTGATCCTCAAGCTGCAGGCCACCCTCGGTGAGGTGTCGGAGATGGCGGGCTCGCTGCGGCAGCAAGCAGGTGGGGACTCCGGGCTGGTGCAGAACGCCAACCAGGCGCTGCACGACGTGTCGCGTGCGGCGCGTTCGATGCGCGAGCTGGCTGATCTGCTCGAACGACACCCCGAAGCCTTGCTGCGCGGCCGTGGCGCTGCCGCGCCCCAGCGCGATTGGGAAGAAGACGGCGACAGTGCCGGAAAGGACTCATGGTGACAACGGTCGACGACGACAGCCGGTGGGGCATAGGTGGGCGCGCGGGGATGCCGCTGCGTAGGGCGGCGCTGACGCTGGCGATGGTGCTCGTCGCAGGCTGCGCCACGTCAGAGGCGCCGCCGCTGCGCTACCACGCGCTTCGCCTGGACCGGCCACAGGCGACGCCCGCGACACCCGCGCCGCCGCGCGCTGCGCCAGGCCCCGGTGCGTTCGCGGGCGCTTGGCAGTTGGTGGCCCCAGTTCGCTTGCCGGATTACCTGGACCGCGACGTGATGTGGGTGCCCGGCGAGGGCGGTGCGCTGGTGCCGCTGGACGGTCACCGCTGGGCCGAGCCCCTTCGCACGGCGGTGCCTCGATTGTTGGCCCACGACCTGGGCGACTGGCGAGGCGATGGCGCCGTCTGGGGTGGTGCCGTGCCCGCCGGCGTGGAGGTGGGGCGGCAGCTTCGGCTGGAGCTGCTGGAGTTCGGGGCGACCCCGGACGGCAAAGAGGTGGCCCTGCGTGCGAAGTGGGCGATGGTCGATCCGCACGGCGCGGATGCCCCCGTGCTGGGTGAGGTGCGGGTCATGGCCCCGGTGGCCAGCCGATCGGCCGGTGGTTTGGTGGACGCGCATCGGCTGGCGCTGTGGCGGCTGGCCGAGCGGGTGGCGCAGTCCGCCGCCGGCTCGCGATGATTATTCTTAAAAGCGAAATTGAAGATGAAGTTCTGTGGTGTTTATTTGGATTGGTTGAATATCTACAGTTGAGTCCATCGATGAGCCGCAACACAGACGACGACTCACCGAGGTTGGACAAGACGACTGCGTGACCCCGACGACAGCCGCCCTGCCCGGAAAAGAAGTC
>NZ_JBBUTG010000036.1:0-36103 GCF_038066555.1 Ideonella lacteola | reverse complement strand
ACCGCGCAGCCGCCGGTGGCCGCGTAGTCGGCCGCGGCGCTGCCACCGAGCGTGATGGCGCTGAAGTTCAGCGCCGCGTTGCCGGTGTTGCTCACGGTCAGCGTCTTGGCGCTGCTGGTAGTGTTGACGGTCTGGCTGCCGAAGGCCAGGCTGCTCGCGTTCAGCGAGATGGTCGGCTCGGGGGCCGCGGCCCCGGTGCCCGACAGTGCGATGGGCACCGCCGTGGTCAGGCCGCTGTGGGTGATGCTCAGGCTGCCGGTGCGGCTGCCCGCCGCCGTCGGCGAGAACACGACCGTGATCGTGCAGCTGCCGCTGGCCGACAAGGTCGTGCCGCAGGTGCCGCCGCTGCGCGAGAAATCGCCGCTCACGCTGGCGGCCAGGCTCGTCAGCGTGGCGGTTCCACTGGCACGCACGGTCACCGTCTGGCTCGTGCTGCTCTCTCCCACGATCGTTGGGGCAAAACTGAGGGAGCCAGGGGCATTGCCAAGATATGCGGCGATGTCTTCCAGATCCGCGGCAGACAGCGATGACAGGTCCTTCATCGAACTGACATCGCGGATGGCGCTCGATATCAGTGGTGGATGGTTGCGGCCGCGGTCTGTGTAGGCCGTGGAGGCGACTGAATGGCAGCTGGAGCAATGCGCCAGATATTTGCCGCTGCCCATGAGCGGATCTGCGCCGCACGCCTCCCTCACGCCGGCTGAAAAAAGCATGAGCGCGGACAGAAAGAAAAGGCAAATACTTCTGAATCGAGCTGCCAGAGCCGGTCTCATCTCAATTCTGTTGAAGGAGGGGCATGGCACCGAAGCGCCACACGAAATTGAAGAATGAATGCCATGCGCTGCATGTTGAGACGCTTCTGGTTTTTTCATACACGTAGCCAATCCAAACCGCTGGGAAAAAGGTGGCCGGAGCCATCCACGACGCGGCGTATGGAGAGGCCCAGAGCCAGTGCATTGACGAAAAAACCGCCGCAACGCCACAGACGGCAACATGGGCAGATGTCTGCCGTCGCCACCAGGCATGCAGGCCCTCACGAAAGACGATTTCCTCGAATATCGGAGCCAGCAGCAAACTCTCGACCGTGCCTTTGGACGGATCCAGACCGAAACCCACGGCGGCCAACAGAATGCACAGCCTCCATTCGTGTAAGCAATTCATGCGGTGTTCGAATGGCGCTTGATTTGCCCAGTGGCCGTTGTTGACGCTGTGCTTCGTCAAAGTGGCGGATTTCAACTTCAAATTTGTCTCTCGACAAATGAAATCTCGGCGGCACAAAGATTAGTTCGGTTCATGCGGTGCGGAAATGGGGCCGCCGCAGACGTCACCCACGTTATCTTCGGCACACGCCGATACCCATCGAACGCTGCCTGCGCCGCCCATGGCCAGGGAGCAGCAGACGCCACCGCACGCGATGGCCGCTGAAGAATGCGGCATGGCAGCCCCCCTATTCCGGCTTTGTCCACCGGATCAGCCCCTTCATACTCCCCAGGGTTTGATCAGCGGTGATCAACCAGTCAGGGGGCTCTCATGGACATCCGCTCAGTGCGCATTGGCGCCCGTCTTGGTGCAGGGTTCGCCCTGCTGATCTCATTGCTGGTGCTGCTCGGCGCGGTGGCGCTGCACAGCCTGGGGGCCGTACAGGCTGGTGCGGACACCGTCTACCACGACCGGGTTGTTCCTTTGCAGCAACTCAAGCAGATCGCTGATGCCTACGCCGTCGACGTCATCGACAGCGTCAACAAAGCCAATGCCGGGTTGCTGAATGCGAAGGAAGCAGCGCGGCATATGCGCGATGCCCGTGAAACCATTGACAAGGCCTGGCGCGCCTATCTGGCCACGGAGCTCACTGAAGAAGAGTCGCGATTGGCCAAGGAGGCCCAGGCCTTGTTCGGCCCAGCCAACGCCGCGGTGGATGACGTGCAGCGAGCGCTGATGGGAATGGATGGCTTGGTGCGCGGGGGACTCGACACCTACGACGGTCCGCTGTACACCACGATTGACCCCATCAGCTCCAAGATCACGGAGCTGGTCGATCTTCAACTGCGGGTGGCCAAAGAGGTCAATGAAGCGTCAGACGCCCGATACAAGCGAACGCAAGGGTTGGTGGTGGGCATCGTGGTGGGCGCGGCGCTCATCGCCGCTGGCCTGGCGTGGACCATCACTCGCTCTGTCACCCAACCGCTGGACGGGGCCATTGTGCTGGCGAACGAAATCCGCAACGGCAACCTCACCAACCGGGTTGAGCCGCTGGGGCGAGACGAGGCGACCGACCTCCAAGAAGCCTTGGCGGACATGCAGAACTCCCTGCAGCGCATCGTGCGCGATGTGCGCAACGGCGTGGACTCGGTCACGACCGCATCGGGGCAGATCGCCGCCGGCAACCTTGATCTGTCGCAGAGAACTGAGCAAACCGCGAGCAGCCTTGAAGAGACCGCCAGCTCCATGGAACAAATCGCCACCACGGTGCGATTGAGCGCCGAGGGCGCGGGGCAGGCACGAGATGTCGCGCAACGCGCCAGCGAGGCGGCCCGCAAAGGCGGTGACGTGGTGGGGGGCGTGGTCCAGACGATGGACGGCATCACGGCCTCAAGCCGGCGCATCGCAGACATCACCGGGGTGATCGACGGCATCGCATTCCAAACGAACATCCTGGCCCTGAACGCGGCGGTTGAAGCAGCGCGAGCCGGTGAGCAAGGCCGAGGCTTTGCCGTGGTGGCCACGGAGGTCAGGCAACTGGCGCAACGCAGCGCCGTGGCGGCCAAGGAGATCAAGTCCTTGATCGCCGAGTCGGTAGAACGCATCGACAACGGTGGCCGCCAGGTGGCCATGGCCGGCCAGGCGATCGATGAGATCGTGCAACAGGTAGACACGGTGGCCGCACTGATCACTCAGATCTCTACCGCTGTTGGCGAGCAGAGCACCGGAATCGGGCAGGTCAACCAAGCGGTCTCGGAGATGGACCGCGTGACCCAGCAGAACTCAGCCTTGGTGGAAGAAGGTGCGGCTGCGGCGCAAAGCCTGGCGCATCAAGCCCGCGTCCTTTCGTCCACGGTGGCGTCATTCCGGCTGTAACCGGCCGCCCGCCACGCCCGCCACGCCGTTTTAGCGGTCGCTACGACAGCTTGGCCTTCGCGGCCTTGGCGATCAGAGACTTCAACACGGTCGTGTCGATGTCAGCCAGCTTTCCCACGTACAAGCAGCCTTTGCCCAGCTTGTGCTTGCCCAGCCGGGCCAGCAGCTCCGCGTCAGCGTCCTCGCCGACGACGCCATAGATGGAGATATCGCCCTTGCGCGATGAAAAGCCAACGGCGCAGATCTCGCCCTGCTTCCCTCCCGCCAACGCATACCGGTGAACACCGAAGCCCACGATGGAGGTGCCCCACATGGCGGCCGGCTGCTTCGTCACACTGGCCATCAGTTGGGCCAGGGCCTCGCAATCGGCCCGGCGGGTGTCGTCGGTGATCGCCGCCAGGTAGCCCTGCACACTGGCCGACGTGGGTTGGGTTTTCGGTGCTGCCATCGAAGGGCCTCCAAGGTGCTGCGCAAGGTCTGAAGACGCCATCGGGCGGCCGCCAGACTTCGCCGGGATGATCCAGAGCGTCCGCCAGGGTCAGGCCTCGCCGTGCACGGTGCGCTCGATACGTCGATCCGGTATCAACCAGAGCAGGGCGACGGCCACATAGACAACCTGGGCCAGCGTGGCGTCGAAGAAAGTGATCGCAATGCCCAGGAGGTAGAGCAGCGGCGACAGCTTGCCTTTCCAGTCCGACCCAACGGCCTGCCGCAGTTTCGAATGCTCGCCCTGCGACGCAATGATCGTTTGCTGAAGGATCCAATACGCCACGCCCGCGGCCAGCAAGACCAGGCCGTACATCGCGCTGGGAATGGTGGCGAAGTGGTTCTCTCCCATCCATCCAGTGGCAAACGGCAACAGCGAGAGCCAGAACAACAGATGGAGATTCGCCCACAGCACACCCCCGGTCACCTTCGAGCACGCATGCAGCATGTGATGGTGGTTGTTCCAGTAGATGCCGACATACAAGAAGCTCAGCACATAGCTGAAGAACACAGGGACCAGGGGCACCAGTGTCTCCAACGTGGCGCCATGGGGCACCTTCAGCTCAAGCACCATGATCGTGATGATGATCGCGAGGACGCCATCGCTGAACGCTTCCATCCGAGTCTTGCCCACCGAAGCTTCCTCCATGTCGAGATGCACGCCCACCTGGGCGCCTGGCATTTGACACGACCGCACCGCCCGTCAATGCCCGGGCTTGCCCTCTCGACGGGGCGCCTCGGCCTTGACACACCCCGGCGCCTGAAGCGGTGTCAACGGGCCGGCGGACACCGCGCGTAGACACAGGAGTTGCGCAACCGGCCATCGGGCGAGCGCATGGTGCTGCGCAAGATGCCTTCCAATGCAAAACCGCACCGTTCAGCCACCCCGCGAGAGCCGGTGTTGAGCTCGTCGGTGACCAGCTCGACCCGTTGAGCCCCCAGGCCGGACAGCGCCCAGGCGGTCAGCACCGAGACGGCCTCCGAGGCATAGCCCTTTCCCGTCTCCGTCGAGCGGACCCAATACCCCACCTCGGTCTTCGGCAGGGTCCAATCGGTTCGGTGCAGCCCCACCGAAGCCACGAGCCGCCCCTGGGCCTTGTCGAACACCAGGTAAGGCAGATCGGTGCGCAACAGAAAGTTGGCCCGCGCCCTGCGGCAGCGCACCCCGGCAGATTCGAGCGTCTGCTCCTCGGCCACCCACGGCAAGAACCACAGGTTCGCCCGAAGCTCGTCCACCGACTCGGCCAGGGCCTCGTGGAGATCGGGCGCATCGGACTCCAGGAATGGGCGCAACAACAGTCGATCGGTTTCGAACGACTCGGGTACTGGAAAGCGAAGGGGGTCGAGCATGCGAATTCAGTAGGTTGATTCAGTGGCTGGGTGTGGTGACGGCCTACGCATGCACAGCATGCCGAGGTGGACGACGCATCATCCCTGGAGCCCGCTCCACGACCACTTCGGCAGTGGCAGATGGTCGGGCACGGTGCTCCCCCGCTCGGGGTAGGCCGCCATCGTGGTGGTGGTGGTCCAAACGAAGTAGGCGTTGAGCGCCTCTCGCAGCCGGGGCTCTCGCAAACCGACGTCCTCCAGCGCCAGTTCGAAGCACCGGATGGCACGTTGGTCCATGTCTTCGTGAATGCCGTTTCCGCTGTGCATGCGAACGACGCCGGATTCCGTACCGTACTTTTCGGTGTAGTCCGGCGGCCCACCCCAGGCTTCGCCCCAGTAGGCTGCCAACCGTTCGGTATGCCGAGGGTGAAAGCCATGGCTGAACGCGTGCGACACCACGTCATCCCGCATGACCCGCTCATGCCAGGCAGCAGCCAGCCTGAGAACACCGTCGGCACCGCCGACCGCTTCGAACAGTGTGGGTTCAGACATGGCGTTCTCCCGGTTCCAGAAAAGTCAGAGACTCAACACCTGCATGGCCACTTCATCTGCGAGCGCCTCACGCACCGAGCGCCGGTGCCCATTGGTGCCGCAGCTGCGCCAACGTGGTCACGGTGGCGATGCCGCCATTCATGTAGTTCATGGAAACGTCGTGGTGGTGCGTGTCCTTCGAGGCCACGCACTCACGAACGATCTGGACAGGCAGGTCACGTTGGTAAGCGTCGACGGCGGCGGTGCGTATGCAGGCGTGCGTGTTCACGCCGGCCAGAATGATCAGGTGGATGTCCAGTTGGTGCAAGAGCTGATCCAGACCGGTGCCGAAAAAGATGCTGTACCGCTTCTTGACGATCTCGATGTCGCTTTCAGACCGCGTCAGTTCATCCAGGATGTCAGGTCCTTTGGTGCCCTTGATGAACATGCGAATGCCCTGGGCCTTCATGTCGATCGTGGCGTCGCTCAGGTCGGGCTCGAACTCCTGGCGCACCCAGACCACGGGATGGCCACCGGCGCGGGCCAGCGCCGTCAATTCGTTGATGGATGAACACAGCGCCGCGCGCAACTGTTTCAAATCGGCGTGCACAAAGCAATCGTTGAGCATGTCGATGACGAAAACGGCTGGCTGTGGCATGGGGCTGCTCGTTTTGGCTGTCGTGTCCTGGCTGGCAGGCGCTGGCGCATTGGAACGCGCGATCTACCGCGCTTGAGCGCCCAGCAGCCGTGATTCTGGGGGATGGTGGCGCCAGGTCAGTACGAAAACACGTAGTGGTGCAACCCATCGGCCCCTGGGCCCCTTTGGCCTCTTTGGCCCCTGGGCCGATCAGCGCACCTGCGGCAACTCGTCAGCGCACTGTGCGACGCAGTCGTTAGCATCCTGCCCGCTGAAACTTCGGAGCGTGTTCCCCATGCAAATCGTTTGTCTTGATCTCGAAGGCGTGCTGGTTCCAGAGATCTGGATCGAGTTTTCTCAGCGCACCGGCATCGCCGAGTTCTCACGCACGACACGCGACGAGCCTGACTACGACAAGCTGATGCGCTTCAGGATCCAACTGCTCGAGCAGCATGGCTTGAAGCTGGCAGATATCCAGGGCGTGATCTCGGGGATGAGCCCGTTACCTGGCGCCAAGGCCTTTCTCGACAGCCTACGCGAGCGCTACCAGGTGATCATCCTGTCGGACACTTTTTACGAGTTTGCCGACCCGTTGATGCGCCAGTTGGGGCGCCCCACGCTGTTCTGCCATCGCCTGCTGGTCGACGAAGCCGGCTTCGTGCGTGACTACCGGCTGCGCCAGCCTGATCAGAAGCGCCACGCCGTCCAGGCGCTGAAGGGGCTGAATTTCCAGGTGTTCGCGGCGGGCGATTCGTACAACGACACGGGCATGCTCGGCGCCGCCGATGCGGGCTTCCTGATTCATCCGCCGTCGGCCATCGCCCAGCAGTTTCCGCAGTTCAAGGCTCACCATGGGTACGAGGAACTGCGCGAATCGATCGATGCAGCGGCCGCGCACGCAGCTCGGCAAGCCGGCGCGTAACCATCAGCCCGGCCCGGCCCAAGGCCTGGTCCGGGTGAAGGCTGGCGTCAGAACCGCAGCTTCAGGTTGACGCCCACGCCCCACGCGCGCTCTCGTGGGCTGTCTTCGTCTTCGCGGGGCCAGAAATGGCCCAACACCACGCCGCCGATCAACCAGTCTTCATGGATGGGCTGCTCCCAGCGCACCTGAACACCATAGTCGCTCGGGCCGATGCCAGAGCCGGCCTCCCCGGTGGCCAGTGATTCCAGCGCCAGCAGCCGCTCATCACCGAACGAGCGGTAAGCGCCCAAGAGGGTCGACCATTCCACATGCTTCGACGCCTGGGTGATGGTGGCCGAATTCAGCCATCGCGCGGCCCACACGGGCGAGAAGGCGTGCTCGTAAGAGAAGGCAGTGGTCGATCCCAGGTGGTCTTCGAGCGACCAGAACACCGTCTGGCGAAAGTCTGCGCGATCGTCGTCGCCGATCAGCCAGTCATGCCGATAGCGGGCTTGGGCAAACAGGTTCAGCCCGCCCCGCACACCCACTCGGAGGTCGATGGAATCGGTGAGCGAACGGCCCAGGCCCGCGAAAAAGTCGCGGTCGCGGGTGTCTTCCAGCAAGCGATCCTGGCGTGAGAAGGCGCCGGGGCGGTCGGTGATCAGGTCGCGCTCGTCGTCGCGCCCGATGAAGGCGTAAAGCCGCTCTTCCACGTTGGGCAGCCGGAAGCGCGCGTTGAATCGCACGTCCAGGTCCGGGTTGTCGTGCTGCCGCAGCATCAGGGCGGTGCTCAACCGGCCGTCGCTGACCTTGCCCCCGTCTTCGAACGGCCGGTCGCCAAACCAACTGTCCACCCCCCGGGCCAACCACACCGCCATCGAGCGCACGGTGGTGCGGGCCGATTCCGCCACTTCGGCGGCGGGCTCGGGGAGCGTCTCTTGCGCGTAGGCCGCGGCGGTCTCGCAGCCCAGCCAGCAGGCCAGCGCCCAACGGCGCATCGCCCGCCCCCGCAGACGCATGAGGCCGCGCCGCTTGTCCGCCATCAAAGCCAGGCGGGGCGGGAGCGGGGATAGTCGCCCAGCGGCGCTGCCGACGCCCTCGTCTGCCACCACCTGCTGATCGCCATGTCTCGCCACATTCTGATCGTTCAGGGTCATCCTGACTCCCATACACCGCATCTTTGCCATGCCCTCGCCCAAGCCTATCGTGAAGGTGCCCTGTCGGCCGGCCACGAGGTGCGCATGCTGGATGTCGCCCAACTGGACTTCCCCCTGCTGCGCAGCCCGGCCGATTGGGCGGTCGGCCCGACACCGGCAAACTTGATGCCCGCCCAGGCCGATATCGAGTGGGCGCAGCACCTCGTGTTGCTGTTTCCTTTGTGGATGGGCGACATGCCGGCCCTGCTCAAAGGCTTTCTCGAGCAGGTGGCGCGGCCAGGCTTTGCCTTCAAGGGCGAAGGCGGCAACCCCTTCGCCCACAAGGGCCTGAAGGGGCGTTCGGCCCGCGTGGTCGTGACGATGGGCATGCCTGCCGCGGTGTATCGCTGGTACTTCCGCGCGCACAGCCTGAAGTCGCTTGAGCGCAACATCCTGGGGTTCGTGGGCATCGCCCCCATCGACCACACCCTCATCGGTGGCGCGGGTGAGTTGAAGCCGGCGGCGGCCACCGGTTGGCTGAACAAGCTCAGACAAATGGGGCGCGACGGCTCATAGGCGTCTATCATCAGCCGCCAGTGGGCCGCGTCACGGCCCGGCGGCCTGGATGATCGAACGCTTTCTCCCGTCGCTCTCGCCCGGTATGCGCCTGCTGGTGGTGAATACCGGCTTGGCGCTGGCCTACTACCTGACGGCCCAGTTGGGTAGCGCGATGGCGATCGGGCCGCTCACCATCAACGCCATCTGGCCCCCTGCTGGCATCGTGCTGGCGGCGCTCATGCTGGGTGGCGCCCGCACCTTCCCCGGCCTGATGCTGGGCGCCGTGCTGACCAACTTTTTTACCCTGATCGGCCCATCGCTCGGATGGGGTGGCCCCACCCTGCTCAGCTCGATGCTGGTGGCCAGCGGCTCGATGGTTCAGGCTGCGCTGGCCGCCCACCTGGTCAGGCATCTGCCCGATCGCATCGAGGCCCAACCGGTGCGGCAGACGCTTCACTTCGCTCTGGCGGTGGCGGCCTGCTGCCTGATCGGTGCCACCGTGGGCCAGGCCACCCTGTATTCGTTCGGCGTGATGACCCCGAAGGACGCCTTCTTCGGGTGGCTGACCTGGTGGGTGGGCGACCTCACCGGCATGCTGGTGTTCGCCCCCTTGCTGCTGCTGTTGCTGCACCCGGCGTTCCACGCGCAGCGGGCCGTGTCTCAGGCCTTCCCGATCATCTGTCTGGGCCTGGGGCTCACGATGTTCGCCACGCTGTCGGTGGGCGTGATGGAGCGCGATGTGCACATCGAGCGCTTCCGGTCTGACGGCACCCGCCTGGCGATGGCCCTGCAAAACCACATCGACATGGCGGTGCGTGACCTCGAGATCCTGCAGCGCATGTTCTACAAGTCCGAGGTGGAGCCCGCCGAGTTCCGAGCCGTTTCGGGCCCGATGCTGCTGCGAAGCCCGTGGCAGAAGCATTTCGCCTACCTGCCGCAGGTGACGATCTTCGACCGCGATGCCTTCGAGGCCAGCAATGGTGGCCTGTCGCTGCGGGAGATGAGCCCCCGCGACACGGTCGTGCCGGCCGGGCTGCGCCCGGAGTATTTCCCGGTGCTCTGGACGGATCCTGAGGCGGGCAACGATGCCCTGGTGGGCGTCGATCACCTGGCCGATCCGCAGCGCGGCGCCGCGATCGACAGGGCCCGCGAAAGCGGCCAAATCTCCGCCTCGTTGCCCCTGCATTCGGTGGCGCAAACGGCCACCGGCGATCTGGTGCAGGTGCTGTATGCGCCGCTGGCCGGCATGGGCTTGCGCGGGGTGCAGGCCAAGCCGCCGGGCGTGCGCGGCATGGTGGCGGCCACCATCGATGTGGGGCAGTTGCTGCGCGCCGCGGTGGCGCAGATGGGCATCGAAGGCCACCATCTGCTGCTGTACGACCCGGACACCCCGACCGCCCATGCCCTGGAGTGGCGCGCCGGCGGAAACCTGGAGGCACGCGATCAGGCAGAGCGCGATCTGGCCAGACCGCAGCTGAGCAGCGGCGTTCATCACGAGATGCCACTCCGGGTGGCGGACCGGCGTTGGACCTTGCTGATGCAGCCGGCCTGGGCCCAGCTGATGCCCAAGCCGGGCTGGCTGCAACTGGCCGTGCTCGCGGCGGGGCTGGCCTCGACGGCGCTGTTGGCCGGCTTCATGGTGGCCCGGCGCAAGCACGACACCCTGGTGCGCGACCAGCGCCAGGCGTTGGAAACACAGGTCGAAGAGCGCACCCGCGAACTGGCCCACAGCAACGAGACGCTGCGTGGCGAGGTGGCCGAGCGCCAACGTGCCGAACGGCAGCTGCAGATGTTCCACTGGCTGGCCGAGAGCGCCCACCAGGGGCTGGCCATCTCAGCGCTGGATGGCGCCACCGTCTATCTGAACCCCGCCCTGCGTGAGATGCTGGGAGATCTCGACTGGACCCCGAGCTCGCAGCGCAGCCTGCAGGACTACCTGGGCCCGAAGTTCGGCCACCTCTTCGCCCACGAGGTGCTGCCCGCCCTCAAGACCCAGGGCCACTGGGAAGGGGAATGGCGCATCGAAGCGCGCGACGATCAGCCCGCCCGGGTGTTCGATCAATCGCACTTCATGCTGAAGGACGACCTGGGGCACCCGCTGTTCATGGCCAGCCTGGTCAGCGATGTCACCACCCAGCGGCAGGTGGAAGACGAGCTGCGCGAAGCCCGCCAGCGGGCCGAATCGGCCAATCGGGCCAAATCGATGTTCCTGGCCAACATGAGCCACGAGATCCGAACACCCCTCAATGCGGTGCTCGGCTTCACCCAGGTGTTGCTCTCCGATCGCCAGTTGCCCGGAAGCGCCCACCAGCGGCTGGAGGTCATCCTCTCGGCCGGCAACCGCCTGCTGGGCCTCATCAACGACGTGCTGGACCTGGCCAAGATCGAGTCCGGCAAGGTGAATCTGATGATGCAGACCTTCGACCTGCATCGCGAGCTGCAAGACATCGCCCAGCTCTTTGCCGGCCGCGTGGCTGCCAAAGGCCTGGCGTGGCAAGCCGATCTGACCGGCCTGCGGGCGCCGTCCATGGTGCACGGCGACCGAACGAAGATCGGCCAGGTGGTCATCAACCTGCTTGGCAATGCGCTGAAGTTCACCGAGCGCGGCAGCATCCGGCTGCGCGCCTGGCGCGACGGTGACACGCTGCAGGTCGAAGTCGACGACAGCGGCCCTGGCATGACCGCCGCCGAGCTGGATCAGCTGTTCGCGCCGTTCATCCAGGGCGAGGCGGGCCGCGCCAAGGGGGGCTCGGGCCTCGGGCTGGTGCTGTCGCGCGACATCACCCGCGCCATGGGGGGCGACCTGGAACTCACCAGCACGCCAGGCGTGGGCACACATGCCCGGTTGACGCTGCCCCTGCCCGCGGTGGATGCCGAGCCCGGCGCGGCCCAGGCCGTGGTGCAGGTCGCCCGGCTCGACCCCTCGACACCGTGCCGGGCCCTGGTCGTAGAAGACGACACCGACAGCCGCGACCTGCTGGTGAAGGTCTTGCGAGACACCGGCTGCGAAGTCGAGCAGGCCGAGGACGGCCAGGCCGGCCTGGAGGCCTGCCATCGGCACAACTTCGACATCGTGTTCAGCGATATCCGCATGCCTCGGCTGACCGGCGTGGAGATGATCCACGCCCTGCGGGGGGCCGCCAAGACTGCCGAACTCCCGGTCATCGCCGTCACCGCGTCCAGCCTGGAGCATGAGCGCCGCTTCTACATCGAGATCGGCTTCCAGGATTTCGTGCCCAAGCCCTACCCCTTCCGTGAGATCTACCGGATGCTGGCCCTGCATGCTGGGGTGCGCTTCGTGGAAGAGGCACCCGCGCCGCTCGCCGATGCCGATTCCCAGCCCGGCGGTGATCTGACGGCAGGCGGCGAGGCTGAGCCTCCGGCGTCGGCCGATGCACTCGACGGCGAGACCCTGTCTCGCCTGAACGAGCTGTCGGCGGCGGCGGCGGCCGGAGACCTCAACCAGGTCAAGGCCCTGTTGGCCGGGATCTCGCCGGCGCAGGTGGGTGCCGCCCGGCGTCGCGCCTGGGAAGACTCAGCCCGCCGTTACGATTTCCAGAGCCTGGAGGACGACATCCGGGAATTCCTCACCCCAGCCGATTCAGCCGCATGACCTGCGGCATAAGCACGCTCGGACATGCCCGAAAACCTTGGCCGTCCGTGGTCCGCCTGTCATACACTGGGATTTCCACGGCACCTTGATCGCTCCAGCAGTGACCGGAATCAAGCTCACCGTCCTCATCGTCGACGACACGCCTGAAAACATCGATGTGCTGAGCGCCGTGCTCGAGGGCATGGGGTGTGAGCTGATGGTGGCCACCAACGGGCCGCGCGCGCTGGAGTTGGTGGCCCGCCGCCACCCCGACCTGATCCTGCTGGACGTGATGATGCCCGGCATGGACGGATTCGAAGTGTGCCGGCGGCTGAAAGCCGACATCGCGCTGGCCGAGATCCCGGTCATCTTCTGCACCGCCCGCACCGACGACATCAGCACCGGTTTCGCGGTGGGCGGCAGCGACTACATCACCAAGCCGATCAATGCCGACGAGGTGCTCGCCCGGGTGCGTCACCAGATCGAGCGACAAGTCTTGCTGCACGACCTGCGCGAGCTCAACCGCAGCCTCGAAGAGCGGGTGCGCGAGCGCACCGCCGAGCTGACGCTCGCCAACCGCCAGCTGCGCGTCGAAATCAACGAGCGGCGGTACATGCAGGACCGCCTGAACTACCTGGCCACGCACGATTTCGTGACCCGGCAGTACAACCGGGGCGCGCTCGACGCCCATGTCTCTGAGATGCTCGCCCGGCTGCAGCGCCAGCCCGGACAGGCGGTGTTCCTGCTGATCGACATCGACCAGTTCCGCCTCGTCAACGAGACCTGCGGCTGCGTCGCCGGCGACGAGCTGCTGCGACAGTTTGCCGAGCTGGTGGGCGGCGTGCTGCAACGCTCAGACTTCTTCGCGCGGCTGGGTGGCGACAAGTTCGCGATCGTCAGCGAAGATCAGACGGAAGAAGGCGGGGCCGCGTTGGCGCGCCAGATCCACCGCGTCATCGGTGAGTTCGAGTTCCAGTGGGAAGAGCGTGAGTTCCGGCTCGCCGCCTCGATCGCGGTGGTGCGCATCCAGCGCGACATCGTCTCATTCGACCAACTGATGCTGATGGCCGACGAGGCTGCGTACCACGCCAAGCGCGAGGGCCGCGGTTCGATCTGCATCTACGACCCCAAGCGCAGCAACCCCGACCCCCAGCGCGAGACGATCAACTGGGCGCTGGTGCTGTTCGATGCCCTGAAGCAGAACCGACTGCGCATGTATGGCCAGCGGCTGGAGCCCCTGCGCAACGTGCCCGGCGAGCCGCGCCGCCTGCACATCGAGACGCTGGCCCGGCTGTGGGACCCGATCCGCCAGAAGCTGTTGATGCCGGCCCACTTCATCGCACCGGCCGAGCGCTTCCACTTGGTCACCGACATCGACCGCTGGATGATCGGCCAGGCCGTCGAGTTGCTGAGCCAGGTACCCGACCTGCACGACCGCATCGGCCAGATCGCGGTGAACCTCTCGGCCATCACCATCCGCGACGCCAGCCTGTGCGACCACATCGCCGAGCTGCTGGCCAACTCCGGCGTGCCGGGCCGCCTGCTGTGTTTCGAGATCACCGAGACCGAGGCCATCACCAACCTGCAAAGCGCCAGCACCTTCATGCAGAAGCTGCGTGACCTGGGCTGCCGCTTCTCGCTCGACGACTTCGGCAGCGGCTTCGCCTCATTCACCTACCTGCGGCGCCTGCCCTTCGATTCGATCAAGATCGACGGCATGTTCGTGCGCGACATGGACACCGACGACGTCCACAGCGGCATGGTGCGCTCGATGGCCGAGATGGGCCGCCTGCTCAACAAGCCCATCGTCGCCGAATGCGTCGAGAACGACCGCGTCGCCGCGATGCTGCGCGCCCTCGGCATCGATTGGGGCCAGGGCTACGCCTTCCACCAGCCCGAGGCGCTCACGGCAGAGTTGCTGCGGGGGTGGCTGAACACCCAACCCGCCGACGCCCACCAAGTCGCCTGAGGGCCGCCGGCAGGGCTGCGGGGAACGGCCCCCAGAGAGATGGCAGCCTGAGCGATGGCAGGCCGACAGCCCCCCCCGTCAACGCACCGGGATCGGCGTGCCCCGGTCGACCGGCACGGCGGTCACGCTGTTTTGCGGCGAGCCTTCGATGACGCGGTCTGAGTAGGTCAGATAGACCAGCGTGTTGCGGGCTGAATCGACCATGCGCACGACCCGCAACCGCTTGAAGACGAGCGAGATCCGCTCGTTGAACATCTCGTCCTGCTGCTTCAGCGGCTTGGGAAACGAGATCGGCCCGGTCTGGCGGCAGGCGATCGAGGCCTCGGCCTTGTCTTCCGCCAGGCCGAGCGCGCCTTTCACGCCGCCGGTCTTGGCCCGCGAGACGTAGCAGGTGACGCCCTTGACGTCCGGGTCGTCGTAGGCGTCGACCACGATCTTGTGGTCGGGCCCGATCAGTTTGAAGACGGTGTCGACCTCGCCGATGGGCTCCGCGCGAGCGGCACCCGCCATGGCGAAGGCGGCGGCCAGCAGATTCAGTGCAAGAAGGCGTTTCATGAGCGCCATTGTGAGCGCTTCGGTCGTACCGAAGGCGAATCCGAGCGCCCGTGCAAGCAAACGGGGGCCAGAAAGAAGGACGGGCGCCCTGGAGCGCCCGTCTTGCTGATCATCCGATCACAGCAGCCTTCTCAACCCAGCCACCGCCGCGCGTTGCGGAACATCCGCATCCACGGGCTGTCGGCGGCGATGTCGCCGTTCGTCCAGCTCATCTGCACGTTGCGGAACACCCGTTCCGGGTGTGGCATCAGCGCGGTGAAGCGGCCATCGGCGGTCGTCACCGACGTCAGCCCGCCCGGGCTGCCGTTCGGGTTGAACGGATACACCTCGGTGGCCGCGCCATGGCCGTCCACAAAACGCATGGCCTGGTGCACCTTGGCCGCGTCGCCACGCTGCGAAAAGTCGGCGAAGCCTTCGCCGTGCGCCACCGCAATCGGCAGGCGGCTGCCGGCCATGCCGGTGAAGAAGATCGACGGGCTCGCCAGCACCTCGACCATCGCCAGCCGCGCCTCGTACTGCTCGCTCTTGTTGCGAACGAACTTGGGCCAGGCCTCCGCGCCAGGGATGATGGGGCTCAGTGCCGCCAGCATCTGGCAGCCGTTGCACACGCCGAGGGCGAAGCTGTCCGATCGGCCGAAGAAGGCGGCGAACTGCTCGGTGAGCACCGGGTTGAACATCACGGAGCGCGCCCAGCCTTCGCCAGCGCCCAGCGTGTCACCGTACGAGAAGCCGCCACAGGCGACAAAGCCCTGGAACTGATCCAACCGTGCGCGGCCGGCGTGCAGGTCGCTCATGTGCACGTCGAAGGTGTCGAAGCCGGCCTTCGCCATGGCGTAGCTCATTTCGACATGGCTGTTCACGCCCTGCTCACGCAGGATGGCCACCTTGGGCCGAGCCCCCTTGGCAATGAAGGGCGCGGCCACATCGTCGGCCGGGTCGAAGGTGAGGTGCACGTGCAGGCCCGGATCATCGCGGCCCGCCGCTGCATGCTCGCTGTCGGCACAGGCCGGATTGTCACGCAAGCGGGCGATGCGCCAGCTGACCTCGTCCCAGGCCTGATGCAGGTCGCGCAAGGCGGCCGAGAACTGCGGCTTGGCATCGCGCCACACCTCGACCAGGCCCTTGTCGTTCGTCTTGCCCACGACGTGGCTCATGGTCGACAGGCCATGCGCACGCAAGGTGGCCAGCACCGCGTCGCGGTCGCTCGTCTTCACCTGCACCAGCGCGCCCAACTCTTCGTTGAACAAGGCCTTCAGCGTCAACTCGTCGCGGCGGCCGCTGACCTGGGCGGCCCAGTTCTTCGAATCACCGGTGTCGGCGCGGCTGTCGCTGATGCCATCGCCTTCGGTGACCAGCATGTCAACATTCAAGCTCACGCCGCGGCGGCCGGCAAAGGCCATTTCACAGGCGGCGGCCCAGAGGCCACCGTCCGAGCGGTCGTGGTACGCCAGCAGTTGGCCCTGGCCGCGCAGGGCGTTGATCGCTGCGACCAGCGCCTTCAGGCGCGCCGCGTCGTCCAGATCGGGCACGCTGTCGCCGAACTGCTGCAGCGTCTGGGCCAGGATCGAGCCGCCCATGCGCGACTTGCCGGCGCCCAGGTCAATGAGGATCAGCGTGGTGTCGCCTTCTTGCAGTTGCGGCGTCAAGGTGCCGCGCACGTCGTCAAGCGTGACGAAGGCCGACACGATGAGCGACACCGGTGCGACAACCTGCTTCTGCAAGCCCCCCTCTTGCCAACGGGTGCGCATGGACAAGGAATCCTTGCCCACCGGCACGCCGATGCCCAGCGCCGGGCACAGCTCCAGGCCCACCGCCTTGACGGTGTCGTACAGCGCCGCGTCTTCGCCCGCCTCGCCGCAGGCGGCCATCCAGTTGCAGCTGAGCTTGACGTGCTCGAGCGTGATCGGCGCTGCCAGCAGGTTGGTGATGGCCTCGGCCACCGCCATGCGGCCAGATGCCGGCGCGTCCAGCGCGGCCAGCGGCGTGCGCTCGCCCATGCTCATCGCCTCGCCGCGCAGGCCGCGGTAATCGGCCAGGGTCACCGCACAATCGGCCACCGGCACCTGCCACGGGCCGACCATCTGGTCGCGGTGGTTGAGTCCACCGACGGTGCGGTCACCGATGGTCACCAGGAAGCGCTTGTTGGCCACGGTCGGATGCCGCAGCACATCGAAGGCCGCCTTGTCCAGCGACACTCCGGTCAGATCGAGCGGGGCCAGTTGACGCGGCACGCGCGTCACGTCGCGCTGCATCTTGGGCGGCTTGCCCAGCAACACATCCATCGGCATGTCGATGACGCGCTCGCCACCGGGGCCATCTTCAAGGATGAGCTCCTTGTCGTCGGTGGCCACCCCGACGATGGCAAACGGGCAACGCTCGCGCTCGCACATTTGCTCGAACAGCGGCAGCAGATCGGGGTTCACCGCCAGAACATAGCGCTCCTGGCTTTCATTGCACCAGATCTCTTTCGGCGCCAGGCCGGTTTCCTCCAGCGGCACCTTGCGCATGTCGAAGCGCGCACCCTTCTCGGCGCCATCGACCAGCTCAGGGAATGCGTTGCTGATGCCGCCCGCACCCACGTCGTGGATGGCGACGATGGGGTTGGTCGCGCCCAAGGCCCAGCAGTGGTTGATCACCTCTTGCGCCCGGCGCTGGATCTCGGGGTTGCCGCGCTGAACCGAGTCGAAATCGAGCGCCGCGGTGTTGGTGCCCGCCGCCATGGAGCTGGCGGCCCCCCCGCCCATGCCGATGCGCATGCCGGGGCCGCCGAGCTGGATCAGCAGGGTACCGGCACCGAACGGCAGCTTGTGGGTCTGGCCGTCGCTGATCGTGCCCAGGCCACCGGCGATCATGATGGGCTTGTGGTAGCCGCGGCGGATGGCTTGTGTGCCCTCGCCCACCGTCTGCTCGAAGACGCGGAAATAGCCGCCGAGCGCGGGACGGCCGAACTCGTTGTTGAACGCGGCGCCGCCAAGCGGGCCCTCGGTCATGATCTGCAGCGGGCTGGCGATGTGCTCGGGCTTGCCGTAGGGGCTGGTTTCCCAGGGCTCGCTGGTGCCCGGCAGGTTCAGGTTCGAGACCGAGAAGCCGGTCAGGCCCGCCTTGGGTTTGGCACCGCGGCCGGTGGCGCCCTCGTCGCGAATCTCGCCGCCCGCGCCGGTGGAAGCGCCCGGGAAGGGCGAAATCGCCGTCGGGTGGTTGTGCGTCTCCACCTTCATCAGCACATGGGCGGTTTCTTCACGCGGGCCGTACTTCGGCGCATTGGTGAAGCCTTCGGGCAACCAACGCTCGACCGGCCCACCCTCCATCACCGCCGCGTTGTCGCTGTAGGCCACGATGCTGCGCTGCGGGTTGGTCTTCTCGGTGTGGCGGATCATGCCGAACATCGACAGCGGCTGTTTCTCGCCATCGATCGTGAATTCGGCGTTGAAAATCTTGTGCCGGCAGTGCTCGCTGTTGGCCTGCGCGAACATCATCAACTCGACGTCGGTCGGGTTGCGCTTCAGCCCGGTGAACGCCGCCACGAGATAGTCGATCTCGTCGGCCGACAGCGCCAGGCCGAATTCGGTGTTGGCCTTCTCCAGGGCGGCGCGGCCTTGCCCGAGCACGTCCACATGCGCCATCGGCTCGGCCGGCTGCTCATCGAACAGGTGCAGCGCGGCCTCGCGCTCGAACGCCACGCTCTCGGTCATGCGGTCGTGCAGCAGCGCGGCACACGCCTGGCGCTCTTCGGCCGACAGCGGCTTGGCGCCGCCCAACAGGTTGCTGACCAGGCCGCTCTTGAGCGCCAGGCGGTATTCGGTCACGCGCTCGACGCGGTGGATGCCCAGGCCGCAGTTGTGGGCGATGTCGGTGGCCTTGCTGGCCCACGGCGACACGGTGCCCAGCCGAGGCATCACGACGACCAGTTCACCCTCGGCAGCGGTGGCCGGGTCGCCGTAGCGCAGCAGCGCCGCCAGCTTGTCCAGCGCACCGGGATCGAGCGCAGCATCGCTCCATACCCAATGCACGAACCGGGCGCTGACGCCGGTGACCTTCGGGCAGACGGCCTGCAGGCGGGCCAGCAGGGCCTGGGCGCGGAAGGCGGACAGGGCGCTGCCGCCCTCGAAGTGCATCAGTTGCTTGGGAGCTGACATGGATGTGGCGGGCGGGTGGCAGGGCGGCCGCTGGTGGCGGGCCGTCGTGGAGCACGGATGGGGCGGGCGCCTGGCAGCCCCGGAATGCCAGGGGCCAAGCTCGTGGAAACCCGGAATTTTACGTTGGAGTGCGACAATGGCGGGCTATGACGATCACCCTGAAGTCCGCCGCCGATATCGAAGGCATGCGCGTGGCCGGCCGACTGGCCTCGGAAGTCCTGGACATGCTGACCCTGCATGTGAAGCCAGGCGTCTCCACGGAAGAACTCGACAAGCTCGCGCACGACCACATCGTCAATGTGCAAAAGGGCGTGCCGGCACCGCTGAATTACCAGCCTCCCGGCTACATCCCCTATCCCAAGTCGATCTGCACCTCGATCAATCATCAGGTGTGCCACGGCATCCCGAACGATCGGCCGCTGAAGAACGGCGACATCGTCAACATCGACGTCACCGTCATCAAGGATGGCTGGCACGGCGACACCAGCCGCATGTTCGTGGTGGGCGAAGGCTCGATCGCCGCCAAGCGCCTGTGCAGCATCACCTACGAGGCGATGTGGCGCGGCATCGTCAAGGTCAAGCCGGGCGCCCGTCTGGGCGACATCGGCCACGCCATCCAGACCTTCGCCGAGAACCAGGGTTTCTCGATCGTGCGCGAGTTCTGCGGTCACGGCATCGGCCAGAAGTTCCATGAAGAGCCCCAGGTGCTGCACTATGGCCGTCCGGGCACGCTCGAAGAACTGGTGCCGGGCATGGTGTTCACCATCGAGCCGATGATCAACGCCGGCCGCCGCGAAATTCGCGAAACCGGCGATGGCTGGACCATCGTCACGAAAGACCGTTCCTTGTCGGCCCAGTGGGAGCACACCATCGTCGTCACGGAAACGGGCTATGAAGTGCTGACCCTGTCCGCCGGCAGCCCCCCGCCGCCGGCCTTCGTGGCAGGCTGATGTCGCGGTAGGCGCGAGCCGAGGGCCCGGGGTGACCGGCTCCGCTCATGTCCCCCGGGGTGGGCCTTGCCCACCCCTCCTCCTTAACTTCGCTGCGCCGGTCACCCCGCACCCTCGGCCCATCCCGGTTCCCGCCTTCGATCGCGCCACTCAACGGTGCCGGATCGGGCTGCTGCGGTGCCCCGTGAAGCGAAGTCAAGGAGGAGTCGTCGGCCTCGGGCCGACGCCGGGGGACATGAGCGGAACGGGGCACCGCAGCAGCCCGATCAAGCTCTACCACCTCACCTGAGATGCCCTCCCTCGCCCCCCCTGCCCCTCCGACCGAGTTGCCAGTCGCGGCCCTGCGCGAGCGCTTTCGCGGCGGCAAGACCGAGCTGATCGAGCACTTCCGGGCTTCCCGGCCCACCACCACCGGGGTGGCCAAGCTGCTGCGCGCGCTGGCCCGCCATGTGGACGCCACGCTGCAGGCCCTCTGGCAGGGTTGCGGCATGCCAGCCGGTGCTGCCTTGCTGGCCGTGGGCGGCTACGGTCGCGGCGAGCTGTTCCCGCATTCGGATGTGGATGTGCTGGTGCTGCTGCCGCCCACGATGGCGCACCCGCATGAAGACCCCGCGGTGCGCACCGCACTCTCGGGCTTCATCACCGCCTGCTGGGACATCGGCCTGGAAATCGGCTCGTCGGTGCGCACCATCGAAGAGTGCATCACCGAAGCCCGCAAAGACGTCACCGTGCAGACGGCGTTGCTCGAAAGCCGCTTTCTGTGTGGCTCGCGGCGGCTGTTCAACGCCTTTCGCCACGCCAACACCGAGGCCATGGACGCCCGCGCCTTCCTGCGTGCCAAGTCGCTCGAAATGCGGCAGCGGCACGTCAAGTACGAAGACACACCCTACTCGCTCGAACCCAACTGCAAGGAAAGCCCGGGCGGTCTGCGCGACCTGCAGGTGGTGATGTGGGTGGCCCGCGCGGCAGGCCTGGGCCGCACCTGGAGCGAGCTGGCCAACAAGGGCCTGATCACGCCCTTCGAGGTGAAGCAGCTGCAGCGCCATGAGGGCACGCTCAAACTGATTCGGGCCCGCCTGCACATGGTGGCCGGCCGCCGCGAAGACCGCCTGGTGTTCGACCTGCAGACCGCGGTGGCCCAAAGCTTTGGCTACGAGGGTGACCGCGGCACCCGGGCCTCTGAGGTGCTGATGCACCGCTACTACTGGGCCGCCAAGGCGGTCACCCAGCTCAACCAGATCTTGATGCTGAACATCGAGGAGCGCGTCAACGGCACCGAGGCCGTGCCGATGCGGCCGATCAACGCCCGGTTCCTGGACCGGGCGGGCATGCTCGAAGTGGGACGCGACGACCTCTACACCGAGAACCCGCACGCCATCCTGGAGACCTTCCTCGTCTACCAGCAGACGCCTGGCATCAAAGGCCTGTCGGCCCGCACATTGCGCGCGCTCTACAACGCCCGCAACGTGATGGACTCGTCCTTCCGGCGCGACCCGGTGAACCGTGAGCTGTTCATGGACATGCTGCGCCAGCCCGAGGGCCAGACGCACGCTTTCCGCCTGATGAACCAGACGTCCGTGCTGGGGCGCTACCTCTGGGTCTTCCGCCGCATCGTCGGCCGCATGCAGCACGATCTCTTCCACGTCTACACGGTAGACCAGCACATCCTGATGGTGCTGCGCAACGTGCGCCGGTTCTTCGTGCCCGAGCACGCCCACGAGTACCCCTTCTGCAGCCAGCTCGCCGCCGGCTGGGACAAGCCCTGGGTGCTCTACATCGCCGCGCTCTTCCATGATGTGGCCAAGGGGCGAGGCGGCGATCACTCCGAGCTGGGCGGCAGCGAAGTACGCCGCTTCTGCCGCGACCACGGCCTCGAGCCAGCCGATGCCGAGCTGGCCGAGTTCCTCGTGCGTCACCATCTCACCATGAGCCGCGTGGCGCAAAAGGAAGACCTTTCAGACCCCGAGGTGATCACCGCTTTCGCTCGCCAAATGGGCGATGCCCGCCACCTCACCGCGCTGTACCTGCTGACCGTGGCCGATATCCGCGGCACCGGCCCCAAGGTGTGGAACGCCTGGAAGGGCAAGCTGCTGGAAGACCTGTACCGTCTCACGCTGCGCGCACTCGGCGGCGGCTCGCCCAATGCCGATGCCGAGATCGAGGCGCGAAAGCAGGAATCGCAACACATCCTGGCGTTGCACTCGGCCCTGCCGGGCACTGAGCAGCCGCTGTGGAAGACGCTCGATGTCAGCTACTTCGCGCGGCACGATGCCACCGAAATCGCCTGGCATGCGCGCGCCTTGTGGCGCCACATCGAAACCCAGACGCCGATCGTCCGGGCCCGCCCCTCGCCGATCGGCGAAGGGCTGCAGGTGCTGGTCTTCGCACCCGACGCGCCTGATCTGTTTGCCCGGATCTGCGGCTACTTCGATTCGGCCGGCTTCTCCATTCAAGACGCCAAGATCCACACCACCCGCGCCGGCTATGCGCTGGACACGTTCCAGGTCGTCAATCCGAACGCCGAAAGCCAGGCCGCCAGCGCCTACCGCGACATGATCTCGCTGGTCGAGACACAGGCAGCTCAGGCACTCGCCTCGGGCGGGCCGTTGCCGCTGCCCAGCCGGGGGCGGGTGTCGCGCCGGGTCAAGAGCTTCCCCATCCAGCCCCGTGTCTCGCTGCGGCCCGACGAGAAAGGCCAGCGCTGGGTGCTCTCGATCAGCGCCAGCGACCGCTCGGGCCTGCTCTATGCCATCGCCAGGGTGTTGGGCAAACACGAAATCAACCTGCAGCTGGCGAAGGTGTCGACGCTCGGCGAACGGGTGGAAGACACCTTCCTCGTGAGCGGGCCTGCGCTGCAGCAACCGAAACTGCAGCTTCAGATCGAGAGCGACCTGCTCGATGCCATCGGCGTCTCGGCCTGACTGCCCACCGATTCACCTGCTGAACCCGCACGCCGCACCATGAGCCTGGCCACGACGACCGCCGCCGAAGCCATGGCGGCCCGCGATCAGTTCGACGCCATCATCGATGTGCGATCGCCTTCCGAATTCGCGGAGGACCGGCTGCCGGGCGCGGTGAACTGGCCGGTGCTGGATGACGCCGAGCGCGCCGAAGTCGGCACGATCTACACCCAGGTCTCCACCTTCGAAGCGCGCAAGCGCGGCGCGGCCATCGTGTCGCGCAACATCGCTCGGCTGATCGACGAGCATGTGGCCGCGCAGGGCCGCGACTGGCGGCCCCTCGTCTACTGCTGGCGCGGCGGTCAACGATCGGGCAGCTTCGCCATCGTGATGGCGCAGATCGGCTTTCGCGTTCGGCAGCTGCAGGGCGGCTACAAGGCCTACCGCACCTTGGTGCGTGATGAATTGCAGGCCTTGCCGGGTCGCTTCGACTGGCGGGTGATTGGCGGGCGCACGGGCAGTGGAAAGACTCGCCTATTGGGCGCACTGGCGGCCCAGGGCGCCCAGGTGTTGGACCTGGAAGCGCTGGCGGCACACCGCGGCTCCGTGCTGGGCGAATGGCCCGATCGTCCGCAACCCAGCCAGAAAGAATTCGACAGCCGGCTGTGGCTGGCGATGCAAGGCTTCAACCCGGCACGCCCGGTGTTTGTCGAACGAGAGAGTCGTCGCATCGGACGCCTGCAACTGCCCGATTCGGTGACGCAAGCCTGGGAGCAGCGCAGCCGGCCTATCCAGGTGGAACTGGGGCTGGCCGAGCGGGTGGCGCTGTTGACCGAGGAATACGCCTTCTTCACCCGCGATGTGGACGCGCTCGTCCAACGCCTGCAGCCGCTGACCGAGCTTCGGGGTAAAGCCGCCGTCGCGCGCTGGGAAGCGCTCGCCCGTGCGGGCGACTGGCCCACCTTGGTGAGCGAGTTGATGCAGCAGCACTACGACCCGCTCTACGACCGCGCCCTGCGCCACGCCACCGCGGCGGACATGCAGACCATCACGCTGGCAGACGCCACGCCAGACAGTTTGCAAGCCGCGGCCCGCCAGATCGCTGGCTGAGCATCAGGCTGCGGGTTGATCGCCCTGATCAGCATGACAACAGCAACGGCCGCGGCGCCACCCTGCGAGGTGGCATGCCTGCCTGAGCCCCGTCCATGCCCACAGGGACACCACCCGCGGCACCGGACCAAAGAAGCCGCCCAGCAGCACACTTGGTGTGAGATTGACCACCTCATGCCACCAACCGCGCGGCAGGTACAAGGCATCGCCCGGCGCCAGGTCCACCACCTGGATTGCCTCGGCCGCACCACCGCCCGCCAGCGCCTCGGCACCGACACGGGCCAGCACCGCCCAACGGTCGTACTTGTCTGACACCGCGCCAAGCGCCTCCACACGGCCCGGCGGCAACAGGAAGAATCGCTTGCGGCCCAGCAGCAGCACCGCCAGGTTGTCCAGCAGGTCGCGGTGCAACCCCGTTCGGGCGCCCGCAGGCCCGATCCACATGCCGTGCGACACCACACTCCAACGCGGGCGGGCCAGTTCCTGCCAGCGCAGGTCTTGCCGCAACGCAGGGTGGGCACGCAGCAGGTCGAACTCCTTCAGCTGGTAGACGACGTCCTCCGCGGGTGCCCGCGCATCAACCGCAGCTTGCAGCGCCAGGCAATCCAGGTAGTCCCGCAGGCTCCCCTGGCGCAGTCGGGTGGTCCCCCGCTCGCGGTTGCCGACCACCAGCGTCACCGGCTGGTCCGGCACGCCATCGGCCAGGGCATCGAAACTCCAGCGCCGCACCGCCGGCCATTCGGCCGCGGCACCTCGCAGCACCATCGGCCGTACCAGCCCGCTGAGCGCCAGGGGGCCGGTCGCACCTCGGCCTGCGGCCGATGGCCACGTCACGTCCGTCAGAGCCACCACGCTTCGACCGTCGTGGGCCGCGCTGTCTGGTCGTCCGCCATGGCCGGGCGGCCAGCCCCATACAACCCGGCAGCGATCTGCCGCAACACCTCCAGCGGCAGGCGTCGCAGTACTCCGTCGAGGTGCCCATAGGGCAACACGTGGCGAAGCACGGCGCCGTGATCGAGCGATTCTTCATGCGGAAAGTAGCCGGCGCGCACCGCCACGATCTCGCAGAAGCCTAGACGGTGGTAGTAGCGCAACTGCGGGTCGACCGGCCCACCGCGACGTCGCTGGTGCGCGTACGAACAGGCCTCCAGATCCGGGCGCCGCTGGATGGCCCGTCGCAGGCCCGGCATGGGCGACCCCAGGTACACCTCACGCCAGCCGCTTTGGACCGCCTGCAGCCACAGGTGCTGCAACATGGGCCGCACCGCGCCGGGATGAACGCTCGTGAGGCTGATGCCGAACAGGGTGTGCGAGCCCTCGGCCGGCGGCTCGCCTGGCCGAGGCTCGGCGCACTCATACCAGGTGTGCGCGGCGCGCACGAGCTCAGCAGTGGCTGGCCGCAAGAACAAGGATGCCAGCGCGGCACCGCTGCGGGCACCAAAGGCGCCCATGCTCAGCTTGGGCCATCGGTGGATGCGCTGAAGCAAGGTCTCGGCCGAAGCCGCCTGGCCCGTCGTCCAGCGACGGTGTTCCAGCACGAGCAGCCGGTCAATATCCGCGGGCCGAAGCGCACGGATGAAAACGGGCTCCGAGGTCGCCAGTTGCATCGTCGGGGTGAGCGGGTTGGACACGCGGCGCATGCTGGCCGGGCCACGTGACCGATGCATGACGATGCCATGACGGCGAACGGGGATCGCGCCACGGCCCAGGCCCCGAGCATCCCTGCCTTGGCGCGTTGGTGCGTCAGGCGGGCATGGGGAACGCCTCTCAGGCCAACGCGTCGAGCCCCGGCCGGGTGGCGTTGATCCGGTTGCGCAGCGCGATCAGTTCGTCCGCATGTGCGAGGAACACGTCCACGATGCGCGGGTCCATGCCGGTGCCGCGCTGCTCGGCCAGCATGCGCAGCGCGACCTCATCCGAAAACGCAGGGCGGTAGACGCGGTCCATCGTCACCGCATCGAAGAAATCCGCCACGGCCACGATGCGGCCCGAGATCGGGATCTGCCCACCGCTCAGCCCGCGCGGATAGCCAGCGCCATCGAAGCGCTCGTGGTGCGTTTGCGCCACCTCGGCGGCCAGTTGGAACAGGGCGATCCGCGAGCGACCGAGGATCTGCGCCCCGATCTCGGCGTGGCGCTGCATCTCGCGCCGCTCTTCCGGGTCCAACGCACCCGGCTTCTTCAGCACCTTGTCCGGGATGCCGATCTTGCCGATGTCGTGCATCGGAGCGGCGCGCCGAAGCATCGCCGCGAACTCGGCACTCTCGCCCAGCAGAATCGCCAGCGCTTCCGACAGGAACCCCATGCGGACAATGTGCACACCCGTGTCGTCGTCACGAAACTCCGCCGCGCTGGCCAGGCACAACAGCGCCTCTTGATGTGCTCGCGACACCTCTTCCAGCGCGTCGTTGCGCTCGCGGTACAGGCGCTTGAGGTCGGCGATGAGGCATTCCATCTGCGCTGCAGCCGCGCCATCGAAACGCTTGTGGCCGGCAACCGCGTCGGCCGCATCCAGGGCCTTCGCTTCCTGGGTAGAGGGCAGGCTGCTCATACCGCGGCCTCCTTGCGGCGATGCACCAGTTGATCGATCAACTCAATCAACTGCAGCGGGCTGAAAGGCTTGGCCAGGTAGGCCTCGGCCCCCGCCGCGATGCCGCGGTCGCGGTCCGCCTGCTGGCCACAGGCCGAGAGAATCACCACCGGAATGTGGCTCGTGCCTGGCTGGCGCTTGAGCTCTCGGCACATGTCCAGTCCGCTCAGGTCCCCCGGCATCATCACGTCCGCCAGGATCAGATCCGGCTGCAGCTGCGCCGCAGCCGCCAAGCCGATGCGGGCCGTGGTGGCCTCGTGCACCGTCCAATCCTCGAACTCGAGCGTCAGGTGGATCAGACGCCGGATGTCAGCGTGGTCTTCAACGACTAGAACCTTGTTCATGGCGGGCAGAGTGATACTCAAACACGGGCAAATTATCACATTGATCACTTATCATTTCAATCATCTTCTGGGCCATACGGCACGAAATCGATAGACTTGCACCATGACTTCCCTCCAAGATGGCGACCATGTCACCACGGTCGAAGTGGCCCGTCAGCTCGGCCTGGCGGTGCGCTCGGTACAGCTGATGGTGGATCGCGGCGAGCTCGAGGCCTGGCGTACTGCCGGCGGGCACCGGCGCATTTCGCGTGCGTCGGTCGATCGCTGGGTGGAGCGCCATCGATCGCAGGGGGCCGCACCCGCGCCCCTGGCCGCCCCCACGGAGGCCCGCGCCAGCCGCGCCGCCGTGCCGCCGCCTGAGTGGACGCAGCCCAGCGTGCTGCTGATCGAAGATTCGATCCACTACCAGAACCTGGTGTCGATGCTGGTTCGCAAGCACTTCCCGGATGTTCAGCTGTACGTGGCCGGCGACGGCATCGCCGGGCTGGCGATGGTGGGCGAGCTGCGGCCGGACGTGCTGCTCGTCGACATCCTGCTGCCCGGCATCGATGGCGCCGCGCTGATCACCAGCCTTCGGTCGCACCCGCAGTTCCGCCACAGCAAGCTGATCGTGGTGACCTCGCTGGACGAGGCCGACCGGGCGCCCTACGCCTTCGCACTCGAAGGCGTGCCGTTGGTGCACAAGCCGCGCCTGGTGGCAGAGCTGCCGGCCAAACTGGCCGACGCGCTGCCCCGCTCTGCCCCCCCGCCCTCGGCCGCCGATACCGTCACCGGGCCATGACGCCCCTGCCGCCAGGCCACCGCCCACGGATCGTTCTGGTGGAGGACGATCCGTCCATCCGCCGCTTCATGGTGATGGCGCTCGAAGACCTGGCGGTGCAATTGATCGAGTGCGACACGGTGAACGGCGGGCTGGAAGCCTTCCGGGCCGGCCCGGTCGCTCTGTTGATCACCGATCTGAATCTGCCGGGCGCATCCGGCATGGACTTGTTGCGGGAACTGTTCGCCGACGCCGCGCTGCGGGGTGAGGCCCGCATCGCCGTGTGCAGCGCGGGCGTGGGGCCCGAGGGCCTGGCGGAGCTGGCGGCCATGGGTGTGCGCCGCATCCTGCCCAAGCCGTGCAGCCTGAGCGTGCTCGAAGCCTGCGTGCTCGAAGCGTTGGAAGCCCACGCCGATGCGGCCACCACGACCGGGCCAGGCGCCGCGCCCGACGGCGCCCCGACCACCGCCGACGCACGTGCCCGCGCCGTGGCGCAGCACTTCGAAGGCGACGACTCGCTGTACGACGCCTTCAGCGCCTCGTGCGCCGAACGTTTTCCAGAGGACATTCGCTCTGGCGACGCCGCGTGCCAGCGGCGCGACCTGTCGGCGCTGCGGCACGTGGTGCACAGCCTGAAGTCGGTGCTGCTGTTGCTGGGCCACGAGGCCGAGTCGGAAGTGGCCCGACAGGCCGAGCGCGCGGCCGCGGCGGGCGAACTGGCGGCGCTGGACCATTGGGCCGCACTCCGCGAGCGACTCGCGCAGGTGATTCACACGGCCTGACCCGAAGCCCCGCTCGGGTGCGCGGCACGGCACCCCGAGATCGGCACGGCACCCGCTCCGCTGCAAGACCCTGGACCGCCCGCCCCCAGGCCGGCGCGCCACCTGCTTCGTGTCCTGATCAGCAGGGCGGCATCACCTCATCACCTCCGCGGCCCGCGCCGCGACATTTGACACGCTGCGCCCCCTGTCGACGGCGGCACCTCATTGCATTTCAAATTATCACTTTTATCATTTGAAAACATCAAGATTGCCTGCCATGTCATCACTTTCCGCCGTTGAACACCGAGCCGTCGCCCACGCCGCCGCGACCGAAGTCCTCACCGCCCGTGTCGGCCATGAGGAATACGGCCTCGACATCCTCGCGGTGCAGGAGATCCGGCGCTACGAGCCTGCGACCCGCGTCGCCAATTCACCCGAGCATCTGCTGGGCGTGGTAGACCTGCGTGGCGTCGTCGTGCCGATCGTCGACCTGCGCCTGCACCTGGGCGTGCCCGCCGCCGTCGGCCCGGGCACGGTCACGGTGATCGTCAACGTGGGCCCGCGCACCGTCGGCCTGGTGGTGGACGCCGTCTCCGAAGTGGTGAACCTGGCCGCCGAGCAGATTCGCCCCCCGCCCGCCATCGTGTCGTCGGACCGCACCGCCTTCATCGTGGGGCTGGTGAGCCTCGGCTCCGCCACAGAGCGGCGGATGCTGCTGCTCGTCCACCTTGAAACGCTGCTGCAGCACTTCTGAATCTCGACGCTGAGAGGCCCACACCATGTCCGTCAAGAACCTTCGCATCGGCACCCGGCTCGGCGCCGCCTTCGCCGCCATCACACTGCTGATCGCCGTCGTCGCGGGCACCAGTGCTTACGGACTGAACGAAATCGATCGTGAGCTGGAAGAGGTCGTGCACGACCGTTACGCCAAAGTCCACCTCGTCCACCAGATCAACGCCGAGGTCAACCTGCAGGCGCGCGCGCTTCGCAACCTGCTGATCATGGAAACGGACGACCAGCGCGCGAACGAGTTCAAGCGCATCGACGCCTCGCACCAGAAGGCGGGCGAGATGTACAAGAGCCTCGACCTCAAGGTGAAGGATGCCCAAGCGCGGCCCCTGCTGGACAAGCTGATGGAGCAGCGGCGCGCCTTTCTCGTCGAGCAAGAAGCCCTGGTGCAGGCCGTACGCAGCGGCGACCTGGCAGCGGCCAAGTCGGCGCTGATCGAGCGCGTCGAACCTCGCCAGCTGCAGTACCAGCAGGCGGCCGAAGACCTAGCTGGCCTGCAAGAGCGGATGATGGAGGAGACCGCGCAATCGGCCGACGTACAAGTCACTCACACCGAGGAAGCTTCATTGAGCGCCGCAGTGCTGGCCATCGCCCTGGCGGTGGCCACCGGCCTGCTCGTCACCCGCTCGGTCACCGTGCCCCTCAGCGGCGCGGTGCGCTCGCTCAGGTCGGTGGCCGATGGTGATCTCACCGTCGACGTGACCATCGATCGCGGCGATGAAGTCGGCGACCTGCAGGCGGCCCTGTCGGACACGGTGGCTGCGCTCGGGCGCGTGGTGGCACAGGTTCGCACCGGCGTCGACTGCCTGACCACGGCCTCGACGCAGATCGCGGTGGGCAACCAGGATCTCTCCAGCCGCACGGAAGAACAGGCCTCCAGCCTTCAAGAGACCGCCAGCTCGATGGAAGAGATCACCGGCTCCGTGCGGCAGAGCGCCGACTCGGCGCGCGCCGCGAGCGAGCTGGCCAGCCAGGCCCGCTCCGCGGCGGGCCGCGGCGGCGAGATCGTGGACCAGGTGGTGGGCACCATGGATGACATCACCGCCCACAGCCGCAAGATCTCGGACATCATCGGCGTCATCGATGGCATCGCCTTCCAGACCAACATCCTGGCGCTGAATGCGGCGGTCGAAGCCGCCCGCGCGGGCGAAGAAGGCCGGGGGTTTGCGGTGGTGGCCGGCGAAGTGCGCTTGCTGGCGCACCGCAGCGCGGAGGCGGCGAAGGAAATCAAGCGGCTGATCGGCACCAGCGTCGACCGCGTCGAAGCGGGAAGCCGCCAGGTCAACGAAGCGGGCGAGGCCATGCGCTCGATGGTCGAGCAGGTGCGCAAGGTGTCTGACCTGATCGGCGAGATCGCCGGCAGTGCCGAAGAGCAAAGCCGCGGCATCGAGCAGGTGAACATTGCCGTGGCCCAAATGGACCAGGTCACGCAGCAAAACGCGGCGCTGGTCGAAGAGAGTGCCGCCGCCACCGCCAGCCTCGCCCATCAGGCCCAGGAGCTGTCGAACGTGGTCTCCATCTTTCGCCTGCGGCCATCGGCCGACGCACCGGCCGCCGTCGCGCCGAGGGGCCGTGCGGCGCTCGTGGCTCCCCGGCCACTCGCCAGCCCCGTGTCTCGCCAGGAACCTCGCACGGCACCTCGCCCGGCAGCCCGTACGCTGCAGGTGGCTTCCGGCGCGCCCGTCACCGCCCTGGCAGACGACGCCTGGGAATCGTTCTGAGCCTGGCGGGCACGTCAGCCCGAGCCGGCTCTACGGCTGGGCCGGCTCTCCTGCTGGCCGGCTGTACTTACTCCTTGACCCACGACATGCTGGCGCTGCGCTTGGGCGCATTGGCCCGGGTCCGCATCACCGCATCGAAGCCTGATTTGCCGCCGTTCCAGGCCGCCACCAGCATCGTCGCCATGTCTTCTTTCGAGTAGGCGGCCAGGTCGTCGCGAAACGTCAGGATGGTGGCCGCCAGCAGTTCCCTCGGCACGCACGGATGCGTCACCAGCACGGTGATGGATGCGGCGTAGGGATCGGGCAGCGCTTTGCAGATGGCCTTGATGCGTCGCAGCGCATCGGCCGGGGTGGGCGGCTGGCCCGACAGCATCCATGCCATCGTCGGGTCGAGCCCATCCACGGATTCAGCCGGCCCCGCACTCTGCGGTTCCGCGTCAACGTGTTCTTCCGGACTTCGTCGCATATCCACGGCTCTGCTCGATTTCGGACGTCGTGCCTTGGGCCATCACCGCTCGCACGGGCTTCATGGTCTGAGGCATATCGGCTCCGCCGGGGTGCCCCACGACACCGCGGACGCAACCCCGATTCGCGAACGTCAACAAATTGGCGTCAACGGCGATAGTTCAGGTGCGAAAGAGCTCCGCCGATTCGGCAAGTTGACCGGCGCGCATCCGCAGCTGGGTGGCCGCGGCCGCCGTTTCCTCCACCATGGCCGCATTGCGCTGCGTGGTCTCGTCCACTTCGCGGACCGCCGCGGCCAGTTGCCGCACCTGGTCGGCCTGCACCTTGGATTGGCCGGCAATGTTCTCGATGATGGCCTTCACCTTTTCGATCGCCGTCACCATCGTGCTCATGGTTTCGCCCGCGCGAACCACATGCTGCTCGCCTTCACTGACGGTCTCGACCGACGACTCGATCAGCGTCTTGATCTCGCGGGCCGCCGCCGCCGAGCGCTGGGCCAGCGTTCGCACCTCGCCCGCCACGACGGCAAATCCTCGTCCCTGCTCGCCCGCCCGGGCGGCTTCCACCGCCGCGTTGAGGGCCAGGATGTTGGTCTGAAAGGCGATCCCGTCGATCACCTGGGTGATGTCGCCAATGCGGCGCGAACTGGCAGAGATGCCTTCCATGCTGCGCACCGCCTGCTCGACGATGGCACCGCCGGTGCCGGCGATGCGGGCAGCGTCGTGCACCAGCTCATTGGCCTCGCGGGTTCCTTGCAGGTTCTCACCGACCGCGTCCGCCAGCGTCGAGGTGCTGGCGCTGGTCTGCTCCACCACGGCGGCCATCTGGGTGCTGCGCTCTGACAGCTCGACATTCGACGTCGCAATTTGCGACACCGCGTCCGACATCTCGGTCGAGCCGTCGCGCACATCCTTGATCAAGCCTCGCAGCCTGCCGATCGCATCGCGCAGCGTGTTGGCGGCCACCACCAGCTCATCCCGGCCCTCCATCGGCTTCGCGTCGGTCAGGTCACCGCGGCCCAGTGCCGCCAGCCGTTGGCCGAGTTCGGCATAGGTGCGGTTCGCGGCCACGTAATAGCCCGCCAGAAGGTAAAGCCCGATCGACAGAAACACGGCCGTCACGCCCAGAGCCGTCCAGTAATCGCGACGGAGGCGATCCACCCGCTGGTCGATCAGGCCACGAAGCGCCAAGGCGCTGGCGCCCAGCAAACCTTCAACCGCCTTCACCTGCTCGGACCCGAGGTCCAGCCACTCCTGCGGCTTGACGCCGATGGGGCCTTTGAATGGGAAGTTGTCGTCAATTCGAAGGATGAACTTCTCTCGCACCGCAGCGACCACGTTCACCGGCACCCCCTTCAGGGCGCGGGCATTCGCCTCTTCCACTTGACGCAGCGCGGCGCCGATACGCTCCAGATAGTTTTCCGACAATGCATCCGCGTTGTGCAAGGTCATCATCAACTCCGGGTTCATCTTTTCGACGTCTGCGATGCCGGCGATGGTCGCCCCCACGGATCGAACACGGCCCAAGGCCTCTCGCAGTCGCGGCCCGGCGTCCAAGCCGATCGTCATCAGGTAGTAGCTGTCGGCATCCGGGTCCAGCGCCAGGTTGCTTCTCGCAGCCAGTGCATCGAACAAGGCAATCGCACCCGCGACAGCCTGGTTGCCGTGCTCGATCACTTGCTCCAAGTGCTCCAACGATGGTGGCGGAGCCTGCCGCAACGCCGCCATGGCCTGCTTGGCCTGTGCCACGCTCGCTGAGAGCCCCAAGGGGTCGACCTCACTGGCCAACTTCTTTTCCAACGCCGACAGGCTGTCCGCCAGCCGTTGCTCGGCCGGCCCGTACTCTTTCGGATCGAGCACACCCGCAGTGATCAAGATCGAACGTCCCCGCAAGAAGGCGGCATCACTCAGCACATGCTCAATCGCCAAAAAGTGATCGAGCCCGACACGCTCGCGCTCCGCGAACTCCATCGCGGCGTGCCGGTCGGACGCCACATTGATCAGCAGGTAGGCCACCGGGACGAAAAAGCTCAGGCAAACCAGCATGAACTTTTGAGCCATTCGCACATTCACCATGACGCGCGCGGCGGGCGTAACAATCGATTGCAACATCAAGCGGACTCCGAGACGCTGGCTGATCGAATCAGCAATGAGAAGAAATGATTGGGTGTGGCGCAGATTCTGGGCGACGCAATCACTCATCAGTATCTGGAACAAGCGATCAGAAATGAGTCATTTCGGTAAGCGTCCGGCGAAGAAATCTTGACCCAAAGCACTCTGGTGCTCCGAGCCGCCGTTGGCGTCACGCGCCGCGTGGCCCGAACATGATGATGGCCATACCGGCCAAGCTGACCGCCACCCCAACCCAATCGGATGTCGACGGCCGTACGTTGTCGACCAGCAATAGCCACACCACGGCCACGCTGATGTACACGCCACCATAGGCCGCGTAGACGCGCCCTGCAGCAGTCGGATGAAGCGAGAGCAGCCAGGCAAATAGCGACAGACTCGCAGCCGCCGGGACGAGCAGCCAGATGGTCTTGCCCTGCTTCAGCCACAAGTAGGGCAGGTAGCTGCCGACGATTTCCGCGACAGCGGTGACGACGAACAACGCCAGTGTCTTCAGAAGTTCCATCCGGGAATTGTGGTCGTACCCCTTGCCCCTCAAGCTACTTGAGGTTCTACCTTTGCAATGTGGGCGTTGTGCCCAAGCATCGGAGACGGACATGAGACCTTGGAAGGCTGTTTTGGGCGTGGGCGCGGCATGCGCCGCATGCTGTGCAGTCCCGCTTCTGGGAGGTGCCGCAGCTCTGACAGCAGGCTCCGCAACGCTTGCAGCCGCCGGCTCCGTGTTGCCGGCCTGCGCTGATGAACTGGCACCCCTTGGAGCCGGGCTGCTGGGGCTGGCTGCGGCGGTAGGCGCCGTCGTCTGGTGGAGACGCCGAGCTCGGCGTCAGGCTCAATCAACTGTTGGTTGCGGGGGGAACTGCAATGCAAGCAGCAGCTGACGTACCTATCGCCTGCACGCTGTCCTCTGGCGAGTTGCCTGAGCGGCTGGCCTGGATACGGCAATTCACAGCGCAGAGGCTGATGGCGCACCGCCTGGATGGAAGGACCTTGCACCTCACTTATGCACGCAATGCTCGGGCGGAGCTGGAGCGCATCGTCGCCGGTGAACGGCAATGCTGCGGCTTCCTTCGTTTTGACCTCAAGGACACCCCAGGTGCCATCGAGCTGACCATTGAGGCCCCTGCTGAAGCCGGTGCCGATGCGCAGTGGCTGTTCGACCAGTTCCTCCCGCAGCCGACTGCTACGAAGGCGTGTGGCTGCTCGCCAGGCGCCTGCAGGTGAGTGGTTAGGATGGCGGCATGAGCGCAAGACTCTCCATTGGGCTTGTTGCCCGGCGCACTGGTGCGACGGTGCCAACGGTCCGGTACTACGAAGACATCGGGCTTCTGCCGCCAGCCGCGAGAACCGAGGCCGGCCAGCGCAGCTATGACGAGGCCACCATCCGGCGCCTGGTCTTCATCCGTCGCTGCCGAGACTTCGGCTTCTCCATCGAGCAGGTGCGGGAGCTGGTCGGGCTCGTCGATGAGCCTGACCGCCCGTGCGCCGAAGTTCGCGACATCGCTGCAGCCCACCTCGCGCAGGTACGGCAGAAGCTTGAAGAACTGAAGGCGCTCGAAGCCAGCTTGAGCACGTTCGTTTGCAGCTGCGACACGGCCTGTTCAGGGGGCCCGGCCGTCGACTGCACCATCCTGGAGGACTTGGCCTTGCCGGCAGACAAGGCCCAGGTGTCGCGCGCAGCCAGTTGCTGCGGATAGCGGGCAAGCGTCAAGGCCAGGACGTCGGAACTGGGCGGCTACTTGTGCCGCCAGACTTTCACAGCCGATATGACCAGGATGGCGGCCAGCGCGGGCAGCAGTACGTTGTGCGGAACCACGCCAAGCAGTTGCCCCCCAACCGCCACGCCGACCACTGAGCCGACGGCCATGGCGAGCACGAAGCGTCGGTTGTGGCGCAGCACTTCGAAGGCGCTGTCCCGGCTGAAGCGGACGAAGCCGACCACCATCGTCGGCAGACTGATGGCCACCGACAGACTTCCGGCGAGCTTGATGTCAGCGCCGAAGAGAAGGATGAGGGTGGGAATGAGGAGCTCGCCGCCCGCCACGCCCATCACTGCAGCGACGACGCCGAAAACAAAGCCGGCCACCAGCCCGGTCACGACCTGGGCCGGGCCACGCAGCAACGCGCCATCCGAGTGGACGCCATGCGCGAACACCAGCACCACCGCGATGGCGAGCAGCGTGATGCTGATGACCTGGTAGAGCCGGCGGTTGCTCAACTTGGTTGCCCATCCCGCACCCAGCCAAGCTCCGACCAGGCTGCCGGCCAGCAAGTTGACGATGCTGGGCCAGTTCGCCGCAATCTCATGCGCAGGCACGGTGCCTGACAGCGGCCACTCAACGTTGACCGAGACTGGACCTCGCCGGAGTTCGATGCGCACATCGGCGCGCGGGGCGGGCATCGGCGCTGTCAGCGTCACGGGAACGAACGCAGCCTGCTCGGCGGCGTCATCAGACACCTTCACGTCGCGCGCTTCACGGCGCCATTTGTGGACCAGGTTGGCGTTCAGGCCATGTGCCAGCGCGATGCTCGCGACAGACGCGCCGGGACTGCTGCATTCATCGGTAAGCAGCCAGGGAACACATGTTGATCTGACAGCGCCCTGGTAGTGAACATCTGTCCGCTTAGAAGGAGTCGGACACGTGAACACTTATGGGGTCGATCTGATGGGCCGGCGGCGTCG
>NZ_JBBUTG010000035.1:0-37843 GCF_038066555.1 Ideonella lacteola | reverse complement strand
CCCGCGCGCTCGCCCCATAGCCCGCCGCGAGTGCTACTCCGGCACGCTGACAAACAACGGGGGTAAGGGGGTACTGCGCCCGCAATCGCCCAAACGTGCCTTCGCGCGACGCCATCGCCCTCATCCAGGTCGCCAAGCCCCTTCACCGCCCCCCGATCTGATCGTCCGAGCAGACTCGTGAAAGATCCAGGCTAGGCCCGGCGCGACTCAACCGCCGATGTAGTGCATCTCGACGCGGCGCTCGCTCGATTCGGCGAATGTGGCTGAGCCACGCAGCTCTGAGTAGCGGTCGCTGCGTGCCGACCAGATCTGCGCCACGGCGCCCATGATCTCGTCGTCGCTGGCCCCGCCGCGCAGCAGCGCTCGCAGATCATGCCCTCGCGAGCCGAACAGGCACAGGAAGAGCTGCCCTTCGGTCGACAGGCGCGCGCGGTTGCAGTCGTGGCAGAAGGCCTGGGTCACGCTGGAAATCAGGCCGATTTCACCGAGCCCGTCGGCATAGGCCCAACGTTCGGCGGTCTCGCCGGCGACCACGGCGTCCAGCGGGCGCAGAGGCCACTCGGCGCCGATGCGCCCCAGCAGTTCCGCCGAGGGCACGACGTCATCCAGGCACCAGCCGTTGGTGGCGCCCACGTCCATGAACTCGATGAAGCGAAGCGTCGCCTGGCGGCCATAGCGCTCGCGGAAGTAGCGTGCCATCGGCAACACCTGGCTGTCGTTGACGCCCCGCTTGACCACCATGTTGACCTTGATCGGCCCGAATCCGACCTGGAGCGCCTGGTCGATGCCCGCCAGCACATCGGCCACCGGAAAGCCCACATCGTTCATGCGCTGGAAGATGCTGTCGTCCAGCGCATCGAGGCTCACTGTGAGCCGCTTCAGCCCGGCCGCCTTCAGAGCTGCAGCCTTGCGCGCGAGCAGGGAGCCGTTGGTGGTCAGGGTGAGGTCCAAAGGCTCACCGTCGGGCCCGCGCACGCCGGCCAGCATCTCGACAAGGTGTTCGAGGTTCTTGCGCAGCAGCGGTTCGCCCCCGGTGAGGCGCAGCTTGCGCACGCCGAGGCCGGCAAACAGACGAGCCACCCGCGTGATCTCTTCGAAACTCAGCAGCTGGGCGTGCGGCAGGAAGGTGTAGCGGTTGTCGAAGATTTCCTTCGGCATGCAGTAGCTGCAGCGAAAGTTGCAGCGGTCGGTCACCGAGATGCGCAGGTCGCGCAGCGGGCGGCCGAGGGTGTCGGCGAGAAGGTCCGCCGACGCGGGGGCCTTCAACCCTCGGGCCACCGGTGCGGCCCGACGCCAGTCGGTCAGCGGAATGACGCGTTCACCCATGGCACCCATTGTGCCGTTGCGGCATTGACCCTCGCGCAAAGCCGGCCAACGAACAAACGCCGCCTGAGGGCGGCGTTGACGGAAGGCCAGACAGGCAACGCGAGCTCAGGGCGCGGGCCGCGCGGCCGGGTCGGTGGTGGCCACCTGGGGGGCGCGCCGAGCGCCGTTGAAGCGCTTGGCCCAATAGTCGACGCTCATGTCTTCGACGCGGACTTCGCCGCCGGCGCGAGGCGAGTGGATGAACTTGCCGTCGCCCACGTAGATCCCGACGTGCGAGAAAGCCCGGCGCATGGTGTTGAAGAACACCAGATCGCCCGGCTTGAGTTCGTCTTTGCTGATGCTGAAGAAGCCGGGCGCGCGGGCCTGCTCGTCGGCACGCCGCGGCAGCAGCAGGCCGATGCTGTTCTCGAAAACGTAGCGGGTGAAGCCAGAGCAGTCGAACCCGTTTTCGGCCGTGGTGCCGCCCCGGCGGTAGCGCACGCCGATGAAATTCATGGCGCCCATGACCAAATCGGTGGTCTTCTCGCGCACTTGCCCCAGAAGACTGGGATCCGACGGGGGCGGTGAGGCAACGAGGGGCGCGCCGGCCTGGACCAACCCGCGGTCTTTCAGCAACTGCATCACGGGGTCATGCGCCGCCGCTGACGGCGCCGCCTGGCATACACCCGACGCGGCGGCCAGAAGGCCTGCCGTGACGCCGGCCCACAGCCAGCTTCGGGTCGCGATGCGGGCCTGGAACAGGCCTGATGAGAGAAGGGACAACCTCAGCACGGGGCGCAGGATACGGGCCTCGAACTAGGGGTGTCAAGCGGGGAAGCCTCAGAAATGCAAGTGTTTTCAAATACTTGCAGCCGGTGAGCGGCGATTTTTCCCAGGGAGAACCCGCGGTTCGGCGGCTGGGCACCGTGACGGGCGTTGAGCATTCGGGTGGGCTGAGGGCCCGCCGGGCGGGCCACAATCGCCGCTTGACTCTTTCATAACAAGCCGAGCGGGCCTGAACTGCACCGCCTCTGCAGGCATCCTCATCGGCTGCCAGGAGCGGGGGGGCAGGCACCGGCCACTTGGAGACAGGATGACTCTGATGAAGAAGACATGGATGGCGCTGGCGGTCTGCAGCCTGACCGCGGCGGGGATGCCTCACGCGCTGGCGGCGGAATCGGCCGAGATGGTCGGGCCGGCGTTTCCCGATTTTCAGACTCCGGTGCAGGTCAAGCAGGCCTGCGACGCCGGCTTGAAGGCGGCTCGAACCCGCGTGGCATTGCTCGAAAAGCGCCCCGCATCGCCCACCTGGATTGCCGAGTACGACGCGGCCTACAGCGCCAGCGAAGACGCCTACGGACCGATCGGTTTCGTCAGCAATGTGCACCCTGACCCCAAGGTGCGCGACGCAGCCGAAGCCTGCGATCTACGCTGGCAGGATTTCTTCACCAGCACCAGCCAGAACGCCAAGCTCTATCGGGCAGCCAAGGCCTCCGTGCCGACCGACGACATCGACCGCGAAGCGCTGCGCCAGGCCATCGAATCGTTCGAAGACTCGGGTGTCGGCCTGCCTCCCGCCCAGCGGGCCAAGGCGAAGCAGCTCTCCAACCGGATTGGCCTGCTGGGTCAGCAGTTCGAGAAGAATGTTCGCGACAGCAACACCAAGGTCGAGTTCAGCGAAGAAGACCTGGCCGGCGTGCCCGAAGGCGTGCTGAAGGCGGCCAAGCGCGACGCCAAGGGCCGCCTTCTGCTCGGCCTGGACTATCCCACCTACTACCCGGTGATGGAGCGTGCCGAGAAGGGCAGCACCCGCGAGCGCATGTGGCGCGCGAAGATGAATGAAGGCGGCGATGCCAACCTGAAGCTGTTGGCCGAGATCGCCAAGCTTCGCCGCGATTACGCCAAGCTGTTCGGCTTCGACAGCTATGCCGACTTCACGCTGCGCCGCCGCATGGCCAAGAACACGGCCAACACCTCGCGATTCCTCGGCGACGTCAAGCAGGCGGTCACCGAAGGCGAGCGCCGCGACATCGCCCAGATGCGCGAAGCCAAGGCCAAGCACCTGGGCCTGCCGGTCGAGAAGGTGACGGTCGAGCGCTGGGACGTGCCGTTCTACACCGAGCGGATGCGCAAGGAGCTGTACTCGGTGGACGAGGAATCGTTCCGGCCCTACTTCCCGCCGCAGGAAAGCCTGAAGTTCGTCATGCGCATCGCCGAGACGATGTTCGGCATCAAGTACACACCGGTGCCAGCCAAGCTGTGGCACCCCGAAGTGCAGGCCTATGCGGTGACTGACGCGGCGACTGGCAAACCGCTGTCGAGCCTGATGGTCGACCTGTACCCGCGCGAGGGCAAGTACAACCATGCGGCGGTGTGGTCCTACCGTGGGGGCTCGACGCTCACCGGCCGGGTGCCCCAGGCGGCGCTGGTGGTGAACTTCGACCGCAAGGGCCTGACGATCGAAGAGCTGAACACGCTGCTGCACGAGTTCGGCCACGCCCTGCACAGCAACCTGTCGATGACGCGCTATGCGCTGAACTCGGGCACCAACACCCAGCACGACTTCGTCGAGGCGCCGTCGCAAATGCTGGAAGACTGGGTCTTCGACCGCAAGGTGCTGAAGCTGTTCCAGGACGTCTGCCCAAGCTGCAAGCAGGTGCCGGACGAGTTGGTCGACAAGGCGCTCGCTGCGCGTGACTTCACCAAGGGCAGCAAGACGGCACGCCAGCACCTGTACGCCAGCTTCGATCTCGCGCTGCACTCGGCGGACGCACCCGAGCCCATGGCGCTGTGGGCCAAGATGGAAGGCGACACGCCGCTGGGCTATGTGCCCGGCACCAAGTTCCCGGCGGGCTTCTCGCACGTGGCCGGCGGCTATGGCGCCGGCTACTACGGCTACCTGTGGAGCCTGGTGGTGGCGATGGACCTGCGCACCGCCTTCGCCGAGGACCGGCTCAGCCCGGTGGTGGGCAAGCGCTACCGTGACACGGTGCTGGGCCAGGGTGGCCAGCGCCCGCCTGAGCTGCTGGTGAAAGACTTCCTCGGCCGCGAGATGAGCCCGAAGGCCTTCTTCGACGACCTGAAGAAGTGATGCACGCACCGGGGCTCAGCGCCGATCGGTGCTGACCCCGGTGCGAACTCTCAGGCTCCCAGGCGAAGGGGCCGCGCGGCGCACCACCTGGGAAGGCGGTGCGCTGACGGCGGCGACGATTCAGAGCACGTCGGAAGCGTAGTCGGCCAAGCGAGAACGCTCGCCGCGAGCCAGCGTGATGTGGCCCGAATGCGGCCAACCCTTGAAGCGATCGACCGCGAACGTCAGGCCGGACGAGCCTTCGGTGAGGTAGGGCGTATCAATCTGCGCCAAGTTGCCCAGGCAGACGATCTTGGTGCCCGGGCCGGCGCGGGTGATCAGCGTCTTCATCTGCTTGGGCGTCAGGTTCTGGGCCTCATCGATGATGACGAACTTGTTCAAGAAGGTGCGGCCGCGCATGAAGTTCAGGCTCTTGATCTTGATCTTCGAGCGCACCAGGTCGTTCGTCGCCGCACGGCCCCATTCGCCGGCCGAGTTGTCGCTCTTGGCCAGCACTTCGAGGTTGTCGTCCAGCGCGCCCATCCACGGGCCCATCTTCTCTTCCTCGTTGCCGGGCAGGAAGCCGATGTCCTCGCCCACCGGCACGGTGACGCGGGTGACGATGATTTCGGTGTAGCGGCGGTCTTCCATCACCTGTGACAGCCCGGCGGCCAGCGTCATCAGCGTCTTGCCCGTTCCGGCGGTGCCGGTGAGGGTGATGAAGTCGCAGTCCGGGTCCATCAGCAGATTGAGCGCGAAGTTCTGTTCGCGGTTGCGTGCCGTCACGCCCCAGATCGCGTTCTTGCCATGCGTGTAGTCGCGCAGTGTCTTGAGCACCGCGGTCTTGCCGGTGATCTCGGTCACGCGCGCAAACAGCGGGGCTTCGCCGGGGGATTCGAGGTAGACGAACTGGTTCACCAGCAAAGCCGGAACGAGCGGGCCGCTGATGCGGTAGTAGGTGAAGCCGCCTTGGCTCCAGCTTTCCATCGTTTTGCCGTGGCGCTCCCAGAAATCGGCAGGCAAGGGCAGCACGCCGGTGTAGAGCAGGTCGCCGTCGTCCAGCGTCTTGTCGTTGTAATAGTCTTCCGCGGCCAAGCCGAGCGCGCGGGCTTTGACCCGCATGTTGATGTCTTTCGACACCAGCACCACTTCGCGCGTCGGGTGCTGTTCGCGCAGCGACTGCACCACCCCGAGGATCTGGTTGTCCGCCTTGCCTTGCGGCAGGCCGGCGGGCAGCTTCACGTCCAGCAGCGTCGTCTGGAAGAACAGTTTGCCGCCGGCTTCTCGGTGGCCGGTCTTGGCCAGCGGGATGCCCGCGGCGGGGTCGAACTTGCCGGTGTGGCTGTCGGTGGCCAAGGTGTCCAGCTCGCGGCTGACCTGCCGGACGTTGCGAGAGACCTCGCTCATGCCCTTCTTGTGGCCGTCGAGTTCTTCCAACGTGATCATCGGCAGGTAGATGTCGTGCTCTTCGAAGCGGAAGAGCGACATCGGGTCATGCATCAGCACGTTGGTGTCCAGCACAAAAAGCTTGGCCGGGCCGGTGTGGCGGGGTTTGCGCGGCTTGGGCTCCGGGGCCGGCGCCTTGGCCCGGGTAGGGGCAGGCGCGGGCGCGGCGGCCTTGGTCTTCACCGCCGGCGCTGCGGCCACGCTGTTGGCGCTGTCGTTGCGCAGCGCCAGTGCGCTGCTCTCATCGTCGGAGGTTCGGGCGCTGGCCGGTGCCTTGTGGCGCGTCGATTTGGGCGCAGCCTGGGTTTCGTAAGCGGAGGGCGGAAGGATGGCGGCTCGGGTGGCGGGTGGCTTCGGCAAGGGCATGGAAAGCGGGCTCAAGGGCCTTGTTCGCAGAGAAACACGCGGAAGGGCTTGGCTGCCGGAGACAAAAAAGCCGCACAGGCAGCTGTGCGGCTTGGTGTGGGGATGCTCGCCATCACGGTCTCGGGCATGAATCCATTATGCACATCCGGGGTGCGATGTCAGCGGAGCGTACTGACGGCCATGATCAGTCGTGAAAATGCGACGAATGCGCTGAGCGGGGCGGGCGCGCGGCGGCGGCCGGCGTGGGCCGGGTGGCCACCCAAGGCGCATGACGACGCTGGACACCAGAAAGCAAACAAGCCGGGCGTGCCGGCTTGTTGAGCGCTTGTGGGGGGCTTATTGGGCCTTCAGTGGCGTTGCGCCACAGAAGCGGCCCGATCGCGGTCTGATGGGGCGCGAGAAATGACGCTGATAGGAGAGCGCCTCGGCGCGATTCAGGCGGCCTTCTTCAGGTCTTTGACGGCCTTGAGCACTTCGTCCACGTGGCCGGCGACCTTGATGCCGCGCCATTCGGCCCGAAGCACGCCGCCGGCATCGATCAAGAAGGTGGAGCGCTCGATGCCCTTGACCTTCTTGCCGTACATGATCTTGTTCTTCACCACACCGAACATGTGGCAGAGCTTTTCTTCGGTGTCGGCGATCAGCTCGAAGGGCAGTTCGAGGTTCTGCTTGAACTTGTCGTGCGAGGCCATGTTGTCGCGCGACACGCCGAACACCACGGCCCCCGCCTTCTCAAACTCTTTGTGCTGATCCCGGAACTGCATGGCCTCAGTGGTGCAGCCCGGCGTGTTGTCCTTCGGGTAGAAGTACAGCACGATGGCGTGCCCCTTGAAGGCCGTGTGGGTGAACTTCACGCCTCCGGTGGCTTGCGCTTCAATTTCCGGCAGGGGTTTGTTGAGGGCTGGCGTCATGAGGGTGGTGTCTTATGCGGGCGCCCCTGGGAGGCATAGCCCGTGATTATAAATTGAAGTGTGAGGTATTCCTCGCCCAACTGGCTCGGTGCGCCTAAGCGGCGGGGGCGGCGGGCTCCAGCAAAAACGCGCCGACGACCTTGCGGCCCTCATTGACGAGCACGTTGTAGGTGCGGCAAGCCGCTGCCGTATCCATCGTCTCGACGCCGATGCGGCGCTCGATCAGCGCTCGGTACAGCGCAGGCGAGACGAAGCGGTGCTTGTCGCCACTGCCGAAGATGACCAGCTCGGGCTGCAACGCCACGATGGCCTCGAAGTGGCTGGCTTGCAGCTCATCGGCCCGCGCCGCGGGCCAGGCCTGGACGTCGCCCCGCCAGGGCACCAGCACGCTGGACTCGAAGGCCGTGGCGTGCACCCAGATGCGGCCGGCTTCGAGCTTCGAAATGGCGTTCACGCCATCGAGTTGATCCGGTTGGAATTTCATCGCTCTCCCTGGGCCTCGACACAGGGCGTGACAGTGCCCGGATCGTCGAAAGGCCTATGGTTAAATTGTACGTTTTGCGGCGCAGCATCGTCCGTCTTCGTGGTTGATGCGCAGCCGCTTCGTCGCCTGAGGAGTCTCCGGTTTGAAGCCCATCGCCAAGTCCAGCAAGCTCGCCAACGTCGGCTACGACATCCGCGGCCCCGTGCTGGACAAGGCGCGCCAGATGGAAGACGAAGGGCAGAAGATCATCAAGCTGAACATCGGCAATGTGGCCGCGTTCGGCCTGGAGCCGCCGGACGAGATCGTGCAGGACATGATCCGCAACCTCCCACATGCGGCCGGCTACACCGATTCCAAGGGCCTGTTTGCTCCACGCAAGGCGGTCGTTCACTACTGCCAGGAAAAGCACATCGCCGGCGTCACCGTTGACGACGTCTACCTGGGCAACGGCGCGTCCGAGCTGATCGCGATGAGCATGAACGCGCTGCTGGACGCGGGCGACGAAGTGCTGATCCCGTCGCCCGACTACCCGCTCTACACCGCGGTGGTGGCGCTGTCCGGAGGCACGCCCGTTCACTACCACTGCGACGAGGGATCGGGCTGGATGCCCGACCTGGCCGACATGCGGGCCAAGGTGACGCCGCGCACCAAGGCGCTCGTCATCATCAACCCGAACAACCCCACCGGTGCGCTGTATCCGGTGGAGGTGCTGCAGGGCATCGTCGAGTTGGCGCGCCAGCACCAGCTGATCATCTTTGCCGACGAGATCTACGACAAGACGCTGTACGACGGTGCGCAGCACACCAGCATCGCCTCGCTGGCCGACGACGTGCTGTGCCTGACCTTCAACGGCCTGTCGAAGAACTACCGCTCTTGCGGCTACCGCGCGGGCTGGATGGTGGTCTCGGGCGACAAGCGCCACGCGAAGGACTACATCGAGGGCCTGAACATGCTGGCCTCGATGCGGCTGTGCGCCAACACGCCCGGCCAATTGGCCATCCAGACCGCGCTGGGTGGCTACCAGAGCATCAAGGATCTCGTGGCCCCCGGCGGCCGGCTGGCCCGCCAGCGCGACCTGGCCTATTCGCTGCTCACGCAGATCCCTGGGGTGAGTGTCGTCAAACCTTCGGCCGCGCTGTACATGTTCCCGCGGCTCGACCCCCAGATGTACCCGATCCAGGACGACCAGCAGTTCGCCTACGAGCTGCTGGCCGAAGAGAAGGTGCTGATCGTCCAAGGTACGGGTTTCAACTGGTCGGCGCCCGACCATTTCCGCCTGGTGTTCCTGCCGAACACCGACGACCTGACGGAAGCCGTGGGCCGCATCGCCCGCTTCCTTGACCACTACCGAAAGCGGCACTCCGCCTGAAGACCGACCCGCCCATGCATGGCCCCTGCCCACCACGCCGTTCATGCGTGCGCCAGGTTCGCGCGGGCTGCGGCATGGAAAGGCGCGGGTTCGCGGCGGTGCAGCGCGCGTGCCGTGAGCGGCAGGTCGTTCGCACCGGCACATTCGCCACCGGCCTTTGCGGCGCGGTGGCCAGGGGCGCGCCCGGCGCTCGCCTCATCCTCGTCACGTCCGGGGGCACAAGACCCGGGCGATGACACTGGGGCACCGCGCCGCCAACCGCGTCCGCGGCCCCCGGAATCAGGGCACACATCACCCCACGAGAGTGAAACCCGACAGACCGTTCCGAGAGACACAACACAAGGTGATACCTGAATGAAACCGATCCAAGTCGGCCTCATGGGCCTGGGCACTGTGGGCAGCGGCGTTTTCCACGTGCTGCAGCGCAACCAGGAAGAGATCAAGCGGCGGGCCGGCCGTGGCATTGAGCTGGCCGTGGTGTCGCGTCGCGATGTGGCGCAGGCCCGCGCGATCGTGGGTGACCAGGCCCAGATCGTGGCCGATGCACGCGAGATCATTGCGAACCCCCAGATCGACATCGTCGTCGAGCTGATCGGCGGCACGGGCATCGCCAAGACGCTGGTGATGGAAGCCATCGCTGCCGGCAAGCATGTGGTGACGGCCAACAAGGCCTTGATCGCCACCCACGGCGCCGAGGTGTTCGCCGCGGCCCATGCCAAGGGCGTGATGGTCGGGTTCGAGGCCGCCGTGGCTGGCGGCATCCCCATCATCAAGGCACTGCGCGAAGGCCTGACCGCCAACCGCATCGAGTGGATCGCCGGCATCATCAACGGCACCACGAACTTCATCCTCAGCGAGATGCGCGACAAGGGGCTGGACTTCGCGACGGTGCTCAAAGAGGCGCAGCGCCTGGGGTATGCCGAGGCCGACCCCACCTTTGACATCGAAGGCGTCGACGCCGCCCACAAGGCCACCATCATGAGCGCCATCGCCTTTGGCGTGCCGGTGCAGTTCGACAAGGCCCATGTCGAGGGCATCACCAAGCTCCAGGCGACCGACATCAAGTACGCCGAGCAACTGGGCTACCGCATCAAGCTGCTGGGCATCACCAAGCGCCGAGAGCAGGGCATCGAGTTGCGCGTGCATCCCACGCTGGTGCCGGCCAAGCGGCTGATCGCCAACGTCGAAGGCGCGATGAACGCGGTGGTGGTGCAGGGCGATGCCGTCGGCACCACGCTTTACTACGGCAAAGGCGCGGGCTCCGAGCCCACCGCCTCGGCGGTGGTGGCCGATCTGGTCGACGTCACCCGCCTGCACACGGCCGACCCGGACCACCGGGTGCCGCACCTGGCCTTCCAGCCCGATGCGATGGCCGACACCCCGATCCTGCCGATCTCGCAGGTGGTGACCTCGTTCTATCTGCGCTTGAGGGTGGCCGATGAAGCCGGCGTGCTGTCGAAGATCACCACCATCCTGGCCGAGCACGACATCTCGATCGATGCGGTGCTGCAGCGCGAGTCCGCCGAGGGTGAGCGCTCGACCGACCTGATCATCCTGACGCACGACACCGTCGAGGGCCGCATGCGCGATGCGCAGGCCAGGATGCAGGCGCTGTCCAGCGTGCTGGCGCCCATCGTCTCGATCCGCAAGGAAGACCTGGCTTGAGGCACACTCGCATCGTTGGCAGGTGGTACGTATGACAGAAGAGGAACGCGAACAACTCCTGACCGAGTTCACGAATGCGCTCAGGATTGGCCACCCGCTCGACCTGAGCGACCCGGAGGATGCGCAGCTCTATACCGAAGGGCTTCACGGTTCCCGTGACGCTGTCAAGCGTCTGGCCACCGAGGTTCGCCGGATCGAGGGTGGGGGCGTTTTTCTCTTCTCGGGCCAGCCCGGCAGCGGCAAGAGCACTGAGCTGATGCGCCTGAAGAGCATTCTCGCCGCGCCGATGGTCAAGGTGTACTACTGCGATCTGGAAGACTGGCTCAACCTGAATGAGCCGGTCACCCTGGGCAGCTTCCTGGTGGCTCTGCTGGCTTCATGGGTTGATCAGGCTGGCACCGTCGCCGGTCAGCAGTCGCTCGCAGAGCGATTCATTGGCTTTCTGCGCAACACCCAGCTTGTTCCCGAAAGCCTGGAGTTTGGCGTCGAAGCCGGCGGGCTCAAGGCCGGCCTGAGCCTGGCGTTGCGCACTGACCCGCAATTTCGCCAGCAGATCGAAGCGGCCATCAAGGGCCGCCGCACCAGCATCTTGCAACAGGCGCAGAGCTTCGTGGCTGAGTTGGTGGGCGACTTGTGCCCACAGGGCGAAAAGTGCGTACTGATCGCGGACTCGCTGGAAAAGATCCGCGGCTATGGCGAACTGCAAGGCGAGGTCTACACCAGCCTGCAAGGCCTCTTCCTCAGCGATGGCGCGGCGCTCAAACTGCCGGGCGTCCACGTCGTTTACTCCGTGTCGCCATTCCTGATCGAGCAGAACAACCAGTTGCCCGCGCTGCTGGGCACCGGGGCGGTGGCGACCATGCCCTCGGTGCACGTCTTCAAGCGGCGCAGCGCGGACGAAGACGAGGAGGGCGTCGGGGCCATGGTCGAGCTGGTCCGCAAGCGCTTTGGCCGCTGCCTGGAGGTTTTCCGTGAACCGCAGCTGCGCCGCCTCGCCTTGGGATCGGGCGGCGACCTGCGCGACTTCTTGCGAAGCATCCGGATCGTCATCACCGACGAGATCGAGTCGTTTCCGGTGACCGACGAGATGCTCGATTACGCCCTGGCCCAGGTGTGCCCGCCCAAGCAGATCCCCAACGAGCATATCCAGTGGCTCGCCCGGCTGGACGCCAGCCATGAGAGTGAGCTGTCAGGCGACATCGGCGCGGCGGTCTTGCAGCAGTACCTGGCCAGCAAGCATGTGCTGGTCTACTTGAACGGCGAGGCGTGGTTCTCCGTGCACCCGCTGTTGCGGGACTGGGTGCGCCAGCGCAGTGCGAGCACACCGCCGCCAGCGCCCTGATCGCGGGCGCTGCCCACTGTGCGCCACTTCGCCAGCCCCGCCGAGTATGCTGCGTTGCGACGTGTGCGGCGCTTGGTCTTTCGCGCCACCGATGCGCCCTTGATTTTTCTCTGGGGAACCGCGGCGCAGCTCGATTGGTTCTTCGGGAGTCTGGACTCGTCTTTGCGTGGGCGTTCCCGCCGGGCCTGGCGCTTTCGTTTCGGCCCTGGCGAAGATGCTGCGGTGGCGAGTGCGTTTCTCTCTCAACTGCTGGCGCCACCACCCGGCGACCAAGGCAACCTCGTTTGGTTGGACGTGGCCGCCAGCGGTGCGCCAGCCGCCGCCCCGCTGGGGCTGCCGACCCTGCTGGCGCGCTTGAACGAGCGCCGCGCCCAGGTCATGGCGCCACCGCGGGCGTTGGTGGTGGCCAGCGCCTTGAACCTGGAGGCCACGGTGGCCAGGGTGGCGCCGGACCTGTGGTCAGTGCGCAGCCTGAGCCTGGTGTTGGAGCCGCCTGCTGCTGCAAGCATCGATGCAGGTGAGCAGCGCATGGGCCTGAGCCGTGCGGTGCCCTCCGTCCGGCAATCGGGCGCTCCCTGGCCGCTGCAACAGCGCTGGGACTTCGCGTTGAAGTCTGCCGACGAAGCCGGGCCTGAAGCTGAGCTGAATCTTGAGCTCGGCATTGCGGCCGCTGCCCAGGCTTTGCGGCAGCGTGACTTGGCGGCGGCCCGAAAGATCCTTCAGCAATTGGACGAGGCCCAATCGGGTTGGGTCGAGGTGCCCACGCCAGCGGACGACCAGCCCGACGTGCGGGCTCAGCGTAACCGCGGCTGGACCTGGCAACTGATGGGCGATCTTCGCCTGCAAGAGGGCGACCTGGCCGGGGCGCGAGAGCGCTACGAGCAAAGCCTGGGTTTGCGCGAAAAGCTGGTGCGGCTGACGGGCGAGGCGCCCGAGGCGCTGCGCGACTGGTCGGTGTCGCTCGACAAGGTGGGCGATGTGCTGCGCGCGCAGGGCGACCTGGCCGGGGCGCGAGAGCGCTACGAGCAAAGCCTGGGTTTGAGCGAGAAGCTGGTGCGGCTGACGGGCGAGGCGCCCGAGGCGCTGCGCGACTGGTCGGTGTCGCTCCACAACCTGGGCGACGTGCTGCGCGCGCAGGGCGACCTGGCCGGGGCGCGAGAGCGCTACGAGCACAGCCTGGGGTTGCGCGAGAAGCTGGTGCGGCTGACGGGCGAGGCGCCCGAGGCGCTGCGCGACTGGCTGGTCTCCGTGTCTAAACTCTTGCAAGTAGCACCGGAGCAGGCCCAGCTTCGAGCGCGGGTGCCTTGGCTGCAAGCCGCCGTGGAGACAGTTCGCCAAAGCCCATCCGACTCGGGCTGGGTGGATGCGTTGATGGACAATCTGCGGTCCACATCCGGCACTGGGCCCGCCCCCAAAGACCACACCTTGAACTACCTCAGCACCCGGGGCGACCCCACGCCCAAGCGCTTTTGCGAGATCCTGCTCGAAGGCCTGGCGCCGGACGGCGGCCTGTACCTGCCGGCGGCCTACCCCCAGGTCGACGATGCCACGCTCACCCGTTGGCGTGGTCTGTCGTATGCCGATCTGGCCTTCGAGATCCTGTCGCTCTACATTGACGACATCCCCGCAGCCGACCTGAAGGCGCTCGTCGCCAAGACCTACACGGCGGACGTCTTCGGCACCGAGGCGATCGTGCCGGTGCGCCGGCTGGGCGATTCGGGCCTGTGGATCGAAGCCTTGTCCAACGGGCCGACGCTGGCCTTCAAGGACATGGCGATGCAGCTGCTCGGCCACCTGTTCGAGTACGAGCTGGGTCGGCGCGGCGAATCGCTGAACATCCTCGGTGCCACGTCAGGGGACACCGGCAGCGCTGCCGAATACGCGATGCGCGGCAAGGTGGGCGTGCGCGTGTTCATGCTCAGCCCGCACGGCCGCATGAGCCCGTTCCAGCAGGCGCAGATGTTCAGCTTGCAGGACGAGAACATCCACAACATCGCGGTCGAGGGGGTGTTCGACGATGCGCAGGACATCGTCAAGGCCGTCTCCAACGACCTGGCCTTCAAGCGGGCGCAGAAGATCGGCACCGTCAACTCGATCAACTGGGCACGGCTGCTGGCGCAGGTGGTGTACTACTTCGCCGGCTATTTCCAGGTCACCCGATCCAACGCCGAGGTCGTCAGCTTCACGGTGCCCTCGGGCAACTTCGGCAACGTGTGTGCCGGTCACGTGGCGCGGATGATGGGCTTGCCGATCAAGCACCTGGTGGTGGCCACCAACGAGAACGACGTGCTCGACGAGTTCTTCCGCACCGGCACCTACCGGGTGCGCAAGGGCGCGGAAACGCACGAGACCTCCAGCCCTTCGATGGACATCTCCAAGGCGTCCAACTTCGAGCGCTTCGTGTTCGACCTGCTGGGACGCGACGCGTCGCGCACGCGAGAGCTGTTCGGCGCGCACATCGAGCGCCAAGGCGGTTTCACGCTGTCGGCAGACGAGTTCCAGCGCATCGCCGGCTTTGGCTTCCAGTCGGGCAAGAGCACCCATGCCGACCGGCTGGCCACCATCCGCTCGACCTGGGAGCGCCACGCGACGATGGTCGATACCCACACCGCCGATGGCGTCAAGGTGGCGACCGAGCGCGTCGAGCCGAATGTGCCGATGATCGTGCTGGAAACCGCGCTGCCGGCGAAGTTCGCCGAGACCATCCGCGAGGCGCTCGGCCGCGAACCCGGGCGGCCGGCCAAGCTGGAAGGTATCGAGCAACTGCCCAAGCGCTTCACCGTCATGCCGCCGGATGTGGCCCGGGTGAAGGCCTACATCGCCGAGCACACCGGCTTGGCATGAGCCCCGGGGGCGCCGAGGCCAACGCCCAGCGGGGCGCCGGTCGCTCGCCGGTGGCCCGTTGATCCGACCTGACCCAAGGGGCGTGAGACTCTCTGTTCCGACCCGCACGCCCCCCAACCCCACGCTCTGAGCTGAAACGCCGTGTCTTCCTCTGCCCCTGCTGCCGTGCCCGCTCGCGCTCCGTTGATGTCACTGGACGAGGCGCTGACGCGCCTGGTCGACGTTGCCCAGGCGCGGCGGATCAACGAGACGGAATCGATCCCCACGGCCCAGGCGCTGGGCCGCGTGCTCGCCGAGGCGGTGGCCTCGACCTTGGACGTCCCACCGGCCGACAACAGTGCGATGGACGGCTACGCGGTGCGTTTCGCCGATTTGTCTGCCGACTCGGCCGCCGGCACGGTGTTGCCCGTCAGCCAGCGCATCGCGGCCGGATCGGTCGGCCAGCCCCTTGAGCCTGGCACGGCCGCGCGCATCTTCACCGGCGCGCTGGTGCCCCCGGGCGCCGACACGGTGGTGATGCAGGAACAGTGCGAAGCGTTACCCCTTGAGGGTGCTGCGCCTGATCGGGCTCGCGTGCGGATCAGCGGCCCGGTCACGGCCGGGCAGTCGATCCGCCGCCGGGGGGAAGACGTGGCGCGAGGCAGCCAGGTGCTGCAGCCGGGCGCACGGCTCACGCCCCAGGCGCTTGGCCTGGCGGCATCGGTGGGCGCTGCGAGCCTGCCCGTCTTGCGGCGGCCCCGGGTCGCGTTGTTTTCCACGGGCGACGAGCTTGTGATGCCCGGCGATCCATTGCCGCCGGGGGCCATCTACAACTCGAACCGTTTCACGCTGCGCGCCTTGCTCGAGGCGGCAGGGTGCGTGGTGGACGACCTGGGCATCGTGCCCGACCGGCTCGACGCCACCCGAGAGGCACTGCGGCGTGCCGCCACGGGCAACGATCTCATCATCACGTCGGGTGGGGTGTCGGTCGGCGAGGAAGACCATCTGAAGCCGGCGGTGCAGGCCGAGGGCCGGCTCGATCTGTGGCAGATGGCCATCAAGCCGGGCAAGCCGCTGGCCTTTGGCGCTGTGCGCCGGCCGGGCGATACCGCCCAGGCGGGTGGCGAGGCGCTGTTCATCGGCTTGCCGGGCAACCCGGTGTCGAGTTTCGTCACTTTCGTCGTGGCGGTGGCGCCGGTGCTGCGCGCGCTGCAGGGCATGCCTGCCACGCTGCCCCGGGGCCTGCCGCTGCCGGCCGCGTTCCGATGGCCGCGACCGGACAAACGACGCGAGTTCTTGCGCGTGCGCTTGAACGAGCAGGGCGCGCTCGAGCTGTTCACCAACCAAGGCTCGGGCGTGCTCACCTCGGCTGTCTGGGCCGATGGGCTGGTCGACAACCCGCCAGGCCAGGCGATCGCCGAGGGCGACATCGTTCGCTTCCTGCCGATGGCGATGCTGGTGGGGGGCTGAGCATGAAGATCAAACTGCGCTACTTCGCGTCGCTGCGCGAAGCGCTCGGCGCTCAGGGCGAGCTGGAGTTGCCCGAGGGCAGCCGTGTGGGTGAAGCGCGTGACCGCCTGATCGCGCGGGGGGCACCCTTCGAGGCCAGCCTCGCCCGCCACAAGGCCCTGCGCGCTGCGCTGAACCAGGCGCTGTGCGACGAATCCGCCGTGCTGGCCGATGGCGACGAACTGGCGTTCTTCCCGCCAGTCACTGGCGGTTGAGGCCCGACATGAGCATTCCCAGCCCCTCGGCCCACGTCCCGCGCGTCAGCATCCAGACGGCCGACTTTGACACCGGCGCCGAGCTGGCCGCCTTGCGGGCCGGCGATCTCGGTGTCGGGGCGGTGGTGAGCTTCGTGGGCACGGTGCGTGACCGCCACGAGGCCGAAGCGCTCGGGCCGGGCAGCATCCAGGCGATGGAGCTGGAGCACTACCCGGGCATGACCGAAAGCGCGATCGAGGCCATGATCGACGCGACCATGGCGAGGTTCAGGGTGCGTGCCGCGCGGGTCATTCACCGTGTGGGTGTGCTGCAGCCGGGCGAACAGATCGTCTTTGTGGCGGTGACCTCTTCACACCGTGGCGATGCCTTCCAGGCCTGCGAGTTTTTGATGGACTACCTCAAGACGCAGGCCCCGTTCTGGAAAAAGGAGACCACGCCCGAAGGCGCCCGCTGGGTCGACGCCCGGGTGAGTGACGACGCGGCCCTGGCGCGCTGGGGGGATTTCGCGAGCAACGCGGTCGCGTCCGGCGGCCCGGGCCAGGCTTGAGCGGGGCCACGGGCATGGGCGGCACCTGGGCGCAAGCGCTGGCCGTGGGCCTGGGCGGGGCCGCGGGGGCCCTGCTGCGTTGGCAGGCCGGCCTGTGGCTCAACCCGCTGGCGCTTCCCTTTGCGTTGGGCACCTTGGCGGTCAACTGCGTGGGCGGGCTGTTGATCGGTTTCAGCCTGGTGGCCTTCGACCACCACCCCAACGACACCCTGCGCCTGCTGCTGGTCACCGGCGGGCTCGGCGGGCTGACCACGTTCTCGGCGTTCTCGGCCGAGTCGCTGAGCCTGTTGATCCACGGCCGCCTGGGGCTGGCGGCGTTGCACACGCTGGCCCATGTGGTAGGGGCGCTGGGCTGTGCCGGCCTGGGCTGGTGGGCCGGTCGGGCCGTGTGGGCGTGAACGACCACCGCTACACAACCCCAACGAGTTAGGGCCCTCGCATCCGGCAAGCGGCTTTGGGCCTACCATCGCGGGCGATGCTTCCGTTCGATGTCAAGGTCCTGCGCAATGCGCTCGGCCGCTTTACCACCGGGGTGACGATCGCCACCTGCCGCGATGCCAGCGGCCAGGCGGTTGGCCTCACCGCCAATTCCTTCAACTCGCTGTCGCTCGATCCGCCCTTGGTGCTGTGGTCGCTGCGGCTGGCCAGCCCGGCGTTGCCGGCCTTCCGCCAAGCGAGTCATTTCGCCATCAATGTGCTGGCCGAGGCGCAGGTGAGCCTGTCTCGCCGTTTTGCCAGCCCGGTGCCCGATCGCTTCGCCGAGGGCCAGTGGTCGGATGGCGCTGGCGGTGCGCCGGTGCTCGCCGGCTGTGCGGCGGTGTTCGAGTGTGCGTTGCACAGCGAACAGACGGTGGGCGACCATGTGCTGTTCATTGGTCAAGTCGAACATCTGCACGAGGCGGGGTTGGCGCCCCTGGTCTTCCAGGCCGGCCACTACCGGCTGCTGGGCGAAATCCTCTGAGATCGTCTCGACGCGAGGACATGCCGATGACCGATTCCTCCACCACCACCCATTCCTCCCCGTCTGCAGGCTCGCCCGCCCGGGCGGCCGCCCATATCGCCGGCGACGCGTCGGCGCTGAGCCCGCGCCAACGAGAGCTGATCGCCCTGGCCGCCGAGTTGGGCCGCACGCGTTTCGCGCCCCGGGCCGTGGCGCACGACCGCGAGGCGAGCTTTCCGATCGACAATTACCGCGATCTGCGCGACAGCGGCCTGCTGGGCCTGTGCGTGCCGGCCGAGCGTGGGGGCCTGGGTGCAGATTTCGCCACCTTCATGCTGGTGACGGCCGAACTGGGCCGACACTGTGGCGCGACGGCGCTGTCGTTCAACATGCACGTGAGCGCCGCGTTGTGGGCGGGCCCTGTGGCTGACGCGCTGTCGCTCACACCGGCCGAGCGCGCCGACCACGAGGCGCACCGGGCGCAGCTGTACGAACGCATCGTCCAGCGCGGCAAGGTGTACTCGCAGCCCTTTTCCGAAGGTGGCGCGGCATCCGCCGGCAAGGCGCCCTGGGGCACGATCGCCCGCCCGGTCGAAGGCGGCTACCTCGTCACCGGCCGCAAGCTGTTTGCCACGCTGGCGGGCGTCGCCGACTACTACGGGGTGCTCTGCACGCTGGACATCCCCGGCGCGTCGCAGGCCGATGCGCTGTACCTCGCCGTGCCGGCCGATTCGCCCGGCGTCTGCGTCACCGGCGATTGGGATCCGCTCGGGATGCGCGCCACCGTGTCGCGCAACCTGGAGCTGAAAGAGGTCTTTGTGCGCCACAACGCCCGGCTGTTGCCCGAGGGCCGCTACCACGAGGCCACCCAGCGTTGCCCGTACATGTTCGCCACGCTGGCAGCGCCGTACATGGGCATCGCCCAGGCGGCCTACGACTTCACCGTGGCCTACTTGCGCGCCGAGATCCCGGGCATGCCGCCCGTGCCCCGCCGCATGTACCCCACCAAGCAGCAGGCGGTGGCCCAGATGCGCATCATGCTCGAGCAGGCGAGGGCGCTTTTCCTGCAGACAGCCCGCGACGCGCGGCCCGATCCCGATGCCGACACCCGGCTGCGTCTGCTGGCCGGGCACTACACCGTGATGGAAACGGCCAACGCGATCTGCGCCTTGGCCATCCGCACCTGTGGCGGGGCTTCGATGTTGAAGTCGCTGCCGCTGGAGCGCATGTACCGGGATTCGCGCTGCGGCTCGCTCATGCTGCCTTGGACCGCCGAGCTGTGCCTCGATCACATCGGCCGTGAGAGCCTGTACGACGCAGGCGAGGGCGACGAGGCGATCGAGCCGGTCTGAGAGGTTGAGTGTCGCGCCGGGTGTGACACCGGCGCGGTTTGATCGGGATCAAGCTCGCCGGATGTGGCGCTGCGGACCATCTTGAAAGGTACGCAGCTTGCCCCACTTGGAAGCGCAACGGAGGTTCCATTCCATGCGTCTCGACAAACTCACCACCGCTTTCCAGCAGGCCCTGGCCGAGGCCCAAAGCCTGGCCGTTGCCCGCGACAACCCTTACATCGAGCCCGCCCACCTGCTGCAGGCGATGCTCGATCAACCCGATGGCCCCAAGGCGCTGTTGGATCGCGCTGGCGCCAATTCGGCCGCCTTGCGCACCGCCATGGAAACCGCCATCAACGGTTTGCCCAGCGTGCAGGGCGGCGGGCCGGTGCAGGCTGGGCGAGACCTGGTGCAACTGCTGCAGGCCGCCGACAAGGAGGCCGCCAAGCGCGGCGACCAGTTCATCGCCAGCGAAATGTTCCTGCTGGCCCTGGCTGACTCGAAAAGCGATATCGGCGGCATCGTGCGGGGCCACGGCCTCACCCGCAAGTCGCTCGAGGCGGCGATCACCGCGGTGCGCGGTGGGCAGACGGTCGATTCGGCCGAAGCCGAAGGCCAACGCGAGGCGCTGAAGAAGTACACGCTCGACCTGACCGAGCGCGCCCGCCGAGGCAAGCTCGACCCGGTGATCGGCCGCGACGACGAGATCCGCCGGGCCATCCAGGTGTTGCAGCGCCGCAGCAAGAACAACCCGGTGCTGATCGGCGAGCCGGGCGTCGGCAAGACGGCCATCGTCGAGGGCCTGGCCCAGCGCATCGTGGCCGGCGAGGTACCGGATTCGCTGCGCGACAAGCGCGTGCTGGTGCTGGACATGGCCGGCCTCCTGGCCGGCGCCAAGTACCGGGGCGAATTCGAAGAGCGGCTGAAGGCCGTGCTGAAGGAGGTGGCTGCCGACGAAGGCCGCATCATCCTCTTCATCGACGAGTTGCACACGATGGTGGGTGCGGGCAAGGCCGAAGGCGCGATGGACGCCGGCAACATGCTCAAGCCGGCCCTGGCCCGTGGTGAGCTGCACTGCATCGGCGCGACCACGCTCGACGAGTACCGCAAGTACGTCGAAAAAGATGCTGCGCTCGAACGCCGCTTCCAGAAGGTGCTGGTCGACGAGCCCAGCGTCGAGGCGACGATCGCCATCCTGCGCGGCTTGCAGGAGAAGTACGAGGTGCACCACGGCGTCGAGATCACCGATCCGGCCATCGTCGCGGCGGCCGAGCTGAGCCACCGCTACATCACCGACCGCTTCCTGCCCGACAAGGCGATCGACCTGATCGACGAAGCCGCGGCCAAGATCAAGATCGAGATCGACTCCAAGCCGGAGGCGATGGACAAGCTCGACCGCCGGCTGATCCAGCTGAAGATCGAGCGTGAGGCGGTGCGCAAAGAGCATGACGAGGCCTCGCAGCGCCGTTTGGGGCTGATCGAGGAAGAGATCCTGCGGCTGGAGCGCGAGTACGCCGATCTCGAAGAGATCTGGAAGGCCGAAAAGGCCACCGCCCAGGGCTCGGCCCAAGTGAAGGAAGAGATCGATCGCATCAAGTTCCAGGTCGAAGAGCTCAAGCGCAAGGGTGATTTCAACAAGGTGGCCGAGCTGCAGTACGGCAAGCTCCCCGAGCTGGAGAAGCGCCTGAAGGATGCGCAGGCCAAGGAGGCCGGCAAGGCCAAGGGTGGCCAGGGGCCCCAACTGCTGCGCACCATGGTCGGCGCCGAAGAGATCGCCGAGGTGGTGAGCCGCGCCACCGGCATCCCGGTCAGCAAGCTGATGCAGGGCGAGCGCGACAAGCTGCTGCAGATGGAAGCCAAGCTGCACGACCGCGTGGTCGGGCAGGACGAGGCCATCGTGGCCGTGGCCGATGCCATCCGCCGCAGCCGCGCCGGCCTGTCGGATCCGAACCGTCCGCTCGGCTCGTTCCTCTTCCTCGGCCCCACCGGCGTGGGCAAGACCGAGCTGTGCAAGGCGCTGGCCGGCTTCCTGTTCGACAGCGAGGATCACATGATCCGCGTCGACATGAGCGAGTTCATGGAGAAGCATTCGGTGAGCCGACTCATTGGCGCGCCCCCCGGCTACGTGGGCTATGAAGAGGGCGGTGCGCTCACCGAGGCGGTGCGTCGCAAGCCCTACAGCGTGCTCTTGCTCGACGAGGTCGAGAAGGCGCATCCGGATGTCTTCAATGTGCTGCTGCAGGTGCTCGACGATGGCCGCCTGACCGACGGCCAGGGCCGCACGGTGGACTTCAAGAACACCGTGATCGTGATGACCAGCAACCTGGGCTCGCACCAGATCATGCAGATGGCGGGGCAACCCAGCGAAGCCATCCGCGACGCGGTGTGGGCCGAGGTCAAGCAGCACTTCCGTCCCGAGTTCCTGAACCGGATCGACGAGACGGTGGTGTTCCATGCGCTCGACCAGAAGCACATCGAGTCCATCGCCAAGATCCAGCTGAAGGCGCTGGAGGGCCGCCTGGCCAAGATGGAGATGAAGATGGATGTCTCGGCGGAAGCGCTGGCCGAGATCGCCAAGGTCGGCTTCGACCCGGTGTTCGGCGCCCGGCCGCTGAAGCGGGCGATCCAGCAGCAGATCGAGAACCCGGTCGCGCGGCTGATCCTCGAAGGCCGGTTCGGTGCGAAGGACGTCATCCCCGTGCGCTTCGAGAACGGCGAGTTCAAGTTCGAACGCGTCGTGCACTGAAGCGCTCTGGCGGCGGGCCTCGGCCCGCCGCGCCCGGTGACACCCGGGCCCCGGTCAGCCTCAGCGCACCGTGCCGGTGAGTTCGATGCGGATCGGGTCACCCGCCTGCACCGCGAGGCCGCCGTCTTCGCAGTTCCACTGCGCCGGTGCGCCGGCATGCGCCGTCACCGCCTGCGCGGTGCGCTGGTTCTCGCAGCGCACCGACGCGCCGCTCAGGCCTGGCGTGCGGCCGCCCACCGTGTCCACGTCGTAGCGGCGAAAGCGGCTTTCCCAGCGATTCAGGCTGGCGTTGAACACCGGTTTCAGATCCACCACGAAACCGCCACTGCGGTTGTGGATGTCGGTGGCGAGGCTGCTCCATGCCACCGGCTCGTAGGTCTGCAGCACCGCGCCGCCATCGGCGTATCGCTTGAATGGCGCGGGGTTGTCCAGGCCGATCGGGCCCGACACCCACAGATCGCCCCGGCCATCCACGGCGGGCAGCAGGTTGGGCCCGAATCCACTGGTGGTGATGCTCGACACCACCTGGCCGTCGAGATCTACCTGCGTGACCGCCGGGTTGCCATAGCCGGCCATCCACAGGGTGCGGGTCGACTTCTGGTAGTCGATGCGGACGGGGCTGCTCACGGGCGAGGCCATCGTGCGCAGCAACGCGCCTGAATCGATGTCGTACTCGTAGATGTGGTTGCCGAAATAGTCGGTGGTCCACAGGTGCTTGCCATCGGTGGCCACGCCGTGCGGGAAAAACGTGTGCTTGACCGGCGGCACCTCGGGGATGCGCTTGATCAGGTGCCCTTCCAGGTCGTAGATGTAGATGCGCCCGGTGTTGTCACGCGGGCGCTTGTCGATGAAGTGGTCCAGCGCATCGGCCACGTAGTAGCGCTGCCCGTCGAATGCCAGCCCGCGGATGGTGGTGTTGTGGTCCCCGAAGGGGTGCCCCCAGTCGGTGGTTTCGACGGGCTTCACCCGGTCGGCCCAGGCCGGCACGGAACAGGCCAGCACGACGCTGGCCCAGGTGAGGTGCGAAATGGTCTTGCCCATGTGTGATCCTCCAGCGGGCGGGCGTGCGAAATGCACGCCAACCGAACCACTCTACGAGGGCGGCATGGCGCATGGTTGCGTTGCCTCAAAGTCTGGCGATTGAAAACCTGGTGGGGGCGATGCTGCGCGAGGCGCGATCCGATCGAGTGGGGGAAGGCCCGGTCGGCCTAACAACGAAATCGGTGATCACGCAAGTGTCATATGTGGCCGCCAGGGGATAGCTGGACGCCGCCCGAATCGGCTGTTAGGTTAGACCGATTCGTTGACAACGCTGGCGCATCGACGCCGCGGACAACCATGTTGGACATCGTTGGGTTTCGCGCGGGCCTCGTCGGGCTCGGGCTGGCGTTCGCATTGATGGCGCCTCGCGCCGAAACGATCACCGGGGCGGGCTCGTTCGCCTCGGGGCCGATCTACAAGACCTGGGCAGGCGAGTTTGCCAAGAGCAACGGGCACCAGCTCGCCTACCAGGCGATCGGATCGAACGCCGCCATGGCCAAGTTGGCCAAGCGAGAGGTGGATTTCGGCTCCTCCGACGTGATGGCCACCGCCGACGAGCTGAAGAAGAACGACTGGGTGATGGTGCCCACCGCGCTGACCGGCGTGGTGCCGGTGATCAACCTGCCGAGCGTGGCGAGCAATGCCTTGCGCCTGGATGGTGAGCGACTGGTGCGCATCTACCTTGGCCAGATCACCCACTGGGACGCGCCGGAAATCCGCGCGCTGAACCCCGACGTGAAGCTGCCCGCGCTGCCGATCAAGCTGGTGGTGCGTTCGGACTTCGCCGGTGCCAACTTCTACGTGTCGGACTACTTCAGCCAGATCAGCCCCGAGTGGAAGCAGCGCAAGGGCGTGGCCCCGCGGATCGACTGGGGGGCGGGTACCCTGCCGGTGACGAGCACGTCGGCGGTGTCGGAGACGGTGCGCAACACGCCGGGCGCCATTGGCTGGATTGACTTCAACAACGCCCAGGACGACGGCCTGGCGATGGCGACGCTTCGCAACGCGGATGGCCAGTTCGTGGCGGCCGGTGCCGAGGGCTTTCGCGAAGCGGCGGTGCGCAGCGGCTGGTTCACCGCCGGCGACTTTTCGGCCAGCTTGACCAACCGGGCTGGCGCGCGGAGCTGGCCGGTGACCATGGCCACCTACATTGCCGTGCCCCGCGTCGCGCAAAAGAAGGAAAGCACCGAGCTGGCCCTGCGCTTCATCACCTGGGGCTACCTGCACGGCGATTCGCTGGCGCGCCAGGCGCGCTTCGTGCCACTGCCGGCCAAGGTTCAGGCCAGTGCCTTCCGAGAGATCGCCCGGGTCACCGGCCCGCAGGGTGAGGCGCTCGGCGTGGGCGTGGTGGCCGGGGCGATGAAATGACCGTACTGCCAGCCACCTGAGCGCGACAGGGCGACGCGGGCGCGCAGCCGGGCTCCTAGAATGACCGTTTTGTGAATGAACGGCCCAGAGCCCTCGATGAGATGCAGACCCTGACAGACGCAGCGGCCCCGGTGGTGGTGGTAGGGGCCGGGCTGGCGGGCTTGACGGTGGCGCTGCACCTGGCGGCCCAGGGTCAGGACGTGGTCGTGCTGGCCAAACGCAACCTGCACGAGGGCGCCACCGCTTGGGCGCAGGGCGGCATCGTCGGCGTGCTCGGCTCGGACGACAGCGTCGAGTCGCATGTGCGTGACACGCAGGATGCGGGCGCAGGCCTGGTGGACGAGCAGACCGCCCGCTTCATCGCCGAGCACAGCCCCGAGGCCATCGAATGGCTGGTCGAGCAGGGCGTGCCGTTCTCCCCCGACCCGAGCGGCCCGCTGGGCCTGCATCTCACCCGCGAGGGCGGCCACGCCGTGCGCCGGATCGCCCACGCCGCGGACGCAACCGGCCGCGCCATCCACGAAGCGCTGCTGGCACGAGCCCGAGCCCACCCGAAGGTGACACTGCGCGAGCGATGGATGGCGGTGGATCTGATCACCGAGCGACACCTCAAGCGCGAAGGCGTGCCGCCACGCTGCCATGGCGTCTACGCGCTGGACATCGACCGCCAGCGCGTCGAGACCTTGCCCGCGCGCGCGGTCGTGCTGGCCACCGGGGGCGTGGGCAAGACCTACCGCTACACCACCAACCCCGACACGGCCACCGGCGACGGCATCGCGATGGCGTGGCGGGCCGGCTGCCGGGTGGCGAACATGGAGTTCATCCAGTTCCACCCCACCTGCCTGTACCACCCCCAGGAGCGCAGCTTCCTCATCACCGAGGCGCTGCGCGGCGAGGGGGCGGTATTGCGCCTGCCGGCCAATGGCCATGCCACGCCGGAAGAGCCGTGGGGCCCGCGTTTCATGCCCGCACACGACGAACGGGCCGAGCTGGCGCCGCGCGACATCGTCGCCCGGGCGATCGACTTCGAAATGAAGAAGCATGGCGTCGACCATGTGTGGCTCGATGCCACGCACCTGGGCGAAGCGTTCCTCAAAGAGCACTTCCCGACGATCCATGCCCGGTGCATGTCGCTGGGCATCGACATCGCGCGCCAGCCCATTCCGGTGGTTCCGGCGGCGCACTACACCTGCGGTGGGGTGGTGACCGACCTCGAGGGCCGCAGCGACCTGCCGGGCCTGTATGCGGTGGGAGAAGCCACCTACACCGGCTTGCACGGGGCGAATCGCCTGGCCAGCAATTCATTGCTCGAATGCGTGGTGATCGGCCGGACCTGCGCCACCTCGATCCTCAAGAGCGCCCAAGCCGCCGTGCCGCCGGTGCCGGCGTGGGACGAAAGCCTGGTCGAAAGCGCCGACGAGCAGGTGGTGATCTCGCACAACTGGGATGAGTTGCGCCTGCTGATGTGGAACTACGTCGGCATCGTGCGCACCACCAAGCGGCTGGAGCGGGCGCTGCACCGCATCGAATTGCTGCGCAGCGAGATCGACGATTACTACGCCAACTTCCGGGTGACGCGCGATCTGCTGGAGCTGCGCAACCTGGTGGAGTGCGCGGAGTTGATCGTGCGCTCCGCGCTCGTCCGCCACGAAAGCCGGGGCCTGCACTACAGCCGCGACTTCCCGCAGACTCTGCCCGTCAGTTTCCCGACAGTGCTCACCCGGCCGGCACGAAGCAGCGCTGCGTGAGCGTCTGCCGTGGTCGGGCGTTGAGGGGCGTGGATGGGCGTTGAAGGCCCGGCCGTTGCGCCGGCCCGTCACCAGAGGGAGACGGCAGCGCTCGGGTGAGATCAGCGCCGGGCGCGCATCGCGTTGCGAGCCTGCACGAATCCGAAAGCGAATTCGACGGCTTCTTGCACCGCGCGTTCGGATTCCGTGCGCTCTTGCTCCGTCTGGAAGAAGGCGAAATCCACGTCGTGGCGGATGTAGCGCGGCGGCAGCCGGTTCAGGGCCACACAGGCGATGTCGGCCAGCGTGTCGTCATTGCCTTGCAGGTGCGGGTAATGCTGCGCCTGATCGAGCACGGTGGCGAAGACGGGCTTTTCGTAGAAGTTGTGGATCGAGGCGGTGTCCATGGCGTGGTGCGTCAAACCCAATCGAACAGGCTGGCAGTGTCACTGTTCGGCCGCGGTCGGTCCATCGGAAATGCGTGACTTTTGGGGCCCAGAGTCAGGCGGACAGCCGGTCGAGCACGCGCATCGAGTAGTCGATGGCGATGACGTCCTTGGTGAGCTTGCCGATCGAGATGCGGTCGACGCCGGTGGCGGCGATCTCGCGCAAGCCTTCGAGCGTGATGCCACCTGAGGCTTCCAGCAGGGCGCGTCCGGCCGTCAGTGCGACGGCGTCGCGCATCTGCTGGGGGTTGAAGTTGTCCAGCAGCACGCTGGTGGCCCCGTGGTCGAGGGCTTCTTGCAACTGGGCGAGCGATTCGACCTCGATCTGGATCTCGACCCCCGCATTCAACTCACGGGCGTTTCGCAGCACCGGGCCAATGCCGCCGGCCGCAGCAATGTGGTTCTCCTTGATCAGGATGCCATGCCACAGCGCCAGCCGTTGGTTCTGGCCCCCGCCGACACGCACCGCATACTTCTGAGCTTGCCGCAACCCTGGAATGGTCTTGCGGGTATCGAGCACTGCGCAGCCCCGAGGGTTGGGCGAAGCACCTTCGATCGCATCCACATGGCGCCGCGTGACCGTGGCTGTCGCAGACAGCAGCTGCAGAAAATTCAAAGCGGGCCGCTCGGCCGAGAGCAGCGCCCGGGCATCGGCCTCGATCTCGCACACCGGCGTGTTTGAGGCCATCGTCGCGCCCTCGGCGTAGCGCCAATCGACGCGACCCTGGGCATCGAGCGCCGTCAGGCAGGCGTCGAACCAATCGCGACCGCACAGCACCGCCTCTTCGCGCACGATGACGCGGGCTTTCACCCGCCGGCCGGCGGGCACGAGCAGGCCGGTCCAGTCGGCGCGGCCGATGTCTTCGAAGAGCGCGTCGCGCACGTTGCGGGCGCGGGCTTCGTCCAGCGATTCGTCGTGATCGAACATCATGCGGCTCCAATGCCCTTGACCATGCCTTGCACGCGCGGGGCGAGGGCGCTGGGGTTCTTCGCGACGAAGTCAAGCATGCGGTCGATGCAGCGCACCGCCTGGCGGCCGATGGTCGGGTCGACGTGGATCTCGCCCGCGCCGCGTTCCAGGCAGTCGATCACACCCTGCAGGCCGTTCATCGCCATCCAGGGGCAGTGCGCGCAACTCTTGCAAGTGGCCGAGTTGCCGGCGGTGGGGGCTTCGATCAGAGTCTTGCCCGGGGCGAGCTGACGCATGCGGTGCATGATCTGGTTGTCGGTGGCGACGATGTACTCTTTCGCGGCACCGTCGACCACCGCCTTGAGCATCTGCGAGGTCGAGCCCACGACATCGGCGAGCTTCACCACCGCTTCGGGCGATTCGGGGTGCACGAGCACCATCGCACCGGGGTGATCGGCTTTCAACAGTTCCAGCTCGGTGGCCCGGAACTCGTCGTGCACGATGCAGGCTCCGTTCCACAGCAGCATGTCGGCACCCGTCTGCTGCTGGATGTAGCGGCCCAGGTGCTTGTCGGGTGCCCACAGCACCTTCTGCCCGCTGTCTTTCAGGTGCTGCACGATGGCCAGCGCGCAAGAGCTGGTCACCATCCAATCGGCCCGGGCCTTCACGGCGGCGCTGGTGTTGGCGTAGACCACCACCTGCCGGTCCGGGTGCGCATCGCAAAAGCGCGCGAAATCATCCGGCGGGCAACCCAGATCGAGTGAACAGGTGGCGTCCAGGTCGGGCATCAGCACCCGCTTGCCGGGCGACAGGATCTTGGCCGACTCGCCCATGAATCGCACGCCGGCGACCACCAGTGTCTGGCTGGCGTGGTCGCGGCCGAAGCGCGCCATCTCCAGCGAATCCGCCACGCAGCCGCCGGTTTCCAGGGCCAGGTCCTGCAGATCGTCTTCAACGTAGTAATGCGAGACCAGCACCGCGTTCTTCGCTTTCAGCAACGCGGCGGCCTTGGCCTTGAGTTCTTCACGTTGCGGCCGCGTCAAGGGCGGCGGCACCTTGGCCCAGGCGTGCGCGGTGCAGGTGGCGCCGGTCGCATCTTGCCGGGTGTAGTCGTAGACGGCTTCTGTCATGGGGAAATTCTAGGTGGGGCGCCACCGTGGGCGGCGGAAGGGGTCTTGCGGCTCGGTCAGGCTTCGGCGAAGAAGCGGCTCGGCGGCATGCCGACCGCGCGCGTGACCATCGCGCTGAAGGCGCTGGGGCTGGCGTAGCCGAGCTCTGCCGCGATCAGACGCATCGGTTGCTTGCGCGCGGCCATGGCCAGGGCCTTGGCCAGCAGCAACTGCTGGCGCCATTGCCCGTAGCTGGTGCCCAGCTCGTCGGTGAACCAGCGCGACAGAGTGCGGGCACTGGTGGCCGCTTCGGCGGCCCAGCCTTCGATGTCCGCATGCCGCAGCGGCTCGTCCAGCATCGCCTCGCAGACCCGGCGCAGCCGGCCCTCGCGCGGCAGCGGCAGGCCCAGCTGCAGGCTGCGGGCGCGCCGAAGCTCGTCGAGGATGAGTGTGCTGATGCCTTGTTCACGGGCCCGGTCGGCGTCGGTGTCGGGGGCCGCATCGGGCTCGATGGCCAGCTGAAGCACCAGCTCGCGCAGAAGGGGCGTCACTTCCAGCACGCGGCAGCGCGACCAATCGCTGCCACCGGCGCAGAGCGCCCCCACCGCCTGGGCGTGCAGATACAGCGTTCGCAGATCGGCCTGCTCGACGGCGGTCACCGCATGCACCACGCCCGGGGGGATCCACACGGCGCGCGATGGCGGCACGAGGTAGCTGCTGTCCGGCCCGTCGCTTTGGGCCGAGACGCGCACGGCACCGGTGACCGAGAACACCAGTTGAGCCCACGAATGCCAGTGCGGCTGGATGTCCATCTGGTGGGCCATGTGCCGTGCCTTGCCGCGGATGGGGCGTCCGGGCGTCGGCTCGTAGCGCATCGGGTCCAGAGGGGGGAGGCTGGTGCGCGAGCGGCGGGGCAGGGAGGTCTTTGGCATGAATTCGATAGAACTTGTCGAACTATCGTAACCCTGACGAGGCCGGCCTGCCTACAGTGAGCCCATGAATTCAGTCACCGTCCCATTGCCCGCGGCCGACACCGCTCGGCGCGACTTCGCCACCATCGGGCTGATCGGCCTCGCGCATGGCTGCTCGCACTTCTTTCACATGCTGCTGCCGCCGCTGATCCCGGTGTTCAAGACCGAGTTCGGCCTGAGCTACTCGGAGCTGGGGCTGCTGGTGACCACGTTCTTCGTCATCTCGGGCATCGGCCAGGCGTTGGCCGGCTTCCTGGTCGATCGCACGGGTGCCAGGCCGGTGCTCTATGCGGCGCTGTGCAGCTTCATCTTGGCCGCGCTGGCGGCGGCCAGCGCCAACGGCTTTGCTGGCCTGATGCTCGCCGCCTCGCTGGCCGGGCTGGGCAACTCGCCTTTCCATCCGGTGGACTTCACCATCCTCAACAAGCGTGTGTCGCAGCCCAGGCTGGGGCATGCCTTCTCGGTGCATGGCATCTCGGGCAACCTGGGCTGGGCGTTGGCGCCGGTGTTCCTCATCGGCCTCACCGAGGCCACCGGCAACTGGCGCATGGCCTACGTGGGTTGCGCCCTGGTGGCGGGCGCGGTGCTGATGCTGCTGGTGCTTTACCGCGACGCGATCGACGATCGGCGTGGCGAGTGGGCCCATGAGAAGGCCGGCGCCGTGGCGGTGCCCGCCGAACACCCGATGGCGTTCCTGCGGCTGCCGTCGGTGTGGTTGTGCTTCTCGTTCTTCTTCTTCACCACCGCGGCGCTGAGCGCCATCCAGAGCTTTGCCAGCCCGGCCCTGAAATCGATGTACGGCTTGCCCGACTCGATCACCGCCTTCGTCGTGACGGGCTACATGCTGTGCGGTGCGGTGGGCATGGTGGTCGGCGGTTTCCTGGTCTCGAGATCGCAGGCGCTGGAACGCAACATCGGCTTCGCGATGGCGGGTGCCGCGGCCTTGCTGATGCTCGCTGGTACGGGCTGGCTGCCGGGCGTCGCTGCCGCGGGTGTGGCGGCGATCGCCGGCTTCGGCACCGGCTTGGCCGGCCCCTCGCGCGACATGCTCATCAAGCGCGCCGCGCCACCCGGCGCCACCGGGCGTGTCTACGGCACGGTCTATTCGGGGCTGGACATCGGCTTCGCACTCGCTGCACCGGTGTTCGGCGCGCTGCTCGATCGCGGTCACGCCCAGGGCATCTTCTACGGCTCGGCCCTGGCGCTGGTGATGGGCATCACCGCCGCCAGCCTGGTCGGCATCTTCCGTCGCCGCGTTCGGTGAGCCTGGCGCGGCGCTACAGTGCCGCGCATGTCTGAAACCACCTCTTCACGCCTCGCCGGCCATGCGCTGGTCGAGGCGCTCGTCGCCCAGGGTGTCGACACCGTCTTCGGCGTGCCGGGCGAGAGCTACCTTGCCGTGCTGGACGGCCTGCACGAGCACCGCGACCAGATCCGATTCGTCATTTGCCGGCAAGAGGGCGGCGCCGCCTTCATGGCCGATGCCCATGCGCGGCTGACCGGCCGGCCCGGCGTGTGCTGCGTCACCCGCGGCCCGGGCGCCACCAATGCGGCGATCGGCGTGCACACCGCCTTCCAGGACAGTGTGCCGCTCATCCTGCTGGTGGGCCAGGTGGCCTCAGACCAGCGTGACCGCGAGGCCTTCCAGGAGCTGGACTACCGCCAGGTCTTCGGCCCCGGCACGCTGGGCATGGCCAAGTGGGTGGCCGAAGTGCACGATGCCAACCGCCTGCCCGAGTACATCGCCCGGGCCTTTCATGTGGCGATGCAAGGCCGGCCGGGGCCGGTGGTGCTGGCGCTGCCGGAAGACCTGCTCACCACGCCGACGACCGCGCCCGTGCTGCCGCGCGTCGAGCCGGCCGAAGCGTGGCCGGCGCCGGGCGCGCTGCGCGATCTGCGTTCGCGGTTGGTGGCAGCGCAGCGGCCGTTCCTGCTGGTGGGCGGCCACGGGTGGACGCGCGACAGCGCGCTGGCCTTGCGGCGTTTTGCCGAGAACTGGCAACTGCCGGTGGGCTGCGCCTTCCGTTTCCAGGACACCTTCGACAACCTGCACCCGCAATACGCCGGGGACGTGGGTATCGCCATCAACCCGAAGCTGGCCCAGCGGATTCGCGACGAAGCCGACCTCGTCATCGCGGTCGGCGTGCGCCTGGGCGAGATGACAACCAGCGGCTATACCTTGCTGACGCCGCCGCGGCCGCGCCAGGTGCTGGTGCACCTGCACCCGGGGGCCGAGGAATTGGGGCGGGTCTACACCCCTGACATCGCGTTGCAGGCCTCGCTCAGCTGCGCCGGCAAGGCGCTGGAATCGATGGCCGCGCCGCCGCAGGTCCCCTGGGGCGCATGGACGGCAGCGGCGCACGCCGACTACGAGGCCAACCGCGAGCACCCGCCGGTGGCGCCGCTGGACATGGCGGTGGTCATCAAGACGATCGAGCGCCTGGTGCCCGCCGACACCATCTACACGAATGGCGCCGGCAATTACGCCGGCTGGCTGCATCGCTACCTGCATTACCGCGGGCTGGCCCTGGCCGGCAAGACCCAGTTGGCGCCCACGGCCGGCTCCATGGGGTACGGCTTGCCGGCCGCGGTGGCGGCGAGCCTCACCCAGCCGCAGAGGGTGGTCATCAACCTCACGGGCGATGGCGATTTCCTGATGAACGGGCAAGAGCTGGCCACGGCGATGGCACATGGCGCCAGACGACTGATCAGCATCGTGGTCGACAACGGCAGCTACGGCACCATCCGTATGCACCAGGAGCGCGAGTTCCCCGGGCGCGTCAGCGGCACTCACCTGGCCAACCCAGATTTCGCTGCGCTGGCGCGGGCCTATGGCTGGCGCGCCGAGACCGTGGGCAGCACCGAGGCCTTCGAGCCCGCGCTCGCGGCCGCGCTGGATTCGGGCCAGCCCAGCCTGATCCACCTGAAGCTGGACACGGACGTGAGCCACACCCGCGGCACGCTCAGCGCCATCCGCGAGGCCGCTTTGGCAAGGTTGGCACGGTTGGCACGGCAGAAGCCCTGATCGGCGAACGACGCCGAGACCGCATCAGCCGAATCACCTTGGGTGCTCCACGCCGCCAGGCCCCAACACGGCAGCGATGCTGCATCGGCGGGGCCCCGGTGGCGGGTGAAAAACGCTGGGGTGCCGGTCAGTGCCCCGGCTCTTCCCGCGTACGGCTGCCCACCAGCAGCACCACGCCGGCCAGCACCACTGCCACCGCGGCCCACTCGAAACCGGTGACGGTCTCGTTGGCGATGACCACGCCCAGCAGCATCGCGATGACCGGGTTGACGAAAGCGTAGCTCGATGCCAGCCCCGCCGAGGCTTTCGCCAGCAACACCATGTAGGCGTTGAACGCGATCAGCGAGCCAAAGACCACCAGGTACACCCAGGCCGCCACCGCCTCGGGCTGAGGCGGCCACGTGGGCGTCTCGCCCGCGAAGGCGGACATGCCCATCAACACCACGCCGCCACACAGCATCTCGCTGGCGAAGCCCATCGCGCCGGGGGCCAAGGGCAGGGTGCGCTGGCTCAGCACACTGCCGATCGACCAGGTGAGGCAGGCCACCGTCACCGCGATCAGCCCATGGGTCGAGGCCTGGAAGCTGTCGCCCTGGGTGAGCATCATCACGCCGACAACGCCCACGGCGATGCCGGCACTTTCCATCTTGCCCGGCGTCACGCCGTAGCAGAGGTTCACCAGCGCGATCATCAGCGGCAGCACGGCGATGAACGCCACCACCAGCCCCGAACCCACCGAGGTTTCAGCCACTGCGGTGCCGCCCATGCCGCCGCCCAGCATCAAGGTGCCGCATATCAAAGCATTGCGCCACTGAACCCCCGTGGGCAACGCGGCGCCGCGCCATCGCATCCATGCCAGAAGGATCGCTCCGGCGGTGAGAAAGCGTGTGCCCATCTGGAAGAAGGGCGGAAAGCTCAGCAGCGCATACTTGATCGCGAGATACGTCGAGCCCCAGACCAGCCAGGTGGCGGCCAAGCAGGCGATCAGCAACGGCGACAGGCCCAGCAGCGGCGGGCGGGTGGCAATGGTGGTCGTCATGGGGCGAAATGTTAGGCAAGTCATCCAGCCCGATCCATGGGAAGTCCAAGGTCCGGATTTGGATGAGCCTTTGATTTCATGGTCGAACCGGCGCTATGCTTTGCAAATGCCTGCCCCCGAACTCGACGCCTACGACGCCCGCATCCTGGCGGAACTGCAAGCCGACGCTCGCCTGTCCATGACCGAGCTGGGGCGCCGCGTGCACCTGTCTCAACCCGCGGTGACCGAGCGAGTGCGCAAGCTGGAGGCGGGCGGCGTCATCACCGGATACCGCGCCACGGTGAACCTCAAAGCGCTGGGTTACGGCATTCGCGCGGTGATCCGAGTGGGGCGCACTGAATTCGACCGCATCGTGCGCCTGGTGAACGAGACGCCCGAAGTTGTCAACGCGTACAACGTGACCGGCGAAGACAGCTGGGTGCTGGACATCGCCGTGACCGATGTCGAGCACCTCGATGCGGTGGTCTCGCGCTTTTGCGAGCTCTCGGTCACCAGCACATCGATCATCCTCAAGTCGGTGCGGGAACACCAGCCGGTGGCGCCAGCCCGGCGCGAGAATCCGCCGGCTTGAAGCTTGCTTGGATTACCCACCATGGCCACCCCCACCATCTCGACCTGCGATCTGTGCGATCGCTTTCGCGATTCGGCCAGCGACGACTTCCGCGTGCTGCCTGGCGTATTTCGCTCGTACGGCGGACGCATGGCGTTTCATGGGCCGGTGCGCACGTTGCGTTGCCACGAGGCCAACGCCAAACTGCGTGAGCTGCTGCAGACGCCGGGAGACGGCCGGGTGATCGTGGTGGACGGCGGCGCCTCGATGCAGCGGGCGCTGCTGGGCGGCAACCTGGCCGGCTTCGCCGCCCAACACGGCTGGGCGGGCGTGCTGATCAACGGCGTCGTGCGCGATCTGGCCGAATTGCGCGCCGCCGACGTCGGCATCTTCGCCCTCGGGCATTGCCCCATGCCCTCGTACAAACGGGAAGAGGGCAGCCTCGACGAGCCCGTGCGCATCCAGGGCACCTGGATACGCCCCGGCGACTGGCTCTACGCCGACGAAGACGGCATCGTGGTCTCGTCCACCGCGCTCTGAGGCTTCTGCCCTTGCGCGGGGCGCTCGCTGATTGGCTGAAATGCAACGCGCCGCACCGATGCCATGTCGCCGCACACGGCTACAATGCGCAGCTTCGTCGGGGTGTAGCGCAGCCTGGTAGCGCAACTGCTTTGGGAGCAGTGGGTCGGATGTTCGAATCATCTCACCCCGACCAATCAATTCAAGAGTTCACCTCGGTCAATCCGGAGGTGACTCGCCCGAGGGATCGGGTCACCCACAGACGATTCATCGGGCGATGGTCGTTGCTTGTTTGGGTTATACGGCTCGCGGCGCGACGGGTTGAAACACCATCGGTTCAAGTTGAATCTGGCCCAATCGCCGGGCGCGGTGCTCCCGGATTGATGGTTCGATCGTGATCGATTGACGGCTTGTCCTCGGGGCGCCCCAAATGATTTTCGCTCTCACTCTTCTTCCGCCAGAAGAGCCTGCAGCGATGTGCCATCAATCTCGAACGGCCACCCCGCACACCTTGACCTTTCCCCCGAACGGCAGCGCTGCTGCCTGATATACCGTTCGTGCGGGCCGTCGGCCCTCGGGGAAGAGTTCGGCATATAACGCATTGATGTCGGAAATGTCCTTCAGATCCGAAAATGCGATGTCGATGAAAGTGATGTCGTCGATCGAGAAGCCGGACGCCCGGACCGCCGCAAACAGATTGCCAAAGGCCATCTTGGCTTCCTCAAGTGCACTGGCTGGAACATACTCACCCGACTCATTCACGGACAGTTGGCCGCTCAAATGACAGATGTTGCCAACGACGACGGCATGGCTGATGGGGGCACTCCACTTCGGAAGGCCGGGGCCTTCAGTGATGAATTGACGCATGATTTGGAGGTCTATTTTTCTCTGGGAATGTTTTGACAGGGCCTAGTATTGCTGCCCAAGAGTCAGTCTATGACCGCGGCAGATCGGTGTGAGGCCATTTTGATAGATGACCCGACCTGTTCTTTGAACAGCGCCAAGCTGTGGCCCGAGTTGTGGTCGTTGAGTGCCGCCGCATTGGCGTACACCTCGAACAAGATGACCGTGTTCTTGTTCCCCTCAGGTTCCAGCACTTCGAATTGCAGTGTGCCGGGTTCTGTGTCGATACAGCGTTGCCGATGGTCAAGCAGGGCTCTCAAAGAGTGCGGGTAAGACTCAGTTTCGAATTCGATCGTTACAACTAAAGCTTTTTTTTGCATTTAATTTTCTCGCGGTTTAAAGGGTTAGTTGGTTTGCTCATCGTCGAATGGTTTTCGACGCGCCGCATTGCTGTCGCGCAACGGAATGCGCAATTTTTCGCAGGCCGCCAAGAATTTATCCGGTAACGCACAAACAAATAAACCTTCGTCTTCGCCTTCCTGCTCACTGCCGAGCCAAAAAGCTCTTTCTGATCGCCCAAGTTGCGCCATGAATTGGTTGAACGCGTGGAGGACGGCCCAGGCATCCGTGTAGGTTCCATTGGGATGTGCGTAAAACTTGAATGATTTCCCCTGAAATGAAGCCACCACCTGCATCCGGGTGCCTTCTGTGGAAAGAACCGGAATGCCATAGTCCTTCGCCTCTCGAGGTTGGGCGTCGTCAGCGGTGATTGAAATTTCCATTCCACCTGACTGCACCACGCTGTCCAGTACCATGGGTTGGTGTGCGAGGGAGACAAACGATGAAAACAGCTCATCGTGGCGATGTTCATAAGACGTGCTGTTCAGCCACTTATGGCAGCCCCTACCACCTGAGCGCAAGACTGATTCCAGTTGATCATGTATGTCGGCCATTGTTGTCTCGGAGATTCTCTGCGGTAAAACAAGCCGGCGTTCGGGGCTGATGGCACCTGCCTCCACAAGCAATTGCAGAGCGCTTTGCCAATAGATGTTTTCACGCCGCCAATGCTCCTGCATGGCATCCCATGGATTCATGGTGTCTAAATCAAGTGCGGCGCCCCCGTTAAATGCCAACAGCATGGTCATCACCTCCTTAGCAACCCACGGACGGTCAGCCATGTGTCCGGCAGACGCAAGAGCCGACTGCAATGACTGTCGAATCCCCGCGTCGTCGTCCGGTGTTCGCGGTAGTGCTCGTAGACACTCAACCACATAGCGGATCTCTTCGGTGTCGGACGACAGTTTCTGACTCAATGTAGCCAAGGCGACACGTAGTCCCCTCACCGCGACAGTTGCGACATTCTCTATTTTGTCGCGGCTGAGCCATTGAGAAATCGCTTCCACAACGCCACCGGTCCACTTTGGATTTGCGGCCCCATGCGCAAGTTCCTCCATTGTCACCAAATCATGGGCGACCAGGCTTCCAATAAAATTCCCTGTGATTTCGACGGGGCCGGAATCCAATGCGAAGAACTCGCTGATCAACTGTTTCCGAGCTGCCAGCGTGATGCCTGTGAGGGCCTTATACCGCAGCAAGGCCTCTGCGCGCAACCTCGGTTCCAGGTTGCTGTTGAGCGCAACGCGCTCTAGCACACCGGCGGCCCCATCTACGGGGAATTGGCATATCGCACGAATCAGCGCGCCGGCTGACAACCAGCTATTTCGGACAATTGCCAGGCGCTCGGCAGGGTTGTCCGAGTCCAACGATTCGACGATGGCCTGGCGGGCGATCTGAGCCGCTCGGCGTCTATGCAGCTCAGCTTTGGCTGGATTGGCCCACTGGTCAAGGTATTCGCACAGATCATGGGCCGTCGGCGACTGGAAACCAAAGTCCTTCGCGTTTCGGATGCCGGGTTCCAGCAGGTGCTGGGCAATCACATCCAGAGCACCGTCGTCACAATCTATCTCAACAAAGTGCCCGATCACCGACCTGAAAACCTGCGGGTGTTCGTGCCAAAGAAGAGGGGTCAGCACCGGAAGGTATGCACACCGCTCGCGCCGACAGAATCCTTCTATCGCTTCATTGGCTTCAGCGTAAACCATGTCCTCTAAGGATGGTCTGCACAAAGCATGGCGCGACGTGCATGGACGCTGAAGAACACGGAATCTGGGCTCGAGATGCCAGAAACGGCTTCAGCCCGAGCTCTTGGGCGCCGATTCGGCGAG
>NZ_JBBUTG010000034.1:0-45035 GCF_038066555.1 Ideonella lacteola | reverse complement strand
CTGCAGAGGCTGCCTACGCAACGGGCCTGCAACATCGGCGAACTGCTGCCGCACCACTGGGTGCCAGCTATCTGACCGAACGCTCCGCCTCGGTCAATATGTGTTCCCCGGCTGCTTACCGTGCGCTGGAGGTGAGGCACGACATCCTGAAGTGCGATGTCAGCCCCGCCTATTCCAACCTCAACGTGGGCGACTGGACGCGCGGGGCCGATCTGAACTACACGCGCTCGTCCGATTTCATGGCCGGCCACATCCTGGCCTTTGCTCGCTACGACTCGGCCAACAACGCGCAATGGAACAAGGTCTACGACGAGATCTCAAGGGCGGTCAATGACCAGTTCGTCCAAGGCCGTGAGCAGGCCGGCCTGGTGCCCGACTTCAAGCTGCGATCCAGCGCACGCGATTCGCCAGTGACCGGTAGGAAGCTCGAGACCAAAAGCGACGGCGACTTCGCTTACCAGCTTCGCCCCGCTCTCCTAGCGAGCGGGGCTCATTTGACTGCGCCGAAGGGACATCTTCGCCTTTCTCAACGAATTGGGACGGCAGCCGAGGCGACTCGCACTTCAACGCCAATGCGCCTCCCCAACACGAAACAGCGACGGCAAACTCCCGCCTGCTGTGCAAGAGATACTCGATAGAGTCCATTACCAGACTGACAGTCCGCACCCTTCCTCGGCGCCGTTGGCGACATTGATCACGGGCGTGTCGCCCCCTTGCACTGTCTGCCGCACCGCCAACCCGGCGTAAACGCCGCCAAACACCATCGGCCCCAGGCAGGCCACATAGCGGCGACGGCCCCCCGGCATTGCCACGTCGTGCCGCCAGTCTGATCTGACCACCGCCTGGCAGACGTATAGCTGGCAGGAGGCGTTAGCCTCGCGCAACCTCCGCTCCCACTCCTCCGGTGAGACGCTGGATCCGAATACCACCCCATTCCCGCCATACTCGTCCCCAGGTTTCAGTACCAAATCCACGCGGCGGTCCAACGCGTGCTCTACCGATTCCTGTGTCACACGAAAAGTCAAGGGCACAACCCGCTTCAGAAGACTCTGTTCAGCCTCCGTGTAGCGGTGGGCAAAGGCGGGAGAAGTGAGCAACTCCAGATTGGCCTTGTGGTCGAAGAGCGCAGTCACGGGCGCGCCTATGAAATCAACCAACCCATCCTCCTCTGCGGCCACCAAGGCCTGCACCAAAGAATAGGGCACGAAGCGCTTGAGCTCATTCCACGTGAACATCGTGTAAACAGTGTGGATGCGCTGTCCATAGACGAACACGCCGTCGGCCTTCACCGTGATCTCCGTCAAAAGGCCACTGATCACATTGAATCCGGCCCGCGCCGCGAGATTCACGAAGGCTTGGCGACTGGCATCGCGGTCGTCAGGATTCGCCAATGCCTCAAACATGATCGGTGCTTCAGTGACGCGCGCGAGTGGGCACTGCGCCATCAGCGCGTTCAGCCAAAGCTCTGAAGTCGCCGGGGTGTCGAAGCAAGCGCCCTGCTTCGCCAAATGGCGCGCAAAGCCGGTGTTGGCGAACTCGTCGACGTACGGCTCGCACGTGGCCATGCCGCCAATCGGCGTTGAAATATTGATCTCCGTGACGCGCGGCCCAGAATCTGTCGGCAGGAAGTCCGGTCGCGCAAACTCGGTGGCACGCGCCATAAGACGCGGCCGACACAGTGGCGCGAGGAACTCGACATCGGCCTGCGGCATCGCCAGGAAGCGCATCCACGCACGGTGGTCACCGCCGAAGATGCGCTCGGGGATCGAGCCGACGATCTTCACCAGCTCGACCGCGGCCTCGGCCAGCTCGTCGACGGCGCGCTTGTCGAACAGCGGCGGCGGGAACAGGATCGTCCGCTTGAGCCGGTACAGGCGCCGCTGGAACACGTCGCGCTCGGACAGCACGTCGCTGCCGCGCTCGCGCAGGTAGTCTTCCCAGGAATGAAGGTAGTTCGGGTGAAGCTTCATGACAACGATGGAGCAGATGGGTTGAGGTAGGCGGGGGAGACGAAGACCTTCTTCTTCAGCAGCAGGTAGCCGATCAGCGCCACCACGGCCATCACCACACCGCAGCAGGTGATCACGCCGGCTGGCGGCATCAGCGACAACAGCCACGGCGCACTGCCCATCATCAGCAGCATCCCGGCGTACTCGGCGACGAGCTTGACGCGATAGAGCTTGGTGACGGCGTGCCAGTCGTGCCCCGACTGCAGCATCTTCAGGAAGGCCAAGTCGGCCGGCGGTGTGCCCAGAGCGATCACCGCAGCGAACAGGCAGATGGCCGGCAACGCGCCCCCGGCCGTGGCCAGCAGGAAGTAGCCGACGGCCGCCACCGCGCGGCCCGCCACCACCAGATGCATCGGGCGACGGATCGACGCGCGCGAGGTCACGATGTTGCCGGCGATGTTGCCCAGCCCGTAGCACAGAGTGGCCACCGCAAAACCGCCCAGCCCCCCCAGGCGCGGCCCCGATGCCGGCGCCGAAGACAACACGAGGGCGGCCGAGAAGACGAAGCCCAGGTACCACGCCCCGGCGTTGAACATCTGCGAGACGAAGCAATACACCAGCGCCGGCGACCGGCCCGCAAGCCGAAAGCCGGAGAACAGGCCGCTCCAGTACGACACCCGCTCGGCGGCGGCCGGCCGGCTGACCGGCCCGGTCTGGCGATCCAGGTGCCACTGCAACAGGGCAGCGCCAGCAAAGCAGACCAGCGTCAGCATCAGGGCCAGCGTCTCGCCGCCGGTCCACGCCATCAGCGCCGCCACGCCGGGGCCGGCGATGCGCGACAGGCGTGCGGTGTTATCCACCAACGCATTGGCGCGCTGCATCGCCGCATCGTCCAGGCCAAGCGTGCTCAGGCCGCCGATCAGCGCGGCATCCAGGTGCGGCCGAGACGCCGACATGCACAGGCTGGCGAGCAGCAGCAACGGCAACATCCAGTGGCCGACGATGCAGGCGAGCGCCAGGCCGGCGGCCACCCAGCGGACCGCGTTCAGGCCCGCCGTGCAGCGGAATGGCCGCACCCGCTCGAACAGCCCGGCACCGAACACGCCGGACACCACCGCACACACCAGCATGATGACCAAGTAGTAGGCACTGTTCGCACCGAGCAGCTTCACCAAGTGCCAAACCACCGTGAGGTTGAAGAACTCGACGCCCAGGGCACCAGCCAGTTCGCTGGCCAGAAGCACGGCGAGGCGCCCGCCGATCGGCGGGCGGCCCGGTTTCTCGCCGGCCTCGGCCAGGATCACAGCGTCACTTCCATGTCGCAGGAGCGCTCGGCATTCGCTGCCGCGGAGGCTACGCGCTCGGTGCGGCGGGGTCGCAGCCGGCCCTTGGCCTCCAGCGCAGCGAACAGCAGCTCGATCGCCTCGGACGACTGATCTCGGCCGGTGGCCCGGAACGAATAGTTGAGCCCGCCAGGGTTCGCCAGGTTCAGCTCGAGCACGTAGGGGTAGGCCAGGTCGATGCCGGCGAAGTAGACGCCCTGGTCCATCAGGCTCTGGCCCAGCGCACGGCAGAAGTGGTCTTCTTCCGGCGTCAGCTGCAGGCCTTCGAAGGCGTTGCCCAGCGTCACGTTGCCGCGGTGGTCCAGCTCGTGGTGGAAACGGCGGAAACCGCAGAACGGCACGCCGCCCGACAGCATCACGCGCTTCTCGTTGTCGACTACGTTGGGCACGTAACGTTGCATCGTCACGTACTTGCGCGACAGGCCGATCGTCGGCCGGCCGTACATCTCGTAGCGGCAGATCTCGTTGCCGGTGGTCGACTGCAGCAGCGCGCGCGAATTCTTGGTCTTCAGGCTGACGATGTAGACGTCCGAGCCGCAGCCTTCGTTGCTGGGCTTGAGCACCCATGACTCGTTCTCGTCCGCCGACACCACCTCGTTCAAGGCATCAAAGCTGTTCGACACGTACGAGGTCGGCAGGTGCTCGCGGTCGACCGCCGCCGGCAACGTGATCTTGCTGTTCAGGAACAGCAGTGCGCTCGCATCGTTGACGAAAGGCACGCGCTGGTTCAACACCCACAGCAGCTGGAAGGCATCGAGCAGCAGCGTCGGGTGCGGGTTGGTGAGCACCCAGACGATGTCGAAGTCTTCCGCACTCGCGGTCTGCAGCTTCAGGTCGGGGAACGGCACGCCGTCGCGGTATTCGCGGTCCAGCGCGAACAGGTCGCAGATCACCGTGCTGTCTCGGATGCCCAGCGTCTCGATGTCGCCGACCGAGACTTGGTGGCCGGCATGCAGCAGCGCATTGGGGACGATAGAGTGGTTGTCCAGTCGGTACTCGTTGAGCCGCGAAATCAGGACCAGGACACGGTAGGACATTCAAGCCTCCTCTGTTTGGGGTGTTGAGTTGAATAGCTCGTCGAGCGCATCGAGCGATGACTGGATCGCTTGGCCCGGTGCGGTGCCGAGCAAAACGTAGCCGAGCCGGTCGTAGTTGGACCGGGCCGGCGCCTTGTGGGGATCGGCAGCCACCTTCAGCTTGTGCTGCACGACGCTCGGCAAGCCAGGCAGCAGCTCGTCGATCCGGCGCGCCTGCGCCTTCGACTGCAGCTCGGACGACAGCACGAAGCGAATCGCCGCCGAGCCGTGGCGCGGCGGCTGGTCCGGCGCGGGGCGGGCTTCGCGCAGGTGGTAGGCCAGGTAGTGCTCCACCATGTCGATGCCGGTGGTCCACAGCACGAGCTTGGTGATGAAACCGCCGGCCAGTCGCGGGTTGACCTCGATCAATGTCGGCTCACCGTCGCGCACCCGCAGCTCGATGTGCGCAGCGGCACAGCGAAGGTCCAGCGCCTTCAGCCACATCAGCACCCGCGCCTCGATCTTCTCGGCCAGCTCGTTCGGCAACTCGGCCGGGAACACATGCCCCGCCTCGACGAAGAAGGGCGGCGGCGCCAGGATCTTGCGCGTGATGCCGACGACGCTCCACTCCTCGCACCGGCGGTCCCACAGCAGCTCGCAGCTGTACTCGTCGCCGTCGACATACTCCTCGACCAGCATCGCCCGCACGGGCCGGTAGCGCCGCAGGTTCACCTGGTGCTGGCCGAACTGCGCCAGCGCCTGCTCGACGTCTGCCGGCCCGCGGCACAGGCGCACGGCCACGCTGCCGCTTTCGTCGATCGGCTTGACCACCAGCGGGTACTCCAGCGCCTGCAGGTCGGTCGACTGCAACTCGGCCTCGGTCATCACCTGCGACCGCACCGCACCGGGCAAGCCGGCCAGCCGCTGGCGCATCAGGTCTTTGTAGCGGGCGGCCATCAGCGAGTTCACGTCGGCATGCGGCAGGCCCAGCGCCATCGCGCACAGCGCGGCCACCGGCAGGTGGTAGTCGTCGAACGACACGATCGCGTCGACCGCCATGCCGCCGAGCGCGCGCAGCACCGCCACCGGGTCGTAGGTGTCGCAATCGACCACCTCGTGCGCCAGCTCGAGCGGGTTGTCGACCAGCTCGGCATAGAACGGCCGGTCCATCGTGACGAACACCAAGTGGCAGCCCCAGGCCCGGGCCTTCTGCATCGCCTCGAAGGTGGTGCCGGTCGCGTTGGCTTCGAGAAAAACAACGGTTGAACTCATGGCCTTCAGGCCTCCATCACATCGCGCACGGGTTCGCCCGTGCGGCGGGTTGCTCTTGGGTCGTGGCCGGCTTGGCCGGCAAACGCTTCGATCACGGTGCACCGGCCGGTCAGCGCGTTGCCCGAGATCGGCGCGGGCCTGACGCCCGAGGCGATCACCGAGCTGCAGCCCTGGCTGGCCGCCAGGCGAGCCGCCTCGATCTTGCTGCGCATGCCGCCGGTGCCCTTGCCTCCGGCTTCGGCCCCGCCCGCGTGCACGGTGTGCAGCGCCGCCGCGCCCAGGTGGCGCAGCAGCTGCGCGTCGGGCTTCGCCGGGTCGCGGTCGAAGACGCCATCGACGTCGGTCAAGAACACCAGCAGTTGCGCCGACCAGACCTCGGCCACCCACGCCGCGAGCTGGTCGTTGTCGGCAAAGCAGGCGCCCTCGATCCGGTGGCAGTCGTCCTCGTTGAGGATCGGCACCACGCCGCCGATGCACAGGTCGTCCAGCAAGGCGGCCAGGCGCGGCGCCGCGGCCGGATCGACCCGGTCGTCGTGCCGCACGAGGACCTGCGCGGCGCGCAGGCCTGCGGCCTCGAAGCGGTGCTGCAGCCGCGCGGTCAGGCGCATCTGGCCGACACTGGCGCAGGCGCGCCGCTCCTTCGGCGAGCGGTGGCCCACCGGGGGCCACGCCGCGCGGCCCAGCGCCACCGCGCCGGAGGCGACGACCACCACCTGCTTGCCGCGCGCATGCAGCCAGGCGATGTCGGCGGTGATCGGGCCCCAGTGGTCGGTGTCGTCGGATGAGACCGACGACCCCACCTTCACCACGATGCGCCGCGCCCGGTGGACCAGTCGCCCGGGTGTGCCCACGTCGTCGGGCGCGCCGTTGACCATCATCGGTTCATGCATGTTGTGCCCCTCGTTCACGGCGTCGACACGCCGGCCCAGTTGGCCGCGGCACCTTCGGCGGCCGCCGCGCCGGCAACACCGCCACGCGCCGCGATCCGCTCGATCAGGCTGGCGATGCGCGTCGTCGCGTTCAGGGTCTGCTTGCGCGTCGTGTTTAGGCAGAACACCGCACGGATCACCTGCCCGCGCCAGGCCAGCAACTTGACGCCCAGCCAGTCGGCCATCGACACGAAACGCCCCGGCTCGATGCCCAGGCGGCTGATGTCGAACAGCGCGATGTTGGTTTCCGGCACCACCACGTCGACACAACCGGTGTCCATCAGCCCGAGCGCGAAGTGGCGCGCGTTCTCGTGGTCATCCGCCAGCAACGGCAGGTGATGGCGAAGCGCGTACAGCGCCGCGGCCGCCACCACGCCCGACTGGTGCAGCCCGCCGCCATACCACTTGCGCCAGCGGCGCGCCTGGGTGATCACATCGCGCGAGCCGACCAATGCCGAGCCCATCGGCGCCCCCAGCCCCTTGGCGAAGCACACCGACAGGGCCGTCGCCGTCTGGCCGTATTGCGCCAGGCTCACACCGCTGGCGACCGAGGCGTTCCACACCCGGGCACCGTCCATGTAGGTGGCCAGCCCCTGCTGCGCCGTCCAGTCGCGCACCTGCTGCAGCGTGGCCAGCGGCACGACCCGCCCGCCGCGGCCGTTGACCGTGTTCTCGTGCCACACCAGCTTGGGCACGGCGTAGCTGTGGCTCCAGCGCGCGCGCGTTTCGATGGAGGACTGGATCGTCGCGACATCGAGCACGCCGTCTTGCGTCTGCACCGGGTTCAGCGAGACGCCGCTGAAATCGGCCGTCTGCGCCGCCTCGAAAAAATTGATGTGGTGGCTGGCGTCGCAAATGACTTCGTTGCCGCGATCGACCAGCACACGCAGCGCCACCTGGTTGCTCATCGTGCCGGTGGGCATCAGCAGCGCGGCCTCCTTGCCGAACAGGCCCGCCACGTGCTCTTCCAGCGCGTGGACCGTCTTGTCTTCGCCGAAGCAATCGTCCCCCGTCTCGGCCTGCGCCATCGCCTGCAGCATGGCCGGGGTGGGTCGACTGAGCGTGTCGCTGCGCAGGTCGACGATGTCGTCCTTCATCATGGCTCCCTGATTGATGTTCTGCGGCGAGCGATGCCCGGCCCCACAGGGCCGACGCAGTCGCTCGTCCCGCAGGGCTACTGCTCGATGATGTGTTCGGTGATCCGCAGGCCGGTGTGCCGCCCCGGCAGCGCCACATGCGCCAGCAGCTCGTCACCCGGTTGCACCAGCGTCGCGTGCCGCACCTTGCCGTCCGCGCCCATCAGGCGCACATGCCAGTCGTTCTGCAGAAAGGCGTTGATGTAGACGCGGTTCGGGTCTTCGAGCGCCACCGTCTCCTGGCTGGGCGTGACCGCGCGCTTGGCGGCGTTCGCCGACAGCACGGCATCGCGCAGCTCGGGCGTCACGCTGTCGAGCCCGACGCTGCAGCGGATCTTCAGCATCGGCCGCCGCTCGATCTTGGCCCGACCCACCGTCACGACACGCGAATTGCCGTGCAGGTCGACGCACAGCACCTCGGCGCCGGCCTGCATCTCGTTGAGGTACTTGACGTTGTCGTCCGGGCCCCAGATGTACGAGTGCACCGCGCCGGCATTGACGCGGAACTCGCGCAGGTTCATGTGCGGCAGGTAGTGTGTCTCGGAGCAGACGAACAGCCCCCCCCAGCCGGTCGAGCCGACGATCATCCCCTCTTCGACCGACATCATCGACGTGCAGTCGACGCAGACGCGGTGGCCCAGCCCCGTGTGCTGCACCTCTTCGACCCGTGCCTTGACCAGCTGGATGCGCGTGTCCCGGCGTTGCTCGATGCGCTGCGACAGGTTCTCGACCACCTCGGCGTGCTCGGTGCGCAGCACGACACCGATGCCGTGCTCCATCGTCGCGAAGGCGTTCAGCGACTGGTTGATGTCGTCGACCACGCCTTGCAGGCCCTTGATCGGCACGTTGCGGAAGATCTTGGTCGGCTTGCCTTCGGTCTTGGCCAGCAGCAGCTCGTACGGGATGTAGGTGGCATGCTCGATGTCGATCACGACGAAGTCGTCGCCGCGCTCGCAGACCTCGATGCAGTACGGGAACTCGCGCTCCAGGTCCATCACGTCGATGAACAGGCCCGCCTGGTGGCCGAGCGCGGCGGCCTGGCGGCGCAGCGGCTCTTCACGCGTCATCACCCAGGCGCCGGGCTCGAGGTCTTTCAGCTGCGCCGACGCATCGACGACGACGACCTTCTGCTTCGCGGTAGCGAACGCGCGGTGCTGGGCGTGGTCGACCACGATGTGGGTGCAGTTGCTCTGCTCGACGACCGGCAAGATGCGCTTGCTCGGCAGCTTGCGCGCATCGAACCACCAATGAACGCCGCCTGCCTTCAGCGGCGCGGGGTTCGGGTCAGGCAGCGCTGCAACGGCCGGCGGGGTGGCCTTCGGCGTCGCCGCAACGGGGGGTGCCACGTCCACATCGGCCACGGCGGTGTCTTGGAGCGCGGTGGCGCTCGCGGTCAGTTTTGACATGATGGGTCTCGGTTGGCGATCAATAGGTGAAGGCGCTCAGGCCTCTTCGCGCAGGGCAACGCCCAGGTTCTGCAGGTGCGGCGCGTTCTCGCAGGCGAGGTAGGTGGCCTTGTGCTGCGGGCTGAGGTTGATGTGCTGGTGCCAGGCCCAGACCGGGACGTAGAACGCGTCGCCGCGCTTCCACGCCACCTCGCGCTCGCCGATCACCGACTTGCCCTCGCCTTCGAGCACATAGATCAGCGTCTCGTAGTTGTGCCGGTGCTTGCGCGTGCTTTGCCCCGGCTCCAGGCCGCCGACGGTCATGCTGATGACCTTCGAGGGCAGGTCGACCACGTTGACCTGGTGCCGGCGCTCTTGCGAGAAGTCGCGGTCACCGACATGGGTGTTGCCGACGACGTCGGCGTGCAGCAGCCGGTCCGGCAGCGTCGCGTCGAGCGCGGCGGGGACCTTGGCGAAATCGCCCGACGAATGGGTGGCGCTCAGTGACATGCTTGCTGTGCTCCATCCAGGACACCGTTGAAGAACTCCAGGCGCGCATCGATCATGGCCTGCGCACCTTCGAGGATCAGCGCCGCGTCCTGCGGCCGCTCGGACTGCATGCGCAGCAGGATCTGCCGCATCGTCTCGGCGTGGTCGTCGTCGCACTCGACGTGGATCTCGAAGAACTTCAGCTGCTCGCGCTTGACGCCGTTGGCGAGGAAGCCCTCGATGATGTCGCTGTACAGCGGTGCCACGATGGCCTCGGCGCCCAGGCACAGCGCGCCCAGCCCGTAAGCCGGGTTGCGCTGCTTGCAGTAGTGCAGCGCGGTGTCGATCAGGTGCTCGGTCTCGGGGAAGGTCGGCACCTCGTGCTGGTGCACGCCCAGCTCGGACAGCATGCGCGCGAACAGCTTGGCGTGCGGTTCGCCGGCTTCGTCGCCGAAGCCAAGCTCCTCGGCCAGGTTCTCGGCCAGGCGCATCACGTCGTCGTTGTCGCGCAGGTTGGAGATCAGCGCGCACAGGTAGCGGGTGAAGTAGCCGCTGTACTTGGCCTGCTGGGCCAGGAAGACGTTCAGCTCGTGCCGCGTGATGGTGCCTTCGCGGCAGCGCTGGATGAACGGATGCTCGCGCAGGCGTTCGACATGGGACTGGGTGATGGTCTCGAACATTTGAGGTGGACTCCCGTTCAATGAAGAGTGAGGTTGGCTTTGGCCAGCGTGGTCAGCACCGTGCCGGGGCCGACTTCCTGGAACAGCATCGGCCCTTGCTGGCGCAGGTAGGCCAGGGTCTGGCGCCACTGCACCGGCCGGGTCAGGTGCTCGGCCAGGCGCTCGGGCCAGTCGCGCCCATCGTGCGGCCGGGCGCTCAGGTTCGAGACCACCGGCAGCCGGCCGGGCTTGAAGCTGAAGCGCGCACAGAACTGGCGGAACTCGGCCGCCGCATCGGCCATGAAGCGGGTGTGGAACGCGCCGCTGACCTTCAGCGGCACGACCTTGCCGATGTTGCCGGCGGTGATGCGCCGCGAGGCCCCCTCGACCGCGGCCACCGAGCCGGCGCAGACGAGCTGCTTGGGCGAGTTGTCGTTGGCAATGCAGAAATCGGGCGACAGCTCGTCAGCCAGCGCCTGCAGCTGCGCCAGATCGGGGTCGAGCACCGCGATCATCGTGCCCTTGCCGTTCTGCCGCGCCATCAGTTCGCCGCGCATCTTCACCAGCTGCAGGCCTGTCTCGAAATCGATCACGCCGGCACTCAGCAGCGCGTTGTACTCGCCCAGGCTGTGGCCGATCACGAAGTCCGGCTCGACGCCGGTGCGGCGCACCGACATCTCGGCCAGCGCGTTGACGGTGAACAGCGCCGGCTGCGTGAAGGCGGTGTCGTTCAGCTTCGGCCCGCTCTGCTGGCACAACGCCGGCAGGTCGTAACCGAGGATCGCGTTGGCCTGCTCCACCTGGCGCGGGAACTGCTCGAACAAAGCAGCCCCCATGCCGCGGTGCTGGGCACCCTGGCCCGGAAACATGAAGGTCAGCATGAAGTCCTCCTGGCTGTGTCTAGTACTCTCATCAAGTTCTCCATCACGGGCGCGTGCGCGCTCCTCACGAAAAAGTGGCCACCGGGAAACAGGTGCCCGACGAAGGCATCGCCGGCGAAGTCGTCCCAGCGGAAGATGCGCTCGATCGACACCTCGGGGTCGTCGGCGCCGCCCCACACATGCATCGGGCAGCGCAGCGGCTCGGGCGTCGCGCAGTGGTGCGCGTCGGCAATCGCGAAGTCCGCCTGGAAAGTGCGCATGAAGACATCCAGGAACGGCCCGTCCTGCAGCAGCACCGGGTCGGTGCCACCCAGCCGCGTCAGTTCGCGAACGATCTTTTCGCGCGAGAACGCAGCGCGGCTGACGGTGGGGCGGACGGTGCGCGGCGCGCCTCGCCCGGCCAGCACCAGGGCCAGCGGCATGCGGCGCCCTTGCCGCTGCCGGCGCAGCGCAAGCTCGAAGGCCAGGATCGCGCCCATGCTGAAACCGAACAGCACGTATGGCCTGTCGGTCAGCTCGCGCAGCCCTTCGTCCATGGCGTCGAGCAGTGGCGGCAGCTCGGTGAACGGCGGCTCGGCCAGCCGCCGGCCCCGGCCCGGCAACTGCACGGCAGTGAACTCGAGCCAGTCGAGCGACTGGAGCTCTTTCAGCCAGGGCTGGAAGAAGCTCGCGTTGCCGCCCGCATGGTGGAAGGCGATGAGCCGCAGCCGCGCGCCGGGCGCGCCGGTCTGAAGCCCGACCCACGGCGAGCGAACGGGCCGTGCGCTCACGATCGGAGCAGGCGCCGGAGCCAGGGCCGGTGCTGCGGCCGGCGTGGGCGCCGGTCTTGTCAAAGCGTCCAGGTACGACATCTCAAATCCTCCATCCTTGCCATGACCACTGCCGAACGGTGGGCGACGGCCGCACGCCGTTGGCTGGGGGCTGCGCCCAGGCCAACGCCGCCGACCAGCCAACGCCCGGCATGTCCAGCGACCACAGTTGCAGCCCTTGCATCGTCGAAGGGCCGTCCAGCAGCCGCGGGCGAAACTGCGGCCGGAACTCGACGCTGAAGGCGTCCAGCGGAAACCGCAGGCCGACGCCAGTGGCCTTCAGGCAGGCTTCCTTCAGCGTCCACCAGCGGTGAAAGCCACGCACGCGCTGTTCGTCGGGCAGGGTCCAGAAGGCATCCTTCTCCAGCGCACTGAAGTAGCGGCTGACCATCGCCATCAGGTGCGTCGGTTCGGACCAGCGCTCCAGGTCGACACCAACCTCCTGCCGCCACGACACCGCCACCAGCGCCATGCCCGCCGAGTGGGACAGGTTGAAGCGCAGCGGGCGCGGCGCGTCGGCCAGGCAGGGCTTGCCGTTGGCATCGGTGCCCAGCGCGATCGCGTGCGGTGCGCGGCCCAGCGACAGGCCGAGGATCCCGCGCAGCGCCGCATGCGCGGCCAGGTAACGCCGGCGCAGCGGCGCAAAGGCAAACCGGTCCGCCCGCGCGCGCTCGCCGGCGTCCAGCACCTGCGCGCAGTCGTCGGCGCGGGCGTGCGGGTCGTCCAGGTCGACCTGCCACACGTGCAGGCCGTCGTGGGGGGCTGAACAGGCCATGCAGCGGCCCGCCGCCCCACCGTGGTGGGCGGAATAGATCATGCTTGTGGGTCTCGGCTAGGGGTGCGCGGCTCGCGTTCGGCTCAGCTGTCCTCGGCTTCTCGTGCGGCGACGCTGCTGGCGTAATCGCGCGGGCCGCACGACTGGCGCAGCTCGTTCCAGGCGGCGGCCGCGTCCTTCAGGGTCTTGCCGTGGTTGCGCTCCTTGTCGCGCATGTAGTCCCTGACGAAGCGGTTGTATTCCCAGGTGTGCATCAGCGTGGACTTGTAGTTCTTGTCCTTGCGTCGCTCGTGCTCGGCGATCCACTCGGCTGCCAGGTCGCCGTAGGTCAGCTGGCGTTGCGTGTTGGCGCGCCGCCAGCGCTGAAGGTGCGCGGTGAAGTGGAAGTGCGGGCCGATGACAGCCTCGAAGAAGGCGCGGGTGTCGGCGTCGCACTTGTAGTCCGGGCCGATCGGCGTCTCGAGCGTGATCGTGCGCGCGCCGGCTGGTGCCCGCGCCGCCTTGGCGCGGACCGGCTCGCGCGCCGCCGCGACCGGGCCGCCGCGCAGGTGCTGGCGCACGCGCTCGATCACCTCGTGCTTGTGGCCCTGGGTCGGCAGGCCGCGCTCGCGGCAGTAGGCCACCAGCTCCTGCATGTACCAGTAGTACATGTCCAGCGCCTGCGGCGCCATGCCTGGCTCCAGCGGCGGACGATCGGGGTGGACCTTGAGCATGGTGGCTCCTCGGCTCGAAGACTGGCGTGGCACGGCCCGATGCTCCGTCACTTCAACGACACGTACACGTCGGCCCCCTGCGCGCCGATCAGCTCGAAGTCGCAGGCATAGCGGCGATCCAGGTCGGTGCGGCTCCAGATGTGCTGCCAGACGTGCCGGATGGCGTTCGGATCGTCGATGTGGAACTTGGCGTAACGGCCGGCGCCGAAGTGGCGCACGGTCAGTGCGTCAGTCATCGGCGGGGTCGACGGCGACAGGCGTGCGCCCAGCAGCAGCGTGTAGGCGCCGTTGGCATCGCTCTCGTAGTCGAAATAGGCCTCGCAGATCTCGGTGCCCGGCTCGACGCCGAGCTGCTGGTGCACACCTTGCTGGAAGAAGGTGCCCCAGTGCTGCTGGATCTTCGCGAAGCCGGTTTCGCTGTTGTCGGTGCGCAGCGTGATGCCGGCGATCGTGATGGGATCGAGGTCGATCAGTTCGTAGTCCATGAAATACCTTTTGCCAGATGTCGGGCGGCCGCGTAGCGGGCCGCCCAGGGGGATCATGATGCGGTGACCAGCGCCTTGCCCTGCCAGGTGCCCGAGCGCCAACGCAGGAAGTTGATCGTGCCGCGCAGCGTTTCGTCAACCACCAGCCCGACCCACAGGCCGGCCATGCCCAGGCCACTGTAGAGGCACAGGTAGACGGCCAGCGGCACGGCCACCAGCCAGGTCACCCCCAGCCCGACAGCCGCCGGGTAGTTGGCATCGCCCGCCGCCTTCAGCGCGAAGCTGGACAGCGTGCCGAACGAGCGCGCCGGCTCGAGCAGGATCGCCAGCACCAGCAGGTCCATGCTGATCGCGATGATCTTCGGGTCCTGGGTGAAGATGCCCACCAGCGTGCCGCCCGAGGCCCACAGCGCCACCGCGATCAGCAGGCTACCCACCACCGCGATGCGCAGGTTCGACATGAGCACCGCGTTGGCCGCCTGCGGCCGCCCGGCACCGACCAGGATCGCCACCAGCACCTGGTTGCCGATCGAGACTGCCGCGGCCCAGCAGATCGCCACCGTGGCCAGGTTCATCACGTAGACCCGTGCCGCCATCGCCTCGGTGCCCAGGTGGACGGCCGCCGCGGCGATCACCAGCATCGCCAGTTCGGCCGACACCGGCTGCACGACGGACGGCACGCCGATGCGAAGCACGTTGCGGATCGGCTCGGCCGGCGCGGCGAAGAAGGCCCGCCACTCGTGCGGCGACTTCACCTTGGTCAGCATCACGACGACATAGAACGCGATCACCGCCACCTGCGCCAGGATGGTGGCCAGTGCGACGCCTTCGATGCCCATGCCGGCGCGCTGGAAGACGATGTTCAGCGCGATGTTGACGGCGATCGCAACGACGCCGCCGAACATCGTCCACACGGTCTGGCCGCGCGACACGAAGACCGTGCCGAGCGCGTACTTCAGCCCGATGAAGACCAGCGCCGGCGCGATGGCCGCCATGAATTCGGTGGCGTGTCGATGCTCGTCACCCGCCAGCCCCAGGCCCGCGGCGATCGCCGACGCGCCCAGGCCCATCACCAGCGCGGCCAGCAGGCCCAGGCCGGCGTTGACCACCAGCGCGGCACAGTAGATCCGGCCCGCCTCCTTGGCCTGGCCGGCGCCGTTGAACTGGCCGGCGGCGTTGCTGGCGCCCTGCGCCATCATCATCGCAACCAGCACGCAGACCATGAAGATCGGGATCGTCGTGCCGACGCTCGCCGCGACGGCGTCGGAGATCCGGCTGAGGAAGAATGAATCCGAGAAGAACACCGAGAAGGTCAGCACCAACTCGATGAACACCGGGATCACGATGGCCCACACCGGGGGCAATTGTTGCGGGCCCCCAGGGGCAGCTTGTTGTTGGCTCATGGCAGGGTCGTCCTTCTTGTCATTGGAGAGAGGGTTCGGGCAGCGCGCGGACGGCCGGCGCGGCAGCAGGCGCCTTGCTGGCGCGCTCGGGCACCGGGCGGTCCTGCAGGCCGAACGACGGCGACGCGATCGCCTCCTGGATGCGCGCGGTGATCGCCGAGCGGTCCAGGGTGTTGAACAGCGCGATGCGGTTGCGCGCCAGGTCGCCGCGGTTCCACTTTTCGTAGAGCTCCTGGCGCATGCCGTAGCTGTCGCAGGTCAGGTCCCAGGCCATGCGGAACAGCCGGGCCTTGCGGTCGACGTCGATGTCCTTGCCGCACATGTAGCGTTCGAGCAGCGGGCGCAGTTCGGGCGTGGCCAGGTCGGCCTCGCTGGGCTGCATCAGCAGGCCCGAGGCACCGAGCTCGCGCAGGATCTCGCTCGCCCGCGTGCCGATCTGTGCGGCAAAGGCGTCCGGGCCGAGCGTCGAGCCCGGCGCCAGCAGCCCACCCGGTGTGCGAGCCGTCTGCTTGTCCATGCCCAGCAGCGCCAGCTTGGTCATCTCGACATAGGTCGCCAGCTCGCCGAGCTTGCCCTGGATCTCGCGGAAGCCACTGACGCCGATCGAGTCGCTGACCATCGCGGCGACCGCCAGGTGAGTCATCATGCGGTGGTAGAAGCGGATCTGCCCGACGTAGAGCGACCAGGCGTTCAAGCGCCGGAAGCCGTCGAACGCGGTCTTGGCGTCGCGCAGCAGGAAGATGCGGTTGCGCGGCACGAAGACATCTTCGAAGAACAGCATCGCGTCCTGTTCGTCGTAGCGGCCGGCGAACGGGTGGGCGAAGCTGCCCTCGGTGCGCGGCAGCGCCTCGCGGCACATCACGCGCAGGCCCGGCGTCTGCATCGGCAGCGCGCACCAGATCACGAACTCCGGCTTGTCGCGCATCGCGAAGGTCGGCGACATGTAGATCAGCACCTCGTGCGCGAACGGCGACAGCGTGGCCACCTGTTTCGCGCCGCGGATCACCACGCCGTCGGGCGTCTCGCGCACCACGCGCAGCGCCAGGTCTGGGTTGTCGCTCGGGCCGGCCGAGCGGTCGATCTGCGGGTCACCGATCGCGTGCGTGATGCTCAGGTCGTGGCGGCTGCAGTAGGCGTGGTAGTGGGCCGCGTTGTCGCCGAACTGCGGGTCGACCTTGGCCAGCGCCTCGCGGTAGTCGTACAGGCCGACCACCACGTTGGCCATGAAGTCGGGCACCCGCGGCAGCTGGCCCCAGCTGTGCTCCATCCACAGGTGCGAGTTGGCCCACTTGGCCTGCAGCTGCTCTTCGGTGTAGGGCAGCGCGTACGAGCGGCTGACGCGGTACGGCGCGCCTTCGAGCGGCTCGGACATCGCGTCGCGCAAGTCGGCGCGGTGCTGCAGGTCGTACAGGCGCGCCATCTCGTTGCGCAGCCCGGCGAACGCCGGGTGCTCGGTGACGCTGACGCGGCGGCCGTCGAGCCACAGATCGCGTGAATCGCGCAGGCTCTGGATGTAGCCCGCACCGGTCAGGCAGCCCGTGGCTTGGTCGAGCCGCATCTCGAGCTGGTAGGACAGTGAATTGCGCATGGTTGTCAGGCCCTTCAGGAAAGGACGGAGGCGTCGGTGGTGGTGGCCGGTGCGTGCGCCGCATCGACCTGGGTCACGAAGCGGGTCAGCACGTCGTCGAACTCGCCCGGGTGGGTCAGGAACGGGTAGTGGCCCGAGCCCTTGATCTCGACCAGGCCGGAGCCGGCCGTGGCGTCGTGCATCGTCTGCGAGTGGACCGGGCGGATCACCGTGTCCAGATCGCCGAACACGAAGTTCAGCGGCCGGCGGATCTCGCGCACCCAGTCCAGCGTCGACAGCGTGATCATCTCGTTCAGGTAGCGCATCGCGACCAGCGGGTTGGCGCATTGGCTGCCGATCAGCAGGCCGCCCATGCGCTCGGTCTCGAGCCGGCGCGCATCGTCGGCTGGCCACTGCGCGGCGACGGTGTCGAAGTCCAGCTTCAGCGAGCCGGAGACGGTCTGGATCATCTGCATCACCTCTTCGATCGAGAGGTTGTCGGCCGTCACCGGCGGCAGGTCGGCGCCGTCGTAGAAGCCACCCACCATGCTCAGCGACGCGACCTGTTCCGGATGGAAGCGGGCCAGGTGCGCCGCCGCGATCGAACCGAAGCACGACGACACCAGGTGTGCCGGCTGCGCACCGATCAGGCGCTGCAGCACCTCCGAGAACACGCGCGACACGCCGGCGGCGGTCGACTCGCGGATCGCCTTGCTGAGCCCGTAGCCCGGCGCGTGGATCACGATCAGGCGGTGCTGCGTGCGCAGCGACTCCAGTTGCTTCAGCCAGACCGGCGCGGTCAGCGCGACCGCCGGCATCAGCACCAGCGGCGAGCCCTCCCCGGTGACGAACACCTCGACCTGCGGGCATGAGGGCACCTCGACCAGCAGATGCAGCAGCTCGTCCGCACCGACCTCGGCCGTGCCGCTCGCTTGCGCATTGGCCAGCTGGCCTTCGCGGAAGAGGTCACCGTACGAGAACAGGAACGATTCGATCTGGTCGGCCGGGATGCGGCGCAGCACGCGGGCCCGGTCGGACAGCTCGGCCGCCGTCGGCCCGGCCGCGGTCGTCACGACCTGTACCGGCGTCTCGTCCGCCGCGACAGGCGCTGGCGCCTGCGTCTCGGTCGGTACCGCGACCGCGGCCGGAGCCGACCCGCCCAGCAGCTGGCGCGCCTGTTCGACATGGTTGTTGATCAGGAACTCGGCGACCTCGCGCACCGACTGGTAGTTGAGGAACAGCGTGGCGGGCAGCGTGCCGGCCAGCTCTTCGAGTGCGCGGTGCAGGTTGACGACGATCAGCGAATCAACGCCGAAGTCGGCCAGGTCGGCATCGAGGTCGATCTTCTCGCGCTCGATCATCAGCGTGTCGGCCACGATCGCCCGCACGCTTTGCGCCACCGCGTCGACCGTCAGCGCCGCCTCGACATGCGCCACCTTGGCCTGCTGCGAGATCTGCTCGATCACCTTGCCGGCCTCGCGGCCCGCCTCGGCGGCCTTCGACTCGACGACCTGGCGCGGCGTGGGCTTCGCCGGTGCCGGCTGGGCCGGCTTCGGCAGCTCGACACCCATGCGTTCGAGCACCGCGTCCGACACGTTCAGTGCCATCACCTGGCCCAGGCCGCTGGCCAGCAGGCGCTCGATCGCCTGGCCGCCTTGCTCGCCGTTGAGCGGGTAGATGCCCTTGGCGCGCAGCAGCTCGGGGTCGCCGCGGTCGTTGCCTTCCCAGAAGCCCCAGTTGATGACGTGGACCGGACAGCCGGTTTCTTCGCGCAGGTGCAGGCTGAAGGCGTCCTGGAAGTTGCAGGCCACCGTGTAGGCGCCCCAACCCTTGTTGCCGACAAACGCCTCGCCCGACGAGAAGAACATCAGGAAGTCGAGGTCGCGCCCTTTCAGTGCGCGGTACAGCGCGTGCGAGCCGATCGTCTTCGCATGCAGCGCGTCGTTGAACTCGGCTTCGGACAAGGTCGCCAGGCGGCCGCCCGAGAACGCCATCGCCGAATGGAACACCCCGCGCAGAGCGCCCATCTCGGCTTCGATCTTCTGAAGCGCCTTGGCCAGCTTCTTGTCGTCGCCGATGTCGGCCTGGTAGTAGCGGACGCGGCCGGCGGCCACGTCGGCGCACTGGGCCTGCATCGCGTCGTCGGCCGCCCGGCGGCCGATCCACGCGATGTTGGCGCCGCAACGCTCGGCCAGGTATTGGCTGATGCGCACGCCGACATTGCCGGCGCCACCGACGATCACGTAGACACCGTCGTCGCGCAGCGCGCTCGCCTGCGGCTGCGGCAGGCTGGCCGGCCGCAGCGTGCGGCGATAGGCCTTGCCGCCACGCAGCGCCAGCTGCTGCCCGTCGCCCACGCCGGCGATCACGCGGTCGAGGTCCTGGCCCAGTTCGGGCGTCAGCGCGGTCACCCCTTCGCCGAGCGCCAGGTCGATCCACTGAGTCGCGACATGCGGCAACTCGTTGGTCAGTGCCTTCGCGAAGCCCAGCAGGCCGGCGGTGAACGGCTGAATCACATCGTCGTCGGCGATCTTCGCGACGGCGTTGCTGACGATCCGCAGCGACCAGCGCCGGCGCGACGCGTTCTGTGCCTCGATCGCCTTCACCAGGCGCAGCAGCATCGCCGTGCTGGCCGTCTGCACGTCGCGCAGCTCCTTGGTGCTGCGCGGGTGCCAGTGCTCGATGTTGACGCCGCCGAGGAAGTAGACCGTGTCGATCGCGCCGATGTGCTGCGCGCAGGCCGGCAGCGCTGCTTCGTCCGCCAGCGCCACGCTCCACGAGCGGGCCGACAGCACCGCCGTCTTGCCGCCCAGCACGATCTCGTGCACCGGCCGGTCCAGCCGCTTCTTCAAGCCCTCGGCGACGAAGGCGGCCGCGCTCGGGTAGACCAGCACCACGGCGCCCGTGGCGTCGGCGGCCGGCTCGGCCTTCGGCAACGCCTGCTCGACCCACTCGGGGCGGTAGAACATGCGCTCCAGCACCGGGTCGCCCTGGTTCGCGCGCAGCCCGCGCGCGGTCATCCAGATGCGCCCTTCCGCGTCGAGCGCGTCGACGGCATAGCCGCCTTCGGGCAGCATCCGCAGGAACATCGAGCCCGCCGGCGCCGACACGCCCACCAGCCGGACATGCTCGACGCGCCAGGCCGACGCATCGCTACCGGCAGCGCCCGGCCAGGCGCGGGCCACCAGGCCAGCCGCCGCATCGACCAGCGCCAGCGCCGCCTGCCACGCCGGCGGCGTGCGCTGCGCGAGCTGGTAGCGCACCACCGCGGTCTGCTCGCCGGCCACGGCCTCGTCGATGCCCACGCCCGCCGCGCGGAACGCCGGCAGCGCCTGTGGACAGCGGGCCCTGATCGCGGCCAGGTCCGTCGTCGCGGCCACCACCTCGCTACCGCTCTCATCGCGCTGGCGCAGCACCGCGCCGGCCAGCGGCTGGGCCGCCGCATCCAGCAGGCGAACCGCTGGCGCTTCGGAGCCGGCCGGGCCCTGCGCAATCTCCAGCGTCAAGGGGGCGCCGGCGTCGAGCGTGGCGCCGCGCTGCCAGCGCACGTCGTTCGCGCTGCCGCGCTCACCGACGAAGTCCGCCGCCTCGCCGATCCAGCCCATGATGCGGGCCTCGGCAGCGCCATCGGCGGCGGCGTCGTCCCAACGCAGATCGAAACGCAGCGTGCCGTCCAGGCTCTGCAGTGCGTTCAACTGGGCCGCCAGGCCGCTGGCGGCGGCCACCGGCTTCGCCGTCGCGGCGGTGTTGACCCAGCAGCGTTCCTTGGCGAACGGGTACAGCGGCAGGTCGACACGACGCACCGGCCAGCCGCGGTGGCATTCGGCCCACAGCACGCTGGCGCCATGGCACCACAGGCGAGCCAGCTTGGCCCACTTGCGGCCGCGGGCCAGCGAGCGCAGGAACTCCTGGTCTTGCTCGCCATCGGCCTGCACACGGTCGCGGTTCGACGCGGGGCTGGTCGACACGCCGTCGATGTCTTGCGCACCGGCCAGGAAACGCTCGAGCCGTTCGCGCAGCTGGCCGAAGTTGTCGGCCTCGACCGCGAGCCGCTTGGCCTGCGCCTCGCGGCCCACTTGCAGCGTGTAGGCCAGGTTGGCAAAGCGCTCGGGCTCGTTCGCGCCCGTTGCGCTGCCAGCGCCACCACACAGCGCGCACAACTGCCCCACGGTGCCGGCGCGCAGCACGTCGTCGGCGGTCAGGGCCGTCTCGAAGGCTTCGTTGACGCGCCGCGCGATCCGCTCGGCGGCCCAGAAATCGATCGACAGATCGGCCCACGCGTCGTCGGCGTCCAGCAGGCGGGCCGACACGCCCAGCGCCCCGGCGACGACGCCCAGCACCTCTTCGGCGGCCGGTCCGGTCGCCACGCGCGCCGGTGCATCGGACAGCGCGCTGGCGACGAAGCGCTGCACCACCGCCTGCAGGCGCTCGTTGTTCTTCGCCGAGAAGACGAACAGCTGCGACGAGGCGGGCACCGCCGCGGTGGCCTGCGGCGGCTCGACGAACTCTTCGAGCACCACGTGGCCGTTTGCACCACCGGCGCCAAACGAGCTGACCCCCGCACGCCGCGGCACGCGAATCTCGCCGCCCTGCTCGTCCTTGATCACCGGCTGGCGCCACGGCGCCAGCGTGCGCTGCACGACGAACGGCGTCTTGTCGAAGTCGATGTTCTTGTTCAGCACCTCGGTGTGAATCGACGGCACCAGCTGCCGATGCCGCATCTGCAGCACCACCTTCGCGATACCGGCAAAGCCGGCCGCCGATTCGAGGTGACCGACGTTGGACTTGACCGAGCCGAGCGCGCAGTAGCCGACCTCGTCGGACGATTCACCAAAGACCTGCGTCAGTGCGCGCACCTCGATCGGGTCGCCCAGCGCCGTCCCGGTGCCATGGCCTTCGATGTAGCTGATCGTGCGCGGGTCGACACGGGCCGCGTCGAGCGCCTCCTTGATCAACGAGGCCTGCAGCTTCGGGTTGGGCACCGTGTAGGCGTTCGACTTGCCACCGTGGTTGATCGCCGAGCCGCGGATCAGCGCGAGGATGCGGTCGCCGTCGCGCTGGGCCGCGCTCAAGGGCTTGAGCAGCAGCGCACCGACACCGTCGCCCGGCACATAACCGTCGCCGCCTTCGCCGTAGGCACGGCACAGCCCTTCGGTCGACGCGAAGCCGGTCTTGCTGAGGAACATGTACTTGTTCGGGTGCACGGTGACATTCACGCCCCCGGCGATCGCCAGCTCGGTCTCGCCGCGGCGCAGGCTTTCGCACGCCAGGTGCACCGTGGTCAGCGACGACGAGCACATGGTGTCCAGCCCGATGCTCGGGCCGGTGAAGTTGAACCAGTACGACACCCGGTTGGCGATCGACGCGTACGACGAGCCGGCGTTCGCCGAGTCGACGCCGTAGAGCTGGTACTGGCTCCACATCGCGCCGGCATAGACGCCCACCTTGCGCCCGGCCAGCTGCTCGCGTGCATAGCCGGCGTCCTCGATCGTGTGGTAGACCGTCTCGAGGAACAGCCGCTCCTGCGGGTCCAGCGACTGGGCCTCGAGGTTCGAGATGTTGAAGAACAGCGGGTCGAACTTGTCGACGTCGTTCATGAACCCGCCCCAGCGGGTGTACGACTTGCCTTCGACGCCCTTCTCGGTGGTCCAGATCTCGCGCCAGTCCCACAGCTCGGCCGGCACCTCGGAGATGCAGTTCTTGCCGGCCACGAGGTTGGCCCAGAACTCGTCCAGGTTGTCGGCCTTCGGGAAGCGACCGCTCATGCCGATGATCGCGATCGGCTCGTCCTGCGGCTCCGGTGCCGCCGCCGGCTCGTCGGCCAGCAAGAAGGCGCAGGGCATGGCAGCGCCCGGCTCGGCCGCGTCCACGACCGGCGCGGGCGCGGCGGCCTGCACCGGCACCGGGGCGGCTGCCACGGCGACGGGCGCAGGCGCAGCCACCGCCACGATCGGCTCGGCCTTCACCACGGCCGGTGCCGGTGCCGGTGCCGGCTCGGCGGCCGGCTGCGGGTATTCGCGGGCCAGGAAGCCCGCCAGCTCGCGAATGGTCTGGAACTCGAAGAACAGTGTCTTCGCGAGCTCACCAAAGGTCTCTTCCAGGCGCCGGGTGATCGCCACCACCATCACCGACTCGATGCCGTATTCCTCGAAGGTGGTGTCGCTGGCCAGCTGATGGGCCGGCAGCTTGGTCTCCTGCATGATCGCCTGTCGAACGATCTCTTCCACGCGTTTCGGCCACGCATCCCGACCGTTCGTTTCAGTGTTGGACATGCCTTCTCCTTGTTCGTCAATGCCTGTGGTTCATGTCGCGTCGATGAGGTCGCCGGCAGTGCGGCCCAGCATCGAGCGGTCGATCTTTTCGCTGTCGCCCACTGCGAGCGCGACGGTCTCGTGCGCCCCGCCCAAAACGGCGAGCAGGCACTGCATGGCCGTGTCGGTGGCCATGTCGGTCATGCCGTGCAGCTGCGCGATGTAGTCGCGCTCGGCATCGCTCATGCGCATGCCGCCCTCGCGCCACAGCGGCCAGCCCACCGAACAGCTCGCGCCGCGGCGCAGCCCCTGGCGGACCAGCTCGTTGCGCGCCGTCACCAGGCCGTTCAGGAAGGCGTTCGCATAGGCATAGTCGGCCTGGCCCACCGGCCCCAGGTACGACGCCAGCGACGAGAACGCGATGAAGTGTTCGAGCGGGTCGCCGCGTGTGGCCTCGTCGAGCACGATCGCGCCGAGCACCTTGGCCGCGAGCACCGTGCGAGCCGTCTGGCTGTCCTTGCGCAGCAGCATGCCGTCGGCGCGCCCCCCGGCAGCGTGGAACACCGCCTGGATCGGGCCCCAGTCGCGCCGCACCTGGTCGAGCGCGTGGTGGACCTGGTCGCGTTGCGTGACATCGGCCTGCAGGTAGCGGCACCGCCGCGGGTCGGCCAGGCCGGCCGTGGTCAGCGCGGTCGCGACGGCAGCCGGGTCGGATCGACCGAGCAACGCCACGCGACAGCCTCGCGCGGTCAGGAAGCTGGCCATCAGGCGACCGATGCCCCCCGCGCCACCACTGACCACGACGACGCTGCCGGCCGCCAGCGGCCGCGCCGATGGTGCCGTGTCGGCCGCGGCCTTCGTCAGTCGTTCGGCCAGCAGCCGGCCGTCTGCGGTGCAGCGGTAATTGACCGCCCGCTGCGCGTCGCCTGGCAACGCGGCGATGGTGGCGCCGATCGCCGCCAGGTCGATCCGCCGCGGATCGGCGGCCAGCGCCAGCGCACTGACACGCAGCGCTGGCGACTCGTTGCGCACCGCGCGGCCGAACGCACCGAGCGCCTGCACCGCCGGCATCAGCAGCGAACCGGCCTGGTCGCTGTAGACGGCCACCACCGACAAAGGACGGCGCGTGCGCAGTTTCATCGCAGCGCGAGCCAGTGCGAAGGCCTCGTTGAACGGCGCGTAGACCGCCTCGTGCGCCGCGTCACCGCCGGCGACCCGCCACGTCGTGTAGTCCAACACGATCAGCTCGGGCGCTGCATCGTCCGCCAGCACGGCCGACCAGTCGGCCTCGGCACCGGCATCGATGCGCAGCGAGCGCGCCGCGGCGGCATGGTCGCTGCCGGAACGTTCCGCCCGCAGCCAGCCTGCCGGCGTGGCCCACGACGAACCGGTGCTGACCAGCATGCCGCGCACCGGCGACGGCGCCCGTGCGGCATTCACCGGCTCCCAGCGGGGCACGTAAAGGTGCGCCGCCTGCGCTTCGGTGGCAACGGCCTTCGGTGGCCGTGCCGGCGGCGCCGTCGTGCCGAGGCTCTTGCCTGCGCACGACTCGATGCGCCCGATGCGGCGCCCGGACGTATCCAGCAGATCGGCGTCGTACTTCGCCACGCGGGTCGGGCCGCCGGCCGCCGCCTGCTGCACCGCCAGCCTCACGGTCAGCTCGGTGACGCCGGTGCCGCCGACATGCCCTTGCAGGTGCACCCGCTTGACGTGGAACGGCAGGCTCGGCGCGCCATCGGGCCGCGACAGCTGGTGGTGCAGCGCGATCGCCTGCAGCGTCCCGTCCAATGCCAGCAGCCAGCACGACTCGGCGTCGCCCGCTTCGATGCGCAGGCTCGCAACGGCGCTCGCTTGGTCGAAACCCAGGCTCTGCACGCTGCGATAGGGATGTGCCAACTGCACACCGCCACGCTCGAAGGCGGCATAGCAGGCGTCGTGGGTCGCCCGGTGCGGCAGCGATGCCGACACCTGCACCGGCTCGAAGTCGATCACCGAGTGCCCGGCCGCCAGCACGTCGACCGTGCAGTGCTCGGCTGGCGCGTCGCCCGCGCCGCTGGCGAAGGTGAAGCGCTTCAGCCCCTGCCGGCTGGTGCCAGTCGTCAGCCGAAGCACCTGCGACTCGGTGGCCGAGAACGGCTGCATCCACACCGCGTCGGCCAGCGTGATGTCGCGCTGGTCCGTCACGCCGACCGCACGCCGCACCAGCGCCAGGTAGGCGGCCGCCGGCAGCACCGGGCGGCCGGCCACGGCGTGGGCCGACAGCACGGTGTCCGACGGCGACAACGCGATGCCGTCGGCCGCGCTGGCCGGCAACAGGCCGGACGGCGCCGAGGCGGCCTCGGTCGCCAGGGGCGGCAACCAGTACGGCGTGTGCGCGAACGGGTAGGTCGGCAGGTGGATGCGGCGACCCGCGGCGTTTGCGGTGCTGCGCGGCCACGCTGCATCGCCCTGCTGCCGCCAGCGCTCGGCCACGTCGTCACCGCCGGGCAGCAGCTCGCCGGCCGCACGCCGCGTCACCCCGCGCATCGGCGCGGCCTTGACGCTGCCGCGCCAGTGCAGCGCCGGTGTCTGCCGGCCTTCGGCCAGGGCAGCCAATGCGTCGATGAGTTCATCCACCGTATGCACGCGCAACAGCGCTCGCTCCTGCAGGCTGGTTCGGCCGGCCTGCAGCGTGAGCGCCACGTCGGCCAGGTCAGCGCGGTGTCCGTTCAGGTAATCAGACAGACGGCTGCACAGTGCCTGCAATTCGGGCACGCCCTGGGCCGACAGCGGGATCCAGCGGGCCTCGTCAACGCCACGCGCTGCGGGGGCCACCGCCTGGGCCAGGTGCTGCTCGACCACAACGTGCGCGTTCACGCCGCCGAAGCCGAACGAACTGACACCGGCCAGCCGGGGGCCGAGCCCGCCCCGCCCGTCGCGAGGCATCGGCCATTCCAGGCGTTCGCGCACGATGAAGAAGGGGCTGCCTTCGAGGTGGATGTTCGGGTTGAGCTGTTCCAGGTGCAGCGTCGCCGGCAGCTGGCCATGCTTGACGCACAGGATCGCCTTCAGCAGCCCGGCGATGCCGGCGGCCGATTCGAGGTGGCCGACGTTCGGCTTGACCGACGACAGCGCCACCGAGCCCGGTTGGGCGCGCGTGTGACCGCGCTCGCCTTGCAGGTGTGTGAAAACCTCTTTCAGCGCTTCGATTTCGATCGGGTCACCCAGCGCCGTGCCGGTGCCGTGGGCTTCGATGTAGCCGATGCGGCCGCTGTCGACACCCGCCGCGCGGATCGCCGCCTGGATGACCTGCACCTGCGCCGCCGGGTTCGGCGCGCTCAGCGCCGTGGCGCGGCCGCCATGGTTGACCGCGCTGCCGCGGATCACCGCATGGATCGGGTCGCCGTCGCGCAGCGCATCGGCCAGCGGCTTCAGCAGGATCAACCCGATGCCCTCGCCGCGGGCATAACCATCCGCCCGCGCATCGAAGGTCTTGCACCGGCCATCGGCCGCGAGCATGCCGATCTTGTTCAGGCAGACATGCGGCACCGGGTCGATCATCACGTTGATGCCGCCGGCGATCGCCAGCTTGCAGTCACCGTGCTGCAGCGCCCTGACCGCGTTGTGCACGGCCACCAACGAGCTGGAGCACGCGGTGTCGACCACTTCGCTCGGGCCATGCCAGTCGAACAGGTAGCTGACCCGGTTGGCGAGGATCGTGCGCGACACGCCCGACAGCGTGAAGCGGTCGATCTCGCGCCCGGGCTGCAGCGACAGCGTCGCGTACTCGTCGCCAGTGGCGCCGACGAACAGGCCGACCGACTCGCCGCGCAGGTCGCCCGGCCGCAGGGCGGCGTCTTCCAGGCACGACCACACCCCCTCCAGCAGCAGGCGCTGGCGCGGGTCCATCAGCTCGGCTTCGCGCGGCGAGATCGAGAAGAAGGCCGCGTCGAAGCCGGCCACGTCGTCCATGAACGCCGCGCGGTGCACGTTGGTGAAGTTGCCCGGGCCATGCGGGTCGCCGTCGACTGCCCGCCAGTCCCAGCGGTCGGCCGGGATCAGGCTGCTGTTGTCGGCCCCGGCCAGCAGGTTGCGCCAGAAGGCGTCGAGGTCGGCAGCCTGCGGCATCACGCCGCTCATGCCGATGATCGCGATGGCGCCCGCAGGGGCCGCCGGCGATTCGGACATCGCGGCCGGCTCGCCAGCCGGCACCGCGGAGCCCGGCACCACAGCTGCGGCCGCCGGCAACAACGCCGAAGCCAGCGCACTGGCATGCTCGCGCAGCAGGTAGTCGCGGATCTCGGCGATCGACACGTAGCGGAAGAACAGCGCCGGGTTCAGCGCCATGCCGAGCTCGTCGGCCAGGCGCGCCGCGAGCGAGGTGTAGTGCAGCGAGTTGAAGCCGAGCTGGCCGAGGTTGTCGTCCAGCTGCACGGGCGTCTCGGTCGCGCCGAGCACGGCGTTCACCGCGTCGCGCAGCCAGCGCTCCAACGCGCCCGACAGATCACTTGCGGCGGCGGCCGGCGCTGCAACCGCAGCCAACGGCGCAGCGTGGGCTGCTGCCAATGCCGCCGCCAGCGCTGCCGCCTGCTCGCGCAGCAGGTGGTCGCGGATCTCGGCCACGCTGACATAGCGGAAGAACAGTGCCGGGTTCATCGCCACGCCCAGCTCGTTGGCCAGCTTGGCGCCGAGCATCGTGTAGTGCAGCGAGCTGAAGCCCAGTTGACCGAGGTTGTCGTCCATGCCGACCGCCGGCTGCTCGGGCCCGAGGATCTCGGTCACCGCGTGCAGCAGCCACTCGGCCAGTCGCGTGTCGATCGGGCCAGCGGGCGCCGCCGTCACCACCGGCGACGGCGGCTCGACCACCACCGCGGACGCCGCGAGCGTCGCGATGCGCTCCTGCGTCAACCGCTTGCGATCGACCTTGCCGTTCGGCGTGATCGGCAAGGCCGGCAGCACGATCACCTGCGCCGGCACCATGTAGGCCGGCAGCCGGCCGCGGATCGACGCCAGGCAGGCTTCGTCGACCAGCTCGCCCGGTGGCACCGCGGCCGATGCCGCAGCGAAGCCGACGAGGCGCCGGCCGGCTTCGTCGTCGCGCACCACCGCCACCGCGCGCGGCAGGCCGGCGGCCTCGAGCGCGGCCTCGACCTCGCCGAGCTCGATGCGGTAACCACGCAGCTTGACCTGGTGGTCGATGCGGCCGAGGAACTCGATGTTGCCGTCGGCGAAGAAGCGCGCCCGGTCACCGGTCCGGTACATGATCGCGCCGGCGCGCTCGTGGAACGGGTCGCTGACGAAGCTCTGCGCGGTCAGCTCGGGCTCGTTGATGTAGCCGTCGCTCAGGCACTCGCCGCCGATGAACAGGTCACCCGCCTCGCCCACCGCCACCGGCTCGCGCTGCTCGTCGAGGATGTAGTAGCGGGCGTTCTGGATCGGGCGCCCGTACGGGATGCTGCGCCAGGCCGGATCGAGGGACTCGACCGGAAAGTAGTTCGACCACACCGCCGCTTCGGTCGCGCCACCCAGGCTGATGACCTGGGCCGAGGGCGCCACCGCCTTCATCGCATCGGGCATCGCCAGCGGGATCCAGTCGCCGCTGAGGAAGACCACGCGCATGCGCTCCAGCCGCGCGCCCGCCCGGTTGACGCCGCCTTCGAGGAACGGCAACACCATCTGCAGGTAGGCCGGGGCCGAGTTCCAGAAGGTGATCGGCTCGTCCTTCAGGAAGCCCGCCACGGCCAGTGCGTTGGTGCGGTCCGCATCGCTGACGATGCGGATGCTGGCACCGTAGGCCAGCATGCCGAACAGGTCGAAGATCGACAGGTCGAAGCTGAGCGGGTTGACGAACAGCACCCGATCGGTCGCGTTGAAGTGGAAAGTGCGCTCGGCCCACTCGATCAGGTTGACCACCGGCCGATGGCGCACGATCACGCCCTTGGGCGTGCCGGTGCTGCCGCTGGTGAAGATGATGTAGGCACGGTCCTCCGACGAGACGGCCTCACGCGGCTGGAACTGGCCAGCACGGCGGGCGATCTGCTCGGCTTCGGCGTCGAGCAACACCACGCGGCGCGCCGGGTCGTCGAAGCGGCCGTAGTGTTCGCGAGTCGAGACGACGATGTTCGCCTGGGCCTGCGCCAGCACGCGCGCCAGCCGGTCTTGCGGGTCGTCGATGTTCAGCGGGATGAACGCGCCGCCGCACTTGATGATCGCCAGCGCGGTGATGACCAGGTGGTTGGTGCGCGGCAGCATCATCGCCACCAGCGTGCCGCGGCCGACGCCGAGATCCTGCAGGTGGTTGGCCAGCCGGTTGGCACGTGCATCGAGCTCGCCGTAGGTCAGCACCTCGTCGTCGCTCAGCACGGCGATGGCGAACGGCTCGGCTCGCGCGCGGCGCTCGAACAGCGTGTGCAGGCACACCGTGCGGTCGTAGGGCACGTCGGTGGCGTTCCAACGGGCCAGTTGCGCGAGGCGGTTCGCGCGCTCGTCGGCGTTGATCCTCTCGCCGGCTGCTTCGGCCAGCGACGGGGTCTCGACCAGCGACTGGATCGCCTGGACATAGCGGTCGAAGCAGCGCTGGGCTTCGGCCAGGTCGACCTGGTCGCGGCGCACGATCCAGCTGACGGCCAGGCCGCCGGCGCTGCGTTGCACCATGTTGTCGATCGCGACGCCCGGCGTGTCCGACGCGGCATCCACTTCGGTGACACCGCTGAACGCGGGAGCCGGCACGTCGAGGCAGTTCGTCATCACGGCCGAGCGCACGACGGCGGGCTGGCCTGATGCGAGATGGGCGCGCAGCGCGTGGAACGGCTCGGCGTCGGCATGCTGGCGATCCGCCGCCAGTTCGCGATCGAATGCGGTGGCGAGGGCCAGCAGCGCGACGGACGAACGATCGGCCGGCGCCGTCGCCCAGGCGAAGCGCGTGGCATCGCCAAAGCCGATCAACGGTGAGCCGCCCGGCTGGCGCAGGCCGTAGTCGACGACACCCAGCGCGAATGGCTGCAGGTCGTTCGGCAGCGCGCGGGCATAGGCGGCGAGCAGCAGCGCTTCGAGGCTGACGCCGTGCGCCGATGCCCAAGCGTCCAGCGGCCCGATGTCGGCCCAGGTGTGGGCCCAGCGCGTCGTGGCGTGGGTGTCGGTCGCACTGGCCGAAGAAGCTCGCGGGGCGGCCAGGCGCGGGCCTGCCGGCAGATCGGCCCAGCGTGCGGCCCAGTGGCGCCGGTGGGCCTCACTGCCCCGCGCGGCGCCGCGTTGCAGCAAGAGGGGCTTCCAGCCGCTCGATTCACGCGTGCCCGCCGCACCGTGCGCGCGGCCGATCAGCTCGCGGTAGAAGCTCCATGCCGAATGCGCGTCGAACGCGGCCATGTCGAGCAGGCTGAGCAGCAGGGCCGAACCGTCCGACTGGCGCAGCAGGCGCAGGCGGAAGGCGGGCCAGCCGCGGTCGGCGACGAAGTCCAGCAGCATCGCGCGGGTCTGCGCGTCGACGTCCGACGCGTCGGCGACCGGGATCGCGTACGCCGCCACCGCGTCGGCGCATTCCAGCGTGCCGCGCGGGCTCGCATAGGCCCTCAGCATCGGGTGATCGGCCAGCAATGCATCCAGCGCCTGCTGCCAACGCGCGGGCTCAAAGGCTTCGCAGCGGAACGAACGGAAGATGTAGCCGCTGGCCTTGCGTGGCTGGCGGATGCGCTCAGCAAGGTAGCCCTGCTGCAGCAGCGTCATCGGCACGCTGGTGGCCGTGGCCGATGCATTCGGTGCCGCAGCACGGCCGCGGGCCAGCGAAGCGCGGTCCCACGACGCGGGCTCGTCGGCCAGCGCCTGCAGCGCCGACTGGAAAGCTTCGAGCAGGCGTTCGACCACGCCATCCTTGAACCACGAGGGCACCGCGTCGAAGGTGATTTCCAGCGCTCCGTGCACCGCGCGCAGCTGGCAATGCAGTGCCGTGCCCGGCGTCTGCGCCGCGCCGAAGACCGTGCGCTGCATCCAGCCGGTTTGCTCGCCCGGGCTGCCGCCGGCCGCCAACAGGCTGGTGAAGACCACGCGGTCGTTGCGCTGCGGGCGATTCGGCCCCAGGCTGCGCCAGGCTTCGATCGCGCCGACGTGCCCATGGTCCAGCGCCTCGAGCAGCTGCTCGCCATAGCGGCGTGCCCGCTCGCCCAGGGTTTCGCCGTCGACGCGGTCGGCGGCGAACATCGCGCTGGACGTGAACGGGCCCACCACGCGCTGGATGTCGGCGTGCATCGGCGGCCGGTTCTGCAGCGTCAGCACCAGGCCGAAGCGGTCGTTCGCGGTCCAGCTGCGCAGCACATCGCAGAACACCGCGAGCACACCCGCGGTGGCCGACAGCTTGCGCTGAGCGAACAGCGCCTGCAGCTTCGCCCACTGGTCTGCCGGCACACGGGCCACGTCACGCCGGCGGTTGCGCGGGTTCACTGGGGCCTTGTCGATCGCGTCCGACCACGGCAGCGCGGGGCCATCGGGCATGTCGGCCAGGCGCCGCTGCCAGTAGGCCAGGCTGCGCGCGTGGCCGTCGGACGTGCGGAACGCCTTCATGCTGTGGATGAAATCCCTGAAGCGGACGTCGGGTGCGGTCGGGGCCTGGTCCGGCTGTTCGTAGCAGGCCTGCCACTGGGCATAGATCTGCTCGGCGCTGTGCGCGTCGACGATCCACGAGTCCATACTGACGTGGATGCGCGAAGCGCCCTCGGGCAGTTGCGTCACGCGGATCTCGTACAGCGGCCAGTCGCCGGGCAGGTACAGGCGATGCGAGAGCTCTTCGCGAACCCGCTCGATGCAGCGCTGGCCCGCCGCCGCGTCGCCACGGTGGTCGGCCACGCCGAAGGCCGGCAGGGCGCGGTCGTTGACGATGCGCTGCATGCCGTTGGGCAGCACCTGCGCGCGCAGCATCGGGTGCGCCTTGGCCACCTGTGCCCAGGCCCGCTCCAGGCGCTGGGAGTCGATCCCGTCCACGTCGAACTCGAGGTAGACGTGGCAGCCGGCCGGGTCCACCTTCACCGGGTTGACCTTGGCCACCAGGTAGGCGGTCTGCAGGTCGGTGAGCGCGAACGGCGAGTCGGCCGGCGCAGTGTCCCGCACCAGGCGCGGGTGGTTCTGGCGCACCGCGGCCGGTGCCGAGGCCGCCGGTCGATCGGCGGCCGCGTCGTTGCCGTTCGTCCGCGCCTGCATCATCGCCAGCACGCGCCGCTTCTCCGGCAACGACAGGTTCTTGAAGTCGTCAACTTGCATGGCTCAGGTTCGATTCGGTAGAGGTCGACAGCTGCTGGAACAGCTTGATCAGTTCGGCGTCGGAGGCGTGCTCGATATCGGCGGGCAAGGCGTCGTCATCGCCCGCAGTGCAGGCGGCTATCGACCGGGCCGACAACGTGTGCGCGAGCACGGCAAGGTCGCGTGCGGTGTCGGCACCGACGATGTCCTGCACCGACAGGTCCACACCCAACTGCGCCTCGAACACGAAGCGCAGGTTGATGGCCTTGACCGACTCCATGCCGTAGCTGGACAGCGCGGCATCCGGGTCGATCGCGGCCGGGTCCATGCCCAGCTCCTGCGCCAGCACCGTGCGCACCGTCGCGAGGACGGCTGCGATCGCTGCGGCCGATGCCCGGTCCGGCTGCGGTGCGACCGCGGTCGGCGCCGGCACGGCCTGGGTCGGTGCGGCCACGTCGCGGCGCAACAGCCAGCAGCTTTCGGTGTCGAACGGGTAGGCCGGCAGCGCGGTGCGGCGGCGCTCGTCGCGGGCGAACCACTCCTCCCACCGCGGCTCGAAGCCGGCGGCGATCAGGCGGCCGAGATGTTCGACGGCCTGCTGATCGGGCTCGGCGTCGAGCGCGAGCCGCCAGCGCCGCGCGCCTTCGGCCAGCGCCGACGGGTCGATCGCGCGGCGCTGTTCAATCGGCGCCAACGGCCATACGCCGTCATGGGATCGGCCGGCGATCGCCGCATCCAGCTGGGCGCGGAACTGCTGCCGATCGCGGAAGGCGAAGACATGGCCGTGGGCGAAGCGGCTGCGCCCGCAGGCCAGCGTGAAGGCCACCGTGTGCAGCGCCACGTCATGGTTCTCGTCGATCCAGTCGCGCAGTTGCCGCAACCGGGCGTCCAGCGCGCGCTCGGTGCGCGCACTGACCGGTGCGAGCAGCCAGCGCGTGCGCTCCTGCGGCGCGGCGTCTCGCTGCACAAGGCCCTCGATCACGCAGTGGCCGTTGGTGCCGCCGATGCCGAACGAGTTGATCGCCGCGCGGCGCACGTCGCCCGCCGGCGCCGGCCACGGCCGGGCCACGGTGTTGACGTAGAACGGCGTGCGGTCGAAGTCGATCTTCGGGTTGGGCTCGCGGTAGTTGATCGACGGCACGAGCCGGCCGTGGTGGACACACAGCGCGGCCTTGATCACGCCGACCAGGCCGGAGGCGGCCGTCAGATGACCGACATTCGGCTTGACCGAACCGATGGCCACCGAGCGCGGCGCGAGCGGGGCCGATTCGAAGCTGCGCACCAGCGCCTGCAGCTCGACCACGTCACCCAACGCGGTGCCGGTGCCATGGGCCTCGACATAGCCGATGCTCGCGGGGTCGATACCGAGCTTGCGGTACAGCCCTGTTTGCAGCCGCGTCTGCGCCAGCCCGTTGGGTGCGGTGATGCCGTTGGAGCGGCCGTCCTGGTTCATCGCGGTGCCGCGGATCACGGCATACACCGAGTCGCCGTCGCGCTGCGCGGCGGCCAGCGGCTTGAGCACCACGAAGGCCACGCCTTCGCCGTGGACGAAGCCGTCGGCCGCGGCGTCGAACGCGCGGCAATGGCCGGTCGGCGAGAAGATGCCGAGCTTGCTGCTGGCCACGTAGAACGACGGGTCCAGCGTCAGGCAAACGCCGCCGACCAGCGCGATCTCGGCGTCGCCCTGCCGCAGGCCCGTGCAGGCCAGGTGCAAGGCGGTCATCGACGACGAGCAGGCGGTGTCGACCACGACGCTCGGGCCGTCGATGTTGAGGAAGTAGGACAAGCGCGCCGCGATCAGCGACATGTCGCCTCCCAGCATCAGGCCGGCGTTCGCCTGCTGCCCCTGGCGCGCGGCCAGCACTGGGTACTCGGGCTCGCGGGCACCGATGTAGACGCCGACCGGCCGACCGGCGAGGCTGTCGGGCGCATAACCCGCATCTTCCAGCGCGCGCCATGATTCCATCAGGCACAGGCGCTGCTGCGGGTCCATGGCCGCCGCGTCCTTCGGCGACAGGTGGAAGAACAGCGGCTCGAACTGGTCGACGTCGCGCAGGAAGCCGCCCCACTTGCTGTTGGACTTGCCGGGGGTGGAGATGTCGGCGTCGTACCAGGCCTCGGCGTTCCAGCGCTCAGGGGGGATCTCGCCGACGCTCTCGACGCCACCTTCAAGGTTGCGCCAGAACGCATCCCGGTCGGCAGCCCCCGGCACACGCAGGCTGATGCCGATGATGGCGATGCCGTCTTGTGACGCCGGCAGCACGGGCGCCGCCGGCACGCGGTGGCCAGCGGCCAGCTGGCCCGGGCCGAGGTGGCGGGCGAGCAGCTCGATGCTCGGGTGGTCGAAGCAGCTCGCCACCTGCAGCTCGATGCCGGTGCGCGCCGAGACGGCCTCGGCAAAGCTCATCAGCAACGCCGAGTCGAAGCCCTGGTTGGCAAACTCGACCTGCGGGTCGATGCGGTCCACCGCGACACCCAGCACGCCAGCCGCCACCTCGCGCAGCAACGGCACGCCGATGATCGGCGCAGTCACGACCGCGACCTGAGGTGCCGTGTCCACCGCCTGCTGCTTGAGCAGCATCCGGTCGACCTTGCCGTTGGGGCGACGCGGCAACGCCGACTGCAGCTGGAAGTGGCCGGGCACCATGTGGGCGGGCAGCCGCTCGGCGAGGAACTGCTGCAACACCGCGGCGTTCGCCGGCTGGCCCTCACGCGCGACCCAGAAGGCGGTCAGCCGTGTGTGCAGCTCGGACGTGGCGTGGGCCACGACCGCACATTCGGAAACCGCCGGGTGGTCGCCCAGCACCAGCTCGACATGCTCCAGCTCGACCCGCAACCCGTTGACCTTGGCCTGGTGGTCGAAGCGGCCGGTCATGCGCAGCGTGCCGTTGGGCTGCAGCACCGCCATTTCGCCGGTGCGAAACAGATGCCCTTCGACCCGGCACCCCGGCGGCCCGCCGGCGATGAAGCGCTCGGCGCTCAGCTCGGGCCGCCCCAGGTAGCCCAGCGCCAGGCTCGGGCCGTGGATATAGACCTCGCCCTCGACGCCGGGCGCCACCGGCGCGCCCTGCTCGTCGAGCAGGTGGATGGTGGTATTGGCGATCGGGCGGTAGCCGCCCATGCCGTCGGCCGCGCCGGGCACGATGGGCCTCGCGTCGTGCAGGTAGGTGTTGGTCTCGGTGCAGCCGAAGTCGTGCAGCAGCTTCACGCCCGACAGCTCGGCGTGGAAACGCTCCTGCAAGGCCGCGCTCATCGGCCCGCCGTTGATCACCCGGCGCAAGCGCGACGGGTGTTGCGCGCCGCGGCGCTTCAGGTCGAGCAGCAGCTTGATCAGCGGCGGCGTCAGCGTCAGCTGGCTCACGCCCTGGTCGGCGAACCATGCGAACAGCGCGCTCGGCTCGCGCAGCACACGGTCGGGCGCCAGCGCCGTCGGCACGCCGGCGAGCACACCGCCGAGCAGCTCCCACATCGACGGCATCACGTTCATCGGGGACCGCTGCCCCTGCACGTCGCCGGGCTCGTAGGGGTAGTCCTCCCACATCCAGTGCAGCCGGTTGATCAGTTGGCGCTGGCTGTGCACGACCCCCTTGGGCTGCCCTGTCGAGCCGGAGGTGAACATGACCAGCGACGGCGCATCGGGCGAGACCTGCGCAAACGGCTCGAGGCCAGCGCCGCCCGCAGCGGCCGCCGCATCGAAGTCGATCGACGCCAGGTCCAGCCGCGGGACACCGGCAGCGACCAGCTCGGCAGCTTCGCCGCCGTGCGTCAGCACCAGGCTCGGCCGGGCGATCTCGCACAGCGAGGCCAGGTAGGCGGGCGGGAACGCGCGGTCCAGCGGCAGGTAGACCGCCCCGACCAGCCAGGTCGCGAGGATGACGACCACCAGCTCGCTCGTGCGCTCGACGTGGGCCGCCACGGTCTGCTGCGGTTGCACACCCGCGGCGCGCAGCCGATGGGCCAGCACCAGCACCCGGTGGCCGAGCTCACGGTGGCTGAGTTCACGGCGAACGCCCGGTGCCGGCGAGTCGATCAGCGCCACCCGGTCCAGCCATGCCGTGCTGTGGGCGAAGTACAGCCGCTCCAGGCGCTGGTCGAACGGGTAGAGCCGCTCCGGGCCGCGCACGCACGAGGCGGCCGTGGCCACCTGGGTCTGCGGCGGCCGGGGCGTCACGTTCGAGGCGCCGATCGTGGCCATGGGCGCCGCAGGCGGGCGCAGCCGAGCCGCTGCGGTCTGCAGCCAGTCTGTCAGTCTGGTCATGGCCGGGTCCTAGGCGGTCTCGAGCGCGGCTTCGACGCGCCCTTGCACCTTCACCGTGACGTTGCCCGCCATCGTCTTGGCCACCATGCAGGCCGTCTCGGCCTGCAGCATGCAGCTTTGCACCGTGCCGCCGAAGAGCATGCGCGCATCGGGCGCCATCCGCACGACGGGCGCGTGCTGCAAGGCGACCAGCACCGGGCCCTGCGGCGTGCTGTCGAAGATGGCGCTGGTGCGGTTGGACAGCTCGGTGTAGCTGACGCCCTCGGCGCCCAGCAGTGCCGCCAAGGTCATCAGGTAGCAGGTGTGGGCCGCGGCGACGAGCAGCTCTTCGGGGTTGGTCCCCACGCCCGGGCCCGTCATCTCGCGCGGGACCGAAAACTCACCCTGGAGCGTACCGGCCCGGAACTGGCCGTTGCCGCGCATCAGCGCGCCGTTCCATTGACCTTCGCATTCGAAAACGTGTTGCTTTGCCATCGCCGTGAATCCTTCGTTGTCGCCTGATCGGGATCAGGCGGTCTCGGCCATGCGCTGGCGCATCGCCTGCTTGGTGACCTTGCCGGTGACACCCACCAGGATGTCGGCCGCATCGACCTGCTTCAGCCGCACCAGCGCGGGGCGGCCCAGCCGCTGCTGCTCGGTGTTGATGCGCTCCAGCAGCGCCGCCTCGTCAACCGAGCCACCGGGGTACGGGTAGCCGTAGACGACCGGCTCGAAGTGCTCGCCGACCGGGTGGCCCAGCACCGTGCAGTCGAGCAGTTCCGGGCAGATCTTCAGGATCAGCTCCTCGGTCTGCAGGCTGTACAGCGTGCCTTGCTCGGTGCGGATCGGGTCGGTCGTCCGGTCGACGTGGAAGAAGCAGCCCATCCGGTCCTTGTAGACCAGGTCACCGGTGAGCCAGTAGCCGGCAAGCTGGCTGCGGTGGGTGAGCAGCGAGTCGTTCCAGTAGCCGCTGGTCACGCTGGGCGACTTGATGCCCAGCCGGCCGACCTGGCCCACCGGCAGCTCGCGGCCGTCCTCGCCCAGCACCTTGGCGTCGACCCATTCCTGCGGCAGGCCGACGCAGCGATCGAAGTTCTGGTCGGCCGAGGTGTAGACCACCCGGAAGCTCGAGTGACCCATCTCCGACGAGCCGAGGCCGTCGATGAACTGCGAGCCCTTCACCCGCTGCGCGCCCCGGTAATGGTGGCCATGGCGCACCAGCTGGCGGATGTGGGCCTCGTGCGCCGCGTCGCCGCTGTTGATCCAGTTGTTGACCGAATCCAGCGCGCGGCCCTCGAGGCCGCTGGCCACCATCGCCACGTAGTTCGACGGGAACGAGACCACCGTCGACGGCTTGAAGCGCTCGATGCTGTCGAGCAGCACGTCCGCCCGCTGTTGGGACACGATCATCAGCGCGGCGCCGCACAGGATGGCATGCATCGCATAGGCGATCGCCGCGTTGTGCGACACCGGCAGGCACGACAGGTAGCGCTCGGCGCCCTGCGCCGCGGGCAGTCCGAGCAGGTGACGCAGGCCATGGAACCACTTGCCGTGCTGCAGCAGGACCGGCTTGGGCACCCCGGTCGTGCCGGAGCTGTGGGTGATCATCACCGGGTCCAGGTCGTCATGGACGAAAGGGTAGGGCTGCGGCAGCACCACCTCGTCACCGGGCGGCACGATCTGGTCCATGCGGGCCAGGAACTTGAACTCGCCCGCGGTCGCGATCTCGGCCAGCGCCTCGTGCTGCGCCGGGTCGGCCACCACACCCACCGCACCGACGCGACGCATGTGCGCCAGCGCCGTGGCCCGCGGCATCGCCCCGTTGGTGAGCACCGGGATCGCTCCCAGCGCGGTCAGCGCCACGTAGTGCAGCAGGTAGTGCAGCCCGTTGCTGCCGTACACACCCACCGGGTCCTTGGCACGCACGCCGTGGCTCACGTACCAGCGGGCCAGTGCATCGGCGCCTGCCTTCAGCCGGTTCAGCGACAGCGGGCCGGCCACCATCTGCCCGCCGAAATTGAACGGCTCGTCGGTCCACACCAGCGGCGCGTCCGCCTCGGCGTTCAGGCCGTGGGCGACATGCAGGAAGTTGCCCGCGCCTAGCGCGGGATTCAGTTTCAGCCAATAGCGCTGAGCGTCGCTGAGGACGGACGTGGGCTGGTGATCGCTATGCAGGTTCATGGCATTACGTTCGTTCGACGAATCATCAGTCCGCAGTGGCCAAGGCCGGGCTCTCCTCGGACTGCCGCGCAGCGCGCAGGCCCAGCGCCGTCAAGAACTTCTCTGGATGGACGTTCTGGAACACATTTCGCCCGACACACAATCCTTTGGCACCGGAGTTCAGCCCCAGCGTCAACAGGCGAGCAATCTCCTCGTCACTGCTGCGTGGCCCGCCAGCGAAAAAGACGTGGATGTCGTCGGCCAACCCATCCAGCAGCAGTGGGATGTCGCTGATCGAGTCGGGTTTCTGCAACTTGACCGCATCACCACCGAGTTCCCAAACCGATCGAACCACTCGACGCAAGCGTGGAATCGCCAAGTCGCCGGCAGCCTGCGCGCCGAGGCACTTGACCATCACGAGAACCGGAAGCCCATAGGCTGACGCCTCGTCCGCCACGGCGCCAAGCAGCTTCAGGTTGTGGCTGTCCTGCTCGCCATCGAAGACCAGATCGAGGCTCACCGCATCAGCACCCATTCGCAGCGCGGCATCAATAGACGCAACCATCTCCTTGCGATGCGGTTGGGCAGCGCTTGAGATCATGCCGTTCAGCTGAAGGATGACGCCTTTCCCCAGGAGACACCCCGTTTCGTTCAAGCGGGCCACCATGCCTTTGTGCGCCACCACTGCTGTGATGGCAGGGTGATTCAGCCAGCGTGCCGGTGTCGCGGAATTGCGAAGGCCCTCTATCGCACCCGAGGTCAGGCCATGGTCAATCGGGATAAGCAGGCCGCGACCCGTCTGCGGGTTGACGACACGTGACCAGCGCGTCAGTTTTGATCCATTCATCTTCATTCCTCGATGTCTTCACAATCGATCTTCAAAGCCACGATAGGAACGCCGCAACACATCGTGGGCGCGCCCGCTCGCATCGAACTGAATCCACTGGCGCGCAGCAGGCGTTCCATGCCGATCGGCGAAACAGTGATCAGCGTCTTGGCGCCCTGCCTCCGCGCAAGAGATACCGCTTTCCTGAAGAGATCTCGCGCATGACCGGCTGACGCCTGCACTTCCGACGAAGCACTGGACCGGAAATCCACGGCTGCGAAACGAGACAACTCCCAAACCGTGTGGCAATCAGGTAACTCATTACCTCCCCACAAATTTCTGAAGGCCTTTTGAAGTAGATAAGGGCGCGTGGTGGGTAGCAGGCGTGCAGTCCCCGTCACGACGCCTTCGGGGTCTTGAGCAACCACGTAAACCGTGTCTTCACGATCGAATTCGTCGTACTCCAGGTCGCCGTCGCACTGCAGCGGCCAACCGAGTTTTCCCACGAACACCCGATACCGATATCGCCCCATATCCGCGAGTAACGCAGGCGGCAGGACATGAGGCGTGCCCGCAAAATATTGCATGTCACTTCCGATCTGTTGCCCAGGAGAATGGGCTCAGTATGGGCGAAGCGAAGGCCGCCGTAACCTACCAACTTTGGTAGGTGCCTACGTCACACGCGTGTCTCACAAACGCATTGCGCCACGGACTTCACCCATGGAAGTGAGTCCACCACCGTTGATAGGTAGCTCAGGCTACGTCCCCAATCCAGGTCACGCCCGCGCGAGTCCACCAACAAGACGTTGGTTCGAGGCACATCGATGCGGCGCCAACGGATGCCGCCGTCGTGCACGTCGAGCTGCCAGTCCCATCCGAACGACAACGAAGGAGCAGCTGAGCTGGTCCACTCGGTGTAGCCTGAAATGGTGGCGATGCGGCCGCAGCCGCTCACCGAATCGGCGCACGCTTCATCCACGCCCGAGAAGCAATGTCTCAGCGGGATCGAGAGTAGTTCGTCAATGCAGAGGCGGATCAAACCTTCGCCGGACACTCGCATGTCGCGAGTATCCGTGAATGAGCATTGCAGCAGAAATGACCTCGATCAAATCAGGCGCTTCAGTTCAAATAGCCGAGGATCGCAGCGCGAACAACCGCCGCGGTCTTGTTGGCAGCCTGGAGCTTGCTCACGGCATTGCGGACATGAAAGTCCACAGTGTTCTTTGAAACCGTCAGGATGTCCGCGATGTCCTGAGATGACTTGCCGTCCGCGGTCCATTTCAGGATCTCAAGCTCCCGACTCGTCAGGCCCTGCATCAGCTTGCCGGGCTGCTTAGCTCGAAACACGCGAGCCAGTGCAAGGTGAGCCACGTGGACCAGCCAGCGCATCTTTTGTTCGTTCGCAGACAGTTCCGCGGAAGACAAAGGCTCAGCGGACCTACAAAGGGTCAGCATGCCACCGATACCCAAGCCGTCGAGACTTGACTGAGCCCATCCAACACGCAGGCCTGCAGCACGCGCCTCCTCCCAAAGAGCGGGTGAATCGCCAAACACCGCGTCACTCCAGACCATCGGTGCCTGCGATCTGCGGCCGTGCTGGACGGTTGGGTCGACTTCAAGGTACCCCGCCCTGGAGTAGCGCTCTGACCAATCGACCGGGTAGTTGTTCAGCAATGCGATGCGCGGGTTGCTCACTGGCAGCGGTGATCGGTAGCCATATGCGCAAAAGTCGAAGCCGAGCGCCCGAGCCGCCACCTCAATGCTGGCGAAGATGGCCCTCTCACAGTCCCCCTGCTCAGTGATTGTCAGCAGGTCTTCTTGCCAAGTTTTCAAGCATCCCCCCCACCAGCAAGCCCGTGCAAGGCGTAGCCCCAGCGGGGGGCACGCAAAGCGTGGTCCTTCATTGATGTCCTTCGTGGATCTCTCGTCGCAACTCGCGTTCTGTCGACGGATGCTGCGAATTGAGGTGCGCTGTACAGTCCCGAGTCCCTCAAAGGCCGCCGCGCACCTGCAGTAAAGCGTAAGGCGAAAACGTTTCCCGGAACCGAGCAAACGTTCCCCGTACCGCAAAAGAGTATCAGCGAGCAAAGAGAAGCATTCAAGGTGACATCCCTAGGCCGAATGACCAACTTCGGACGGCACAGCCGTCCATGTCGGGCACCGAGTTCCGCCGTCGTGGGCGTCACGTGCCAAAGGTCACCGCCGCTCATCGTCTCCTCTTTGGGCAGGAGAGCATTGCCCTACTCGTCAAGGCAAGCGCGTCGGAAACAAACGCGCGGTGCCGTGACCTCTCGGCCACCGTCCTCCGCACCGCCACGAGCCAAAATCGGCGCCACGTCAAGGAAGGGCGAGGCGCAAGCGTTGGCATACCGAGAAGAAGACCACGGGTTTCATCAGGCCGGGCCGTGTCCCCATCGCCTCGCGCTTGTAGAAGTAGAAGTGCCAGCCACGGGGCGCGAGGATGACCGCTCGGTAGCGTTCCACGATGGGGCGGCGGCCCCGTGCCGAGGCGCATGCGGCCCCCGCTCCCAGCGGCCGCACGAAGACTCTGGCGGGCGCGCATGACGGCGACGCTGGCAGCGTTGTTGCTGCCCCTTTGCCTGGGCGGCCCCGGCGGCCAATGCGGCTTGGTGGACCTGCAAGGGCGCTGGGCCGTGCCGCCGCGCTACGCCAAAGTGGAACCCCACGGCCTTGGTTTCAGCATCGAGCTGGACGGCGGGCTCGCCGGCCTGTTGGATGCGGCGGGCCAGCCGCTCGGTACACCGGCCTTGTTGGACATCGGCCCCCTCAGCGAAGGGTTGGCTTCCGCTTCGCGCGCCGGGGAGCGTGGTCTCCAAGGTTACGTGGATGCTGCTGGACAGTGGGTGATCGAGCCGCAGTTCAGCATGGCGCGCGCGTTCAGCGACGGCCTGGCCGTGGTAATGCTCGCCAGCTCGGGTGGCAACAACGTGTACATGCGGTACATCCGCCGCGACGGGCGTTTTGCGTTCCCTCAAACCTTTCGCGACGCAGAGCCGTTCCAGAACGGGCTGGCCGTGGCCGCCTTGAGCGACGCCGGTGGGCAAGGCGTGCTGGACGTGCAGGGTCGGTGGGTGGTCCCGCCCCGTCCGGGACAGCGAGCCCAGATTCGCGAGCTCACGCCGGCTGAACGCCAGGACCGAACCGAGCCCCTGATCGTGCTCATGGACGATGACCGACAGCGCCTGCTGGACCGACGCGGCCGGCTGCTGTACGAAGTGAAGGGCCCCGACGCCAGCATTCAGCCGGCCGGCGCCGGGCGCGCCTTCATCTACCGCGACGAGGACCACACGGCCCTGCTGGACACGCGCACCGGCAAGCTGGTGCAGGCGTGGCAGGCGCAGTGGTTCTCGAACGATCGCTTTTCCGAAGGTCGGGCTCCGGCGCGCCAGACGCAGGGCCCGGGCACCGGGTACATCGATATCCACGGCCGCTGGGCGCTGCCACCGCGCTGGCGCTATGTCCACCCGTTCGACGACGGCCTGGCCGTCGTGATGGCGGTCAGCCCGACGGCCGCGGCGGCGGCCGGCAGCTCGCCCAACCCACCGACCGAGCGCGTGCTGCAAGGCGTGATCGACCACAGTGGCCGATGGGTGCTGCCCCCCACGTGGGAGCGCATCCGAACTCGGCTGGATGGCGCCGTGAATGGTGAGCTGCAGTTGCCACGCGGCGTGTTCGAGGCGTTTCATGCCGACGCGCCGCCGGCGGCCGAGCCACCGAGCAATGCGGCCGAAGCGCTTCGCGCCGCCGCCACAGGATGGGCTCAGTGGCCGCTGCAGCGCACCTACTTTCATCAAGCGGCGCCGGGCGGTGCACCGCGCGTCGTGGCCAGCGTTCGCTCGCACCCCTGCGGGTTTCAAGTGCTGATGGACGCCGCCGGTCAGCCGCAGCCCCCCGCCAATGTGGTGGGGAAATGCCTGCTGACCGCGCGCCTGGACAGCGCCGCACAGGCCGCGCTGCCCGCCAGCGCCGCGCAGGCGCTGGCGGCCGCTCGCCAAGCCGAAGCCCTGCAGCGAGCGCAATGGCTGCGCACCGTGGACCGGCGCGACGGCCCCTTGGGCAGCGTGGGAGACATGGCCGTGCAGCGCCTGCATCCGGCGTTGGCCGAACGGCAACGGGCCAGCCTGGAGATCATCGAGCATGCCGAGTGGCTGACAGGCCCGGCTGACGTGGTGCTGGACGGGGCCCTGGGCATCCACTTCCATGTGCCCGCGGGCGTGCAGGTGCTGCGACCACAGGATGCGCGCCCAGTGCGAGAAGCACTGCGCGAACTTCGCTCGCGCCCCCTGCCCGAGCCCGCGGCCTTGAAGCAGCTCGACGAGGCACTGGCGGCGCGGCAGATCACCGCGGACGAGCACGCCAAGCAGCGGCAGTCGGTGCTGAAACTGTTTCCGCCAGAAGCCGCGGGCAGCGCCGCGCTGTCTGCCGAGGATCAAGACTTCGCGCGCAAACTGGCCGAGATGGACATGGGCTTGCTTCGTCCGGTTGAAGGCGGCTGGGTGGCCAGCCTGTCAATTCAGCGCACCGGCGCCGTGTCGCTGAGGCCAGACGCACTCGACGACCCTGCCGAGTTGCTGGAGACGCTGAAGGTGTACAGCAACGCGCGGCAGGGCGACGGCCTGGGGGTGGTGGACCCAGTGAAGTACAGCTCGTACCGCTGGGTGCTGCCACCTCGACTCGATCCCACGGCAGCTCAGTTCGAGTTCGCCTTCGGGCACGCAAGCCTGGGGGGCGAGGCCCAGGTCGTCTACAACGCGCTCGCGTTTGGCCGCAGCCATGCGGTGGTCATTCAAGCCAGCCTGGCCGGCCCCTTCCGCGACGAACTCACGCAAGCCTACCTGCCCGACCTGCGTCAGTTGGTTCAGCAGGTTCAGTTCATGCCGGGACAAGGCCATGCCGACATCCACGATAGCGACGCACGGGCCAGCCTGCGCCTGAGTGAGTTGGTCACCGGGCCGAGGCCGGCATCCTTGCAGCGCCTCGGCCAGGCCGTGCAACGCATCGAGCAGCGCCAGCAGCAGCGTGCGCAGGGCCTGATGTGGCAGCTGGGCCTGGTGGCGTTGGTTCTGGTGCTGGCGGTGATGGGGGTCGCCCGCAAGCGCGGCTGAGCCCAAATCGCCGCCGCTGAAATCCGCCTCGATCACCCACCGACCCAATCGGCCAACAATCGATCTTGTCGTCCGTAACCTTTGGCACCGGAGGTTCTCGTCCGGCATAGGGGGCAGACAGGTACGACAGCATGCATCGGCACGAGGCTGCCGCCCCTCTGGTCGCAAAGGACCCTTGCTAAGGCTTCGATGGCGTGGAGCGATCGCCCTGCCCAGCGGCGTCAGGAAGGCCCTCGGCCATCACCCGCTTCATCGCCTCTTCAGCCTCCCTTTGCCGCCGCGCCAGATCGGCGCCGGGATCCACTGTAAGCAGCCAGGGAACACATGTTGATCTGACAGCGCCCTGGTAGTGAACATCTGTCCGCTTAGAAGGAGTCGGACACGTGAACACTTATGGGGTCGATCTGATGGGCCGGCGGC
>NZ_JBBUTG010000033.1:0-59189 GCF_038066555.1 Ideonella lacteola | reverse complement strand
CAGCCGCCCGCGGCGTTGCAAAGCCTCGCCGGGGCCGCACCCCGGCTTCGTTTTGCGCCTTGCGCTCGACCGGTTCTGGTGGCAACGCATCGGGGCTCCGTAGTGTGAACACGCCCTAGTCGACGCGGATGCCCAACCCATGACCGCGCAGCGGGCCGCCGATGTGTCATCCGCGACGCACAACGGCGCCCGTGTTTCTGCTTGGTAAAGCGCCGGTGAATTGACGGGCCGCCCGGCCGCTTCAACGTGGCTCGGCCTGCAGAGCGGGCCCATAGCCTGTGGGCATGAGCAGCCCCTGCGAATCGCCCCCCGCCGCCCCCGCCCAACTGTGGCTGGTCGCCCCAGACCGGCCTGAGCATCGCCTGCTGCAAACGGCGTTGCGACGACACGGGCACGACGTGCGCTCCAGCCAGGACCCACAGGACGTGGAGGGCGCCGCGAGGCGAGGAGCCCAATTGCTGATGCTGGATCCGCGCGTCGAGCCCATGCGGCCCGGGCGCCTGGATTGCTGGTGGCGGCTGGCTCGCCTGCGCGAACAGCACCGCCGCCTCCCGGTGATCGTGCTCCAGCCGGCGCACACCGCCATCGATCGCTCGTTGGCCTATGAGCTCGGCGCGGATGCGGTGTGCGACCCCCTGGCCGACCCGCGCGAGCTGCAGGCGCAGGTGCATGCCCTGCTGCGCCGCTACCGGCATGAGCCCGGCACCGGGCGCCGGCCCCACGCCCCGCACGCAGGCCCCCGAACCGATCTGGGAGCCCGTGCCCTGGGTGGCGATTGGACGCTGGATGCCGCCAGCCGCAGCCTGCAGGCCCGGAGCGGCATGCGGGTACCGCTGTCGCCTGCCGAGTACCGCCTGCTCTGCGCATTTCTCGATCACCCGGGCCACGCACTGGCCCGCCAGGCTCTGATCGATCTCGCCCGTGGCGCGGGTGCCGACCAACTGGAGCGCAACGTCGACCTGCTCGTCTCGCGCCTGCGAAAGAAGCTCAGCGACGAAGCGGGCCTGCCGCCCGCCATTCGCACCGTGCGCGGCGTGGGTTACCTCTTTGACGGCCTGGAGGGCTGAGAACCTCGGTCATCTCCCCCACCCTGGGCATACATGTCGGCGCCCAACCAAGTTGACATGAAGGCTTGACGGCCGGCCCACACGATGGCGATGCGGGCCCTTCTGCCCGCGACGACCCAACCCCTTCGATCAGGAGCCCATGATGACCCTCGGCATCTCTTCGGCCGCCTCAGGCGCCAGCAACCTGTGGAGCCTGCTGTCCAGCCGCGCGGCCACGTCAACTTCGACGGCCAGCTCTTTCAGCCAGCGCACCGGTGGCACCGCCTCGGCCTCCAACGCGGCCACGGGCGCAACGTCGCGCCCAGATGGCCCGCCACCGCCGCCCTCACAGTTCGACAGCACGATGAGCACCGCGCAGTTCGCCCACATGGCCGGTGCCGGCGCTGCGCGGCGAGGCCCGCCGCCGGGCGAAGACCCCATCGCGTCGCTGGACAGCGACGACGACGGCAGTGTCTCGAGCGACGAATTCGGTCTGGACGCTGCCTCGGATGAGGTTCAGCAACTGTTCGCCGCCATCGACGAAGACGGCAGTGGCGATCTCTCGGCGGGCGAGATCGACAGCTTCCGCGAACAGATGATGAATGCCGACGGTGGCCAGCCGCCCGAGCCGCCCGTGCCGGCAATGGGCCCACCGCCGGCGGCGGGTGATGCAGACAATGCCGGCGACACAGGTAGCAGCGCCGCCATCACCGCCTCACAGCCCGACGTCAGCCAGTTCCTGCAGCAACTCGCCCAGCGCTACGCGCGCCTGACGGCCGATCAGAGCGAATCGGCGCTCAGTGTCACCGCATGACAGCGCGCGGCCCACGCCTGCGGGTCATCCGCAGCGCCGTTGGCCGGGCCCCCGCGCCATCACTTCTCGCCCGATGCGGGTGAGGAAGTGAACCAGCAAGCCGGCCGGCCCGTACAGCAGGCACAGCGGCAGGCTCAGCAGCCAGGGCCACCGCGGTGCACCTCGGCCAACGGTGTCGTCGATGATCCAGCGGCCGACGAAGAGGTCGAACGCCAGAAAATGCATCCACCCGCCCGCGAGCTTGCCCCTCGAAGCGAACAAGGTCGCCACGCCATCAAGGCTGCCGAAATGCCCACCCGGGGCGCTGCCCCAGTGGGCCACCAGCATCCCGAGATAGCCCGCGGCCAGCGCCAAAGGCACCACCCGGCCACCCCAGGCCAGCAGCCAGCGCCGGGCCGCCCCCATCGGGCATGCCGCGCCGAAGAGCAGGCCCGCCCAGCCGCACAAGCTGGCGACGCTGGCCCCTTCAAAGACACGCTCGGGCGTCATGACCTCGCCCCTTCCGCCATGGCCGCGTCAGAGGCCTGCACCACCGCATGCGGGCCATAGCGCACCACGCGCCCACCATGCGCTTGCGCGTACGCGCTCGCCTGCGCTTCTGACGCGAACCACGCGTTCAGATAGGGTGTCCACTCATCGGCCACTTTGAAGTGCTCGAGCGCTTCGGGCGACCAGTGCGCCAGTTCGGGCCTGAAACGCTCCCAGTCTGGATAGCCCGCCTCGATCGCCAGCAAGCGCAGCAGATGCTTGCGCTGAATCGACCCGCGCTCACGGTGCAGCGCGAACAGTGTCTTGGAGGGAAAGATGCCGGCCGCATGGATGCGGCGCAGCACAGGCATGGCCGACGACAGGCTGTCGGACTTGGCCGCCAGATGCAGCTTGCGCGCCTGGCGAAGAACGATATCGATGGTGCCCATGGGCATACCAACTCCACGCAATGGTGGCCAATCTCGCCTTGGGCCATGGGGGGTGGTATGCAAGCGAAAGGCTTGCGGATCAACAGGTGCGGCAGCTTTCGCGAGGTGGGCGTCCTGGCAGCCCAGGGCGGCATTGTAGGCGTGGGCCCGCCGGCTCAAGCGGTGCCGTCGACGATGCGGGCCCGCCCCGCTTCCTTGGCGACGTAGAGGGCCCGATCGGCGAGTTGCAGCAGCTCGGCCAGCGTGGCCACGCCGCCCGCCGTGCCCGCGACGCCCGCCGAAAACGTGCAGCCAAAGGCTTGGCCCGCGGTGCCCTCGTGGGTCAACCCGCTGAACGCTGCCAGCACACGGTTCATCCTCTCGTGGGCCACCTGGGCCGACGCCCCCGCGAAGACCACCACGAACTCCTCGCCCCCATAGCGGCACACCACGTCGCCCGGCCGCACCGCCTGCCGCGCCACCTCGGCGAAAGCCTGCAACACGCGATCGCCGGCGTCGTGCCCGTGGCGATCGTTGATCGCCTTGAAGTGGTCCAGATCCACCAGCGCCAAGGCCACGTCCGAGCCCGTGCGCCGCGCCTGGTCCAACGCGGCCTGTCCGGCCTGAAACAACGCTCTTCGATTGCACAGGCCGGTCAGGGGGTCTTCCAGCGCGAGCGATTCGAGTTGCTGGCGCAGCACCTCGTTCGCGCGCACCTGGGCGTGCAGGTCCAGGTTGGCGCGCTCCAGTTGGTGGGCCAGCTCGAACGCATCGTCGCGCTCAGCCTGCGCCCGGGCCAGCTCGTGTTCGATCTGCAGGCTGAGAAAGCGCGCCCTCGCGGCGCGACCCAGCAGCACGTCTTTCAGCGCATAGGCGCGGTGCTGGTGCTCGTAGGCCGTGCGCCATTTGCCGCAACGGCGCGCGCACTCGGCGGTGTATTCGATCAGGCGTATGCGGTCCAGCGGCATCACGGTTGCATCGTCTGTCAGACCGCAGTGCGCCAACCCCCACGTCAGTGCCTTAGCCGAGCGGCCGTCGGCCACCATCACCTGCATCTCCAACCACACCCGGGTGGCGGTGGTGGCATTGGTCAGCACGTCCGACTGCGGAGCACGAGCGAGGTATTGGCGGGCCTCGTCGAAGCAACCCGACGCCACCAGGGCCTGGGCGATCTCTTCGTCGCGCTGCAGCACAGGGGGGTCGCCGGGCTGAATCACCGGGATGAGGTGCGTCCGCGCCAGCACCAGCGCCTCATCGTTCAACCCCATCGCCGACAGGCACTGCAACAGGTTTCCAGCCGCGAAGATGCGCTGCCGCCGGGAGCCGATGGCGAGCGACAACTCAAGACAGCGCCGCAGCAGCGGCTGCGCATCTTCGAGGTTGTACAAGTCCAGTTGCACCGAGCCCAGGTTGTTGAGGGCATTGACTTCCAGGCTCGGCAGGCCCGTGCGGCGGGCGATCGTCAGGCCGGCGTAAAAGCTGGCCAGCGAATTGTCCTGGTGGTCCAGCATGCCCTGCACCGTGCCCAAGGCCATGACCGTGAAGAAGGCATCCACCGGCGGCCGCTGAGCGGCCAGCGCGTGCAGCCGCGTCAGTTCGCCCAGCGCGTCGTCGTTGCGGCCCTGCCGACGAAGCGCCTGCGTGCGCACGTGGCGGGCCAGGAGCTCCCCACGCGCATGCGAATGACGCGACAGCGCGGCTTGGGCCTCATCCAGCCGGTCGATTCCGGCCGCCAGTTCGCCCTCGCGCAATTCGACGAAGGCCAGAATCAAGCGGCCCATGGCCTCACCGCCTTCGTCGCCTGCAGCCCGGGCGTCCTGAGCCATCGCCTCGGCGCGGCGGCAGGCCTCGGCGGTATCGGACAACACCGCGGCCAACGCAAGATCGACCGCGTCATGCGCGGTGCTGGCCAGAGTGGTCGGCGGCACGGCTTGGCGAGCAGGCATGGCGGCAGGAATGGCAACAGGGGCTGCCCGGTCGCAATGGCCGCTGCAGGCTGCCGGCCCATCATATCGGCGAGCCGGCGTTCCGGGGTAGGCTGATGGCCTTGACACCTGTCAACGGGCGAGACGAATGCCTCGCCTATCGTCTTTGACAGACGTCGACCGATTTCCATCGCCAGAAGCCCCCATGACCACCACCGCCGAGACACCGAACCAATTCACCATCGAGCTGAACCAGTTGAAGGACTTCCAGTTCCAGGTTCAATTCGACAAGCCGGGCCTGCCGCTGTTGGCCACCGACGAGCCACCTCCGCTCGGGGGCGATGCCGGGCCCAACCCCTCTCGCCTGCTGGCGGCTGCGGTGGCCAACTGCCTGGCTGCCAGCCTGCTGTTCGCCATGCGCAAGTTCGGCAACCAGCCCGATCCGTTGCGCGCCACGGCCACGCTACAGCTCGCGCGCAATGAGCAAGGCCGCTGGCGCGTGGGCCACATCGCGGTCGACCTGCATCTGGGTCAACCCTCGGATGGCTTCAAGAGCCTGGAGCGTGTGCTGGCCCAGTTCGAAGACTTCTGCGTGGTGACCCAAAGCGTGCGGGCGGGCTTCCCCGTCGCCGTGCAGGTGCTGGACCCGGCCGGCACCGTGCTGCACCGCCACGAAGGCTGAGGGTACAGCCGGCCGCGCCTCAGCTCAGGGGCTGGCCGTTTCGGCCGAGTCGATGAGAACGATGGCCGGGTGGGTGCGCGCGGAGCCCAGTTCGCCCGCCGTCTGGGCGCGCAGCGTGGACCGAGGCTGCCCCCGGACTACACGCTCAGCCAGGCGCACGTGGACGAAGCTCCTGCCAACGGGTGGCGGCCAGCGCATGACCGCCCCGCGCCGCACCGACGAGACCAGCGGAACCCAAGGATCCGGTGGCCCGTCGTCACGCATCGTCGACACGATCTGGTGCGACTCGCGTGCCCTGGAGAGCGCCACCTGATGCGCCTGTTCTTCACGCCGGAACACTGTGTCGGCAATGTCGATGATGGGGCCGGCACCGACGCGGTAGGAGGCGGCCCATCGATGAAGGCCGCGATCCCAGGTGAATGTGCAGACTTCCTGTGCCCCGCATCCGTAGCGGTTGATCGACATGTGCGGCTCCGATGCCCTTCTACATTCTTTGAGGATATGCCCGTCGTCGAGGAGACTTCTGGACCGCTGTCAATCCCCTGCCTCTACCCGATCCGAGCCGCTCTGAAAAGACTGAACACGATGTGGATAGGCCGCCAACACGTTCCGTGGTCGATCCCCAGCCCCCGTGACGCATACCATGCCTTTACGGCGTTAGCGGCTGGAAGCCAGTGCAATCGCCGTCGACCAGAAACCCAATCAACGGAGACTCTCAAACGATGCAATGGAGTCGATCTGCCGCTTCAATGGCGGTGGCCGCCGCAGTGGGCGCGATGTCGGCAACCGCAGCAGCAGCCGACCGCTATACCTGCCAGGTTGCCGAACTCCCTCATCCGTCGCCGAGCTTTGCTGTCGCCTACAGCCTCGACGTGAACGGCCAGTTCGTGGGCGTAGGAGACGCTGACGCCGTAACCTGGAAGGAGACCGGTGAAACGGCCACACTGCCCAACCCCGTCCCGGGCAGTTCGGCCAGGGCGCTCGACATCAACGACGTGGGCGATGTTGTTGGCTTCAGCTACGACGGCACCCAGGGCCTGTCGCTGCCGCTGCATTGGAAGGACTCCCGAGCCACTGTATTGCCGCTGCCGGCCTTCCAGTCCAGCGCCGAAGCCAGTGCCGTCGATGGCATGGGCATCATCGTCGGAACAAGCCGCCGGGGCAACGGCGAGCCCAAAGTTGCGACCATATGGCGCAACGGTGGTCCCGCCCTGCTGAACAGCGGCAATGCGGCCTCCAGTTCGGCCAGAGACATCAATGGTTCGGGGACCATCGTTGGCGACATCTATGACACCAACTCGCACCAGTCCCAAGCGGTCTGGTGGGACCTTGACGGCACGATGCATACGCTGCCTTCCCTGACCGGCGCCAAGGTCACGCTGGCCGAAGCGGTCAACGACTACGACGTCATCGTGGGATCGAGTGGCGTCGACTCCACCTCGCCTCGCGCAGTCACCTGGACTGACGGCAACATTCGAGAGTTGGGCGCCCTGCCCGGCTACAAGGTCAGCCGGGCCAAGGGCATCAACCGCGCTGGCACCGTGGTGGGCGAAGCCGTATCAGACACCAAGCTTTCGAGCATCGCGGTCGTCTGGAAAGGACCCAAACTCCACCCCAGAAAGTTGTCCAGCCTGTTGGTCGCCCCCTGCGAGTACCAGGGCAAACGCTTGAAACTGGAGCAGGCCACGGCCGTCAACGACAAGGAGCAGATCCTGGCCAGGGCCAGCTTCGCCACCGCTCAGGGCTCGCCTCAGTACGTTCCCGTCCTCTTGACTCCTTCAACACAAGAGGCCAACACGGGTTCCGACGGCCAGAACTAGCCACCACACGCGCTTTCGCGTTTCCCAACCCGCCTTGCAGCATTGGTCGCTATCAGTGTTTGACGTAAGTCGGGACATGAGAAAGCCGATGGCCTGGGCTGTCTGGCGAGGCGCAATCCACAGCGATACCCGGTGCATCGCGAGGATTTGCAACGGCGTCAGGCGGCCAAAGGCGCGGGCTTGTGCTCCGCACAGCGTCGAACACTGCACCAGCACTTGAGGAGATCCAGATGTATTCCTTCAGTTTTCGCTGGGCGCGCCATTTGCTGCACGCCCTGCTGCTCGTCATCTCCGGCGCGGCCCTCTCTGCGCCCACCTACCGCCCCGAAGTCATTGCGGCGCCGTACTTCGACCTTGGTTGTTGGTGGTATGACACGGCGATCACGATGAACAACCACGGCGAGTCGTTGCTGTGGAGCCGCCAGTGCGGGACCCCGGACATGCGAACAGATCTCTATTCCTCGACCGGCGAATTGCTCAAGGTGGTAGGCAGCTTTAGCGGCCGATACGGCTCGCGCGACGTGCGGATCATCAATGACCGAGGCAGCCTTGCCGGCAACGACTCCACGGGGTTCCCGCACTTAGTTTTCGTCGACCCAGCCAAAGGCGAGGACTTCTACATCTCCGGCTTTGTCGAAGGCGACTCGGGTGGCATGCTCAGCGACGCCTTTGCCTATGGCGCGAGCGATGCCGGACACATTGCGGGACAGGCGCTCGGCGCACTCGACGGACGACTTCGTGGCTACGTTTGGCACCGGGGCGTCATGCAAGAGATTGGCACGCTGGGTGGCAAGTCCAGCACCGCCTACGGAGTAAACAGCCACGGCGTCGCCGTGGGCACCGCGGATGTCCACGGCAGCACCCACCATGCGTTCGTTTTCAGGAAGGGCAAGATTGCCGACTTGGGCACCTTGGGCGGAAAGAACTCCGTGGCCAGGGCCATCAATGACCGCGGCCAGATCACCGGTTTCGCCGACAAGGCCAATGGCTATGAGCACGCGTTCATCTTTGCCGATGGTCAGATGAAGGCCTTGCCGACACCACAAGACACCGTCATGTCCTTTCCAGAGTCGATCAACGAGAGTGGCCACGTGGTCGGGGAGTACCACCTCCCGGACTACAGCGTCATCCCGTTCTTGTTCGACGGCAGCGTTGTGCATAGGATTCAGGACTTGCTGAGCCCTGAGGATCAACTCCTCTGGACGGTCACCCGTGCTGTCGCGATCAATGATCGGGGTTGGATCCTGGCCGACGCCTTGCGGGCCGGTGACACGCTTTCCACCGTCGTTCTCCTCAAGCCGATGCCTTGAGCCTGGAGGCCTGGAGGCCTGGCGCCTCCCTCGCCCCTTGATCCATTCTGGCTCCTGATGCGTGGCGGCAGCAGTCTCGCCAAGCGCGGCCTGCAGCCGCTTTGGATCGATGTGTGCCGGAGAGACAGCGCCGAATCGACCGCCGCGTCCACGCGTCGTCGCCTCGGTGCCGTGACAACCTAGTCCATGAGAGAACTTGCTCACGAGTATCTGAACGCCTACGCACGCGGTGAAGAGATTGAAGGTGGATGGGCGTTTGCCAAAGCGTTGCGCCAGGCCCAGCTCGACCTCACCGACGACAGCCTGGAACGACTCGAACTCTTCCTCCAAGCGCTGCGGCGAGAGGTCCGGCCCGCGGCGCAGGCCGTCAGGGAGACGACGCCAGGGCGCAACCTCTGCGCATTGCTCGCCTTCTATCTGATAGAAGTTGTGCAGCGTCGCACCGGTGCGACGATCGAATGGCACACCCGTGACGACGCGGCGGCACTGCTGCCACTCGGTACATCTCTGCCTGATATGTCCTTCACCCGCTTGGTCGCCTTTGCAGCGGACCATCGGGTTCTGTTCATGCCGCTTGGGTGGGTGGAGCGGCGGGTGCTCGGTATCGGCCAACAGCACGGCACCCGCGAATTCATCGACAGTCTGGTGGCCAGGCTGAATCGCGACGGGCCGGCCGCCTGGAGGACGGCCATGAACGCCGTCGGGCGCATGGCCTCGTGGCAGATGATGTTCGCGGCCGAAGGCGGCCGGATCTCGCCCACGCTGATGACTTCCCACTCCCCCTCCACCTTCCTCCATTTGACGACGAAGGGCGATGGTGGTGCGGCGCTTCAACGTGGCGCCCAATTGGTGAAAGAGAATCCGCGCAACGCGATGTGGCAAGTGCTCAGCTACGACGGCATGGCTTGCCTGGAACAGGGTCGCTGTGACGCGATCATGGTGGTAGTGCACAGCTACGGCACATCACCTCTGCGACTCAAGATCGCCTTCCCCTATCGCCAGTCCAAGGACGGCCGCGTCTCGGCCGTTCTGGATCCGACGCTCGTCACGGCCAACGTGGAACCGTACAAACTCGCCATGCTGAACGGCTCGATGCGTCGAGGTATCGAAAGTATCAAGTGGCCGTTCGGCACCACCTGGGACCAGTTGAGGGCGTGAACACTCGCACGCATCCGTGCCGACATGTCCCGGCCCCTCGCTTCAGCGGTCTTGCCAGTCGCGCGACACGGCGCATCTCACAGGCTGGCGATGACGAGAAACTCGTCTGTCGGGACCACGGCGCCTATGCGCTGACAACCATCGATCGACCTGCTCATGCGACATTGCCCCGATGCTCAAGTCTTCAAGGAAGCGCTGATCGCAGTGGCGCACGGCCCCTTTGTGCCGGAGCACAGATTCCGGAGGCTGTTTGGTATAGAGCGAAGCGTGGCCGCCGTGATCGCGGAGTCGTTTCCGACCAATACCCCTCTCGAACAGGACGCCGCGTTGACGCTACGGCATGCCGTGATGCAACTGTTGAGCCAGGCTCATGCCCTGGAAACTGAATGGCAGCACTGGCTGTCCGTCACTCCCGCCGAATTGCGAACGATCTGGTCGCGTTGGCGCACCGTCAACGACTTCGCTTGAAACGGGCCCTCGGCCAGCCAGCTGAAAGCATCGTGTGGCCACCGTAGACGATGTCGTCCAGCAGAACGGGGGTACGGCCGCGCAGGCTCGCATCGGGCCGCCAAGCGTCGGCATGGACGTCGACGTCGCGGTCACCATGGCGCTGCTTTCGCATCACGCGCCACGGGCAGGCGGCCAACTCGGCGACCCGCGCCACCCATTGCTCGCTCTCTTCGTCGGGCCCGATGATCAGGGGTCGATCCACCTCGCGCTCGATCCACTTCGCGATCGCCTCGGCGCTGGCCACCACCTCGGTGCGCATGGAGTACACCGCGTCGAGAGACGCATAACGGTGAAGGTGGGGGTCGACCGTCACCAGCCAATCGGCGCAACCGCTCAACAGCCGCCCGCACGATCGCGAGGTGATCGCCTCGCCGGGCCGGAAGCGGGCGTCCTGCCGCATGTACGGCAGATAAGGCAGGACCAGGCCAATGCGCCGGGCCCCCAGATCGCGCAGCGCATCAGCCAGGAACACGAGGCCGATCAGTTGCTCGTCGGGCTGCTGGACCTGCGCCACGATGATCGCCTCTCGCTGGTCGACCGGCTGGCTCACCCGAAGGTAAAGCTCGCCATCCGGGAAGCGACGCGATTCCACGGCCACCGTTTCGGCGCCGATGGCCGCCGCCAGCGTACCCGCAGCGAGCGCCGAACCCCCAAGGCCCAGCACCACGGGTGCGGGCACGCCGTCTCCTGTCATGCCCACGCGCGGCAATGTGCGGCGGGCTTACCGTTGGATGCCGCAGGTGTTGATGCCCAAAACGGTGTAGAGCGGGCACCAGCCGACGGCGGCGGTCAGCAAGGGCACCACGCCGATCCAGCCCCACACCCCGATGACACCGGTGGCAGCGAGGCCGATGAGTGCAACGCCTGCGATGCCGCGCGCGGCTCGGTCCAAGGTTCCTTCATTGCGGTTCATGCTCGGCTCCTGGTGAATGACAACAGGACACATTGGGACGCGAACGGCACCGCACGGGCCTGACGCAGATCAAGCCAGGGCGCCAGTGCCTGCGGGACCGCGCCACGCGCCCCGCGCCGGCTGATCAGTGATTGACGCGGCTCAAGCGACAACCCAGACAGCGGGATAGCCTGTGAAGACAGCCCCCCACCACTCGAACTTCAGGAGATTCACGATGACCATCGCCGACATCTGCAGCAAGCACGTCATCACCATCGACCAGAATGCCTCATTGCAAGAGGCGGCCCTGCTGATGCGCTCGCATCACGTGGGTGCACTCGTGGTCACGGCCGACGAGGCCACCGACCCGCATGTGGTGGGCATCGTCACCGACCGCGATCTGGCGATCGAGGTGATTGCCCAGGGCCTCGACGTCGGCAGCGTGCGGGTGGGCCAATTGGCCAGCCGACAGATCGCCGCGGTGGCGGCCAACGGCTCGATCGGCGACGCGGTCATGGCCATGCAGCGCGCGGGCGTCCGTCGCCTGCTGGTCATCGAGGGCGAAGAGCAGCTCGCGGGCGTCATATCGAGCGATGACGTGTTCGAAGCGCTGGCCGGCCAGCTCGCCACGCTCAGTGGCGCGCTGCGTGCCGGCATTGCCCGCGAAAGCGAGCAGCGGCCGGCCCCGCCGCCGGTGCAGCGTCGCCCAATCTTTCGACCCCACGGCACCGCAGGCTGGCAGGCCTGAAATATTCAGAGGCCGGGCTGGCGGACGCCGTCAGTCCTGCAGTTCCACCTGGGCGACACCGCCGGCTCGCAGCGTCCAGCGCAAGGCGTGCATCGGACCGTTGGGCACGAGGTTGCCCTCGCCCACCACCACGCCCTGATCGCTGATGCCGTAGGCCCGGCTTACCGTGCCGCCGGGATACCGGCCCAGATCGATCGCCTTGCCACCGCGCCACAGCACGGCCGTGTCCAGGTAGGGCGCCTTGACCGCAGGCGCAAACCCCACGGCCTGCCCCTTGTTGTTCATGGCAGACAAGGTGTGTCCGTAGGCGATCGCCCCGCCACCCAAGGCCGGCAGGTAGCTGCGCACACCACCGCGCCACACCACTGGCATGCCGCCCGGGGCGGTGCCCGCGATGGTCAGCCCATCGTCTGTCACCTCGCGGGCTACTCCCAGGCCCAGGTCGGTGAAAACGCCGTCTTGCCATGAGAAGGCATGGTAGTCATTGCCAATGAGCGCCGTGCCCACCACGACGTTCTGGTTGTTCAAGCCATAGGCCATGCTCTGGTTCGCATACCCGGGCCCGGCCTGCCCCATGAAACCCAGGTCGACTTCGAGCACCCCGCCGCGCCACAACACGGCGTGCCGGCTTTGCCCATTGGCATCTCGCGTGTAGCCGGCCACGTAGCCGGCGTCGTTGATGTCGTGGGCAGCCCCGCGGGTGTTGCCCCCGGGCAGGCCGGGCAACTCCACCGCCACGCCCGATGCGCTCCAGTACACCGGGTAGGTGTCGAAGCCTCCCTCGTTGTAGCCTGCGACCTCGCCGGTGCGGTTGATGGCCACCGGCACACCCAGCCCCGAACCGCAGCAATCGCCCCAGGCGACCACAGTACCCTGCCACCATTGCGCCTGCCGCGTCGAGCCGGTTTCGGTGTCGTAGGCGTTGCCGACCACGCGCCCCGCCCGGTTGACGGCGCGCGCCGATCCGTACGCGTCGGCGCCATGCAGGCTGCCCAGATCAGAAGCCGGCGAAGGCTTGGCGGCGTGAACCACGCCGGGCGCCACCACCATGCCGATGCCGCAGGCCAACGCGGCGGTCGCCATGCGGGCCGCCCATCGTGCGCGATACAGATGGGCGAGACGGCGGGCGGTGGTGTTCGTGCGGGTGGTGCTCATGGTGTTGACTGCTCCTGATGATGGATTGTTGGGGTAAATCCGCGCGTTGCACCGCGGTGGGCTGCCCTACAGAGGCCGCTCACGCGTCGCTGATACGTGGCACGTGGGGGCGGACACGCAACCTCGCCCACCGCCACCCTGCCCAGGCCATCGCCGGCAAGGCTACCGACAGCCCCCACACCGGGTCCAGCATCACTGGAAAGCCCATGGCGCCACGCAACGCAGGCACCAGCGTGATGAGCAGGACCATGACGCCGATGCCCAGCACCAGCCCATGAAACGCCGAATTCGGACGGCCCGCGCGACGCAATCCCCCCAGGAACCACTGCAGCATGGCCACATTGCCCACCACGATGGTGGACAGCGCGGCGAGGCGCAACACGTCATCGGGTGCACCGTTGCGACGCCCGATCCAGTGCACCAGCACCACGCTCGCCAACGAGGCCATGCCGACCATCATCGCGCGAACCACGGCGCGCAGGGTGAACAACGGCGCGTCGGCCGGCCGAGGCGGGCGCCGCATGCCATCGGCGGCCAACGGCTCGGCCTCGAAAACCAGGGAACAGGCCGGGTCGATGATGAGCTCCAGCAACACCACGTGGATGGGCAACAGCAGCACCGGGCCACCGAACAGCGGCAAGAGCGACAGGCCGACGATGGGCACGTGCACTGCGAACAGGTAGCCCAGGGCGTGCTGCAGATTCACGAAGATTCGCCGGCCTGCCCGAACCGCCTCGACCAGCGAGCCGAAGCGGTCGTCCAGCAGCACCAGGCTGGCGGCCTCACGGGCCACATCCGTGCCCCGCTCGCCCATGGCCACCCCGATGTCGGCGGCCCGAAGCGCCGGGCCATCGTTGACCCCGTCGCCCGTCATCGCGACCACTTCACCGCGCCGCTGCAGCGCTTGCACGATGCGAAGCTTCTGCGCGGGCGCCACACGGGCAAACACCGCCACATGGCGGACCGCCAACTCAAGCGCGGCTTCGTTCATGCCGTCCATCGCCAGTCCGGTCAGCACGTCCGAACGCACGGTCGCTTCAGGACGCGCAAGCCCGGCCTGCTGGGCAATGGCCAGCGCCGTGGCTGGACCGTCGCCGGTGATCATCACGACCCGCAGACCCGCGCGACGGCAGTCTTCGAGCGCGGGCAGCACATCGTCGCGCAGCGGATCCAGAAACCCGATCAGCCCGAGCGGCACGAAGCCTGTTTCCGGCCAGGCCTGCCCTGGCTCGACTCGGTGATGCTCTTGCACCGCCACGGCGATCACCCGCAAACCCTGCTCGCCCCAGCGCCGGGCCTGGTCCAGCCAGTGCTCACGCCACCCGGCGGGCAGCTCGCCATCGCCACACCGGGCCAGCACCGCCTCGGGTGCGCCCTTGATCGCGACGGTGGCTTCGGAGGCCGCCGCTTGCCGGGCCTCCGGGAGGGCGTCGCTGGGGTGAGCCGCCATACGCCAGCCCTGCACCACGAAGGGCCGCCTCGGCGCCAACACGCTGCGGTACAGCAAAGCATCGGGCGCAGGCGTCGCCACCGCCGACACATCCGCCCGGAAGATCGCCTGATCCATCGGCTCGAGGCCCTCGCGGACGCTCGCCAGCGCGGCTCCTCTCAAGAGGCGGTCGAAGCCCGACGCCGTCGCGCCTTCGGCCGCGAGCCAGGCCTGTGTGCCGTTGAACAGCGCTGCCACGGCCATCCGGTTGCAGGTCAATGTCCCGGTCTTGTCCACGCACAGCACGGTGGTGGAGCCGAGTGCCTCGATGGCCTGGGGCTGCCTCGTGAGAACCTTCTGCTGCGCGAGCCTCCACGCCCCCAGCGCGAGCATCACCGTCCAGACGACGGCAAACTCTTCCGGAACGATGGACATGGCCAGCGTCAGCCCCACCAGCAAGCCGGCACTCCACGAGCCTTCTCGCAGCGCGAAAAGGGTTGCCGCGATCAAGCAGGTCACCAGGGCGAGGATCGCCACTGCCCGCACCATGCGCTTGAGCTCCAGATGCAAGCGGCTCACCCGCGGCTGCACCGAGGCCAGGGAACCGCCGATCTTTCCCAACGCCGTGCGGGCACCCGTGGCCGTCACGATCGCCACGCCGTCGCCCTGCACCACCAGCGTTCCGGCGTAAAGCATGTCGGCATCCGCCGCCACGGCCTTGTCGATCGGCACCGATTCCCCGGTCAGCAGCGACTCGTCGATGCGCAAGGCATGCACCTCGACCAGCCGAGCGTCGCACGCGAGTCGATCGCCCTCTTGCGCCAGCAGACGGTCACCGACCACAAGGTCTCGGCTGGCAATGCGCAGCAGTCGCCCGTCGCGCACCACGGTACAACGCGGGCTGGCCAAGCCTTTCAGGGCCTCCAGCACGCGTTGCGTGCGCCGCTCCTGGATGACCGAAATGGCAGTGACCGCAACGATCGACACCGACAGCACCGCGCTGTCGAAAAGACTTCCCAGCAACGCATACAGCACGGTGCACGCGAGCAACAAGAGCACCATCGGCTGTCCGGCCGCTTCCCACACCGAGCGCAGGATCGACTTGTGATCGGCCGGGGGCAGCGCATTGGGGCCATCGCGAAGCAGGCGGGCTTCGGCTTCGGCCGAGGTGAGGCCTGCGGGTGGGTCGAGCGGCGCCGTGGTTTGCATGGTGGCAGGCTATGCCCTGCAGCCCCGGGCGTCTTGAGCTTCGTCAATCGCGGCAGCATCGAGGCGCCTTAGGGCGTGTTCACACTACGGAGCCCCGATGCGTAGTGTGAACACGCCCTAGTTTGCGCGGGCGCAAGGCCACGGTGCCCTCGCTGCCTACGATGGCAACAAGGGCATGCCCTCTGCCCGTCACCACGAAAGGACTTCGCATGAACACCGCTTCGACCATCTCAGACACCCGCGACCAGATGGCTCAACACCTGCGACGCATGATCGACGAAGCCGACCGGGTGCTTGCATCAGCGGCGGAAACAGGCGACGAGGCGCTGGACAGCGTTCGCGATCAATTTGCAGACCAGGTCCGCCGCATGCGCAGCCAGCTCGACGAGCTCGAAGACGCGGCGTTCTACCGTGCGCGCCGCGCCGCCCGGGCCGCTCATCACACCGTCCACGAGCACCCCTATGGCGCGATGGGTGTCGCAGCGGCTGTGGGCCTGCTGGTGGGCTTCTTGGTCGCTCGCCGCTGATCACGGCACCCGTGGGTCGCCGTACCCACGGGCTCGGCCACCAGCCGCCGACGATCAGCGCCGCTCGACGGCGGCTTGGCAGGTGGCGCAGCGCAGCGCTGCCGGCAGCGCGCGCAGCCTCTTCATGGAGATGGGCTCACCGCATTCGGCGCACTCGCCGTAGGTGCCATCGCCCATTCGCTGCAGCGCCTGCTCGATGAGCGTGAGTTCGTGGATGTCGCGCAGCACCTCGGCATCCTGAACCTCGGCTTCCAGCCATTCGGCGGCCTGGTCCTTCAGATCTTCCACTTCACCGCCGGCCTCATGGGCCTGCCGTGCGGCGGTGGCCGCCTGCATGTCGGCACGCAGGGCCAGCCCGCGCTCGATCAGTTGGCTGCGCAATGCATTCAGATCGTTCTGGGTGATGCTCACGGTGTCCACGATGTTCCCCTTTCAGACACTTCATTGTTCGCACCCCTGCCAAGCCCGGTATTGATCGCCCTCAATGAGGGCCATCCCTTCGGTGCAGCAGGGGCGCACCGTGGGCGCTACAGGCCCTTGCAGTTGGCGTAGAACGACACCGTGGCCGGCCAATCGCTGAAGATGCCCATCACGCCCACATCCTGCGCGAGCACGTCGATCACCCGCAGCACATCGCCTTCGCGGTGAATGGCCGCATCGATGGTCTGGTAGTACGACCCGTTGTTGCCATCGGCCAGGATGCCGCTGCGCTCGAGTGACCAGGTGATCAGTCCGAGCCCAGCAGCCTTGGCATCTTTCGCGGCCTGCGATGGGACGATGTTGTTGCCCGCATCCAGAGCCAACAAGGCCCAGGTGGGCGGCGCCCAGATGTTGATGCCCTGGGCCTTGAAGGCCTTCAGGTCGCTGGAGGTCGGCAGGTCGGCGGGCGTGCCGGCGTCATCGAGGTACACCGCCTGCTTGCCGAACGCGGGCTCTTTCGAGATCCAGTACAGCACATCATCTTTCAAGAACGATTGGGCGTAGACACGCCCCGCACCGATGCCTGCGGCCTTGTACTCGTCGATGAGCTTTTGCGCGTAGTCTTGCTGGCTGAAGCCGTCGAACGGCATGGGCACCACGGGCGTCTTCAACTCGGGGGTCATCTTCACCCCCAGCTTCTTGAAGAGCTGGATGCTTTCCGCATGGGTCATCAGCGTGCCGCTCGTCGGCCCCGAGTACAGGTCGGTGCGGAAGGTGGGCGTTCCGGCCATGTACTCGTCAACGGTCTTGCCACGCGGGTTGAACGCATCCATCTTGCCGCGCAGGGTCTTGAACTCTGCCAGCGTGATGTCGCTGGTTCGGCATTCGGCCTTGGCCGACGTGACCAGATTGCCGGCGTTGTCGTACACGGCCGGCTGAAATGGCGTCGAGCACTTGCTGGCCAGCGGCGTGGCCAGGATGTTCGTCGTCGTGTGCAGGTCGTTTTGAGCGTGGCGGCACACCAGCTCCTTGTCCTTCGTGAAGGCCACGTCGCACTCGATGATGCCGGCGCCCATGCGCGCAGCGGCCTCATACGATTCGCGGGTGTGCTCTGGAAACTGCAACGGCGCGCCGCGGTGACCGATCGAGAACTCGCTCACGCGGTAGTGCTGGAACGATTTCGCACACGACTGAAGCTGCCGTTGCAGCTTGCCATCGGGCATGTCATTGACCAGGAAGAAAGGGCGCGGCCCGAGTTGAACCGATGCCACCGGATAGGCGCTGTGCCCGGTGCCGGCACAAGCCGGCCCTGCGGCCAGCAGCAGGCTTGCCAGACCGACGTGGTGGATGGCGGATGGGATACGCATGTTGATCCTCGTATTGGTGTTTGCGTGTTGGTATGGGCGTGCTGGCAGCGTAGGCCGCCCGCGTGTCAGCGCGATGAACGACGAAGGCACATCCGCGGCCAGCCGGGTGGGGCCCTTCGGCTCACCCGCATGGTCGTCTGCCAGCCACCGACGCACCGTCCAGGTGCCTGGCGCCGCGCCAATGGCTGCGGCGTGACCGATGTGCCCGTCCAGCGCACCCCACCTCGCGCCGCGCTGGCTAAAAACAACGACATGACTGTGCTGTTTGCGCTCGCGCTGGCGCACCAAGGCAGCGATGATGTTGCCTCGACAGGAGAGGACTACATGCCCATTGCGCCTGCCACGTCGCAGTCGTTCGCCGCCGAGCTCGACCGGCGTTCCGGGGCCAGACGCCCCCTTCGCACCGAGGCCGCCATCTCGCTGGCCTCGGGCCCGCCCTGGCCCGCGCAGATGGTGGATGTGGGCCTGCGCGGGCTGTCACTGCACCTCGATCACGACAACGTGCCTGCAGGCTCCGGCTGTGACGTGACCTTCACCCTGCCGCTGAAAGAGGCCGAGCACCCCATCCGGATACGGGCCAAGGTCACCCGTCGGTTGGTGCGCAGCGGTGGCTACAAGCTCGACCTGGAGGTGCAGCACGCCTCGCCCGAAGACGCTCAAGCGCTGGAGCGCTTTGTCATCGAACGCTGACGGCACCCCTGTCCCAACGCCTTCGAACGACTCCAAACGACTCCGGGGGTCTCCGAGGCCCCTGGCGCCCCAGGGCAAGGAGGGCCTTGTCACGCCATACTGTATGCCTGTACAGTATGCGCATGATGACCGGCCAACTCCGTCAAACCTACCGCCCCTCCCGCCAGCGTCTGCCCGTTTGGGTGTACCGGCTCTGGGGCTGGCTCTGACGCCTTTACGCCTCTACGCCTTTCGGGCCATTGAGGTCGCAGCAGCTTCTGCGGCCTTGATGGCGTCCCGACGGGCCGCTGAATCCTGACAGCGCGACCACCGGCCCGCCCGCGCCGGTGGAGGTTCGCTTCGTTGCTTCACCTCCGCGGTCGCCCCGTGTGACTTCAGCGAGCTCGACAGGCTTGCATCCGCCGCACACTTCCAATATCATCGAATAATGGAAGAAAAGGATGTCATCCGCGCCCTCGCCGCACTGGCCCAACCGGTGCGCCTGCAGGTGTTCCGCGCCCTGATCGTGGCCGGATCAGAGGGCCTCACCCCCGGCACCATGGCTGATGCGCTGGCGGTTCCGCAGAACACGCTCTCCTTCCACCTGAAGGAGCTGACCAACGCGGGACTGGTCACGACCGAACGCGCCAGCCGGCACATCATCTACCGCGCCGCCTTCGATCACATGAACGCGGTACTCACCTACCTCACCGAAAACTGCTGCCGCGGCGCTGCCTGCGTCGTCGAGCCAGCCGCGTCCTGCGGCTGCTGACGGAGACATTCCATGAAGCGATTCCACGTTCACGCCCACGTCGACGATCTGGCCGCCAGCATCTCCTTTTACACCCGCCTGTTCGGGGCCGAACCGACCCGCATCGAGAGCGACTACGCCAAATGGATGCTCGAAGATCCCCGCGTCAACTTCGCGATCTCGACCCGCGGCAGCAAACCCGGCATCGATCACCTGGGCATCCAGGCTGACAACGCCGACGAACTGGCCGAGCTGAAGCATCGGGCCCAGGCGGCCGACGTGCCACTGGCCGACGAAGGCGAAACCACCTGCTGCTACGCACGCAGCGAGAAGCACTGGGTGACCGATCCGCAAGGCATCGCCTGGGAGCACTTCCACACGCTCGACAGCATTCCAGTGTTCAGCGAAAACAGCCAGGCCATGGCTGGCAATCACACCGCGGCCACCGCCGGCACCAGCGCGTGCTGCGCGCCCAGCCCGGCGGCAACCACGACAGCACCCGGCGCCGCCAGCTGCAAACCGCGCGGCAAACCGATCGGCATCCCCGTCACCGCGAGTGGCGGCGGCTCTTCCTGCTGCTGAAGCCATGCTCGCCCGATTCCTCGCACGCCAGATCTATCTGCTGGCGGTCGGCGGCAGCCTGGTCGTGTTCACGGTGGCCATCTCCCAGGGGTGGCCGCTGGGGCTGGCGGTCACCGCCTGGAGTGTGGTGGTGCTGGGCGTTGGCATGGCGCTCGAACGTGCCCGGCCCTTCAACCCAGCGTGGTCGACCGACCACGGCGACACCTCGACCGATGCCTCCAGCGCCGTGGTGCTCATCGCAGCGGCAGATCCCGCCATCAAGGCGCTGCTGCCGATGCTGGTGTCGGCCTGGGCTCCCGGCGTGGCTGCCGGCGCCGCGTCGAGATGGACCGGTCCGTTTGTCGCGCAAGTGGCCGCGGCGGTGCTGTGGATCGAGCTCGCGAAGTATGTCTCTCACCGAGCACACCACACGGTGCCAGCGTTGTGGTGGCTGCACGCCATGCACCACAGCAGCCGGCGCCTGTACTGGCTCAACAACTTCCGATTCCACCCGCTGAATCACCTGATCAACACCAGCGTGGCGATGCTGCCGCTTCTGGCCCTGGGAGCCCCTCACGACGTGCTGTTGGCGGCCCTTGCGGTCACCCAGCCCGTGCTCATGCTGCAGCACTTGAATGCGGACACGCGCAACGGCTGGGCAAACCACGTCTTCAGCACCAATGAGCTGCACCGCTGGCACCACTCCACCGTGCCGGCCGAAGCCAACTCCAACTTTGGCAGCGCCTTGGTGCTCTGGGACCTGGTTTTCGGCACCTATCGCCCCGCCGATGCCCAGCCCGCCCAGGTGGGGTTGTTCGGCCAAGGTGGCGGCTACCCCGCCCACGGTTCCTATTGGCGCCAGTTGGGCGCCCTCTTCTCGCCCGCCTGCTGCCGCGCCTGACACCGGCCCAGCCGCCCACCTCTTTCAAGCCCTGCTCGTTTCGCCATGACCACGAATGTCCTGATCCTGTGCACCCACAACTCCGCGCGCAGCGTGTTGAGCGAAGGCATGCTCAACCACCTGGCCATGCAACAGGGCAAAGACGTGCGCGCCTTCAGCGCCGGCAGCGCCCCGAGCGGCCGGCTCAACCCCTTCGCACTGGACGCCCTGCGATCGGCCGGCGTCGATGTCGAGGGCTATCGCAGCAAGAGCTGGGACGAGTTCACCGCCCCCGGCGCACCGGTGATGCGCATCGTGATCACGGTGTGCGACAGCGCCGCTGCCGAGACCTGCCCTTACTGGCCCGGCAGCCCGGTGAAGGTGCACTGGGGCTACCCGGATCCATCGAACGCCCTGGGAGGAGACGAAGGCAAACGCACCGCTTTCGAGCTCACCCGCCAGGCCATCGGGTACCGCATGCAGCAACTGCTCGCGCTGCCCATTGATTCGATGAGCGACGAGGCCCTGCAACAGGCCCTCGTGCAAATCTCGCAGAGCTGAACAACGCCATGGACATGCACCGCAAACTCGCCGCCGAAGGCCTCGGCACCGCCTTGCTGCTCACGGTGGTGATCGGTTCGGGCGTGATGGCCGAACGGCTCTCCGGCGGCAACGTCGCTATCGCCTTGCTGGCCAACACCTGGGCCACGGTGTGCGGCCTCTATGTGCTGATCGAAGTCTTCGGCCCGATCAGTGGCGCGCATTTCAACCCTGCGGTCTCGCTGGTGATGGCCTGGCGCGGCGAGTTGCCCCGGGCCAGCCTGGCACCGTACATCGCAGCCCAACTGCTGGGGGCCATGCTGGGCGCCTGGCTCGCCCACGCCATGTTCGAGCTGCCGATCTGGCAATGGTCCACCAAGCTGCGGGGCGGCACGGGCCAGTGGTTGGCCGAGGGCGTGGCCACGGGCGGCCTTTTGCTGGTGATCTTGCGTGCCCCCGCTCAGCGGGTGTCGGCCATGGTGGCTGCCTACATCGGTGCGGCCTACTGGTTCACCGCGTCCACCTCCTTCGCCAATCCGGCTGCGGCATTCGGCCGCATGTTCAGCGACACCTTCGCCGGCATCGCACCCGCCAGCGTGCCCGGCTTCGTGACGGCCCAGTTGGCCGGTGCCGCCGCGGCCCTGCTGCTGCACCAATGGTTCGAGGGCCGCAGCCCACAACAGGCGCAAACGACCGGACACGCCCATACCATCGAGGCCACTCGCGACGATGGCGGAGCAATCACCTGAGCTTCTGATCAGCCACGGCTGAGGCGCCGACAAGGTGCGGATGAGGTGCGCGTGACGTGCGTGTAACGTGCGCATGAGGTGAGTACCGTGCACCGGCAACGGGCCTTCACGGCCCCTTTTTTCGACCCGATAGTTGCTGTTGACAACCACTTCCCGAGCGCCTATCGTCAGCCTACATAGTTGCTATCGACAACAACATGAGCGAATCCGCCATGGCCGGCGAACTGCTGCGAGAAGTGGCGCGCCTGTATGTGAGGGCGCAGCGCGCCGTCGCCGACTGCTGCCAGACCACCAGCACCCAATGCCACATCCTGACGGAGCTGGCCCGCTCCGGGCCCATGGCGATGGGCGAGCTGGGCAGCCGCCTGCTGCTTGAAAAGAGCTGGATCAGCCGGGCCATCGACAGTCTGGTCGCACTCGACCTGGTGTCCAAAGCGCCCAATCCAGCGGATGCTCGCAGCTGGATCGTGAGCCTCACGACAGCCGGCAAGCGGCGCGTCAAGAGCTTGAACACCTCGCTCGATCAGCATGCCGAGCACCTGCTGGATGGCTTGAGCGATCGAGACCGTCAACAAGTCCGCCAGGCGCTGATCGTGCTGTTGAGGCAACTTCGCTCAGACCCGAACGCCCGGGGCCCTCTACCGATCACTGACCGCCAGGAAGCTTCACCGTGTCGCTGAACGACGCCATCACCCTTCGCCAGGCAGACATCGCAGACTGGCACGCCATCGCCGCCCTCTTGCAGGCCCATCACCTGCCGCTGCAAGGCGCCCGCGAGCACCTGTCGAGCTTTGTCGTCGCGCTGCGAAACAATGAAATCGTGGGTGTCGCCGGCATCGAAGTCCATGGCCATGCGGCGCTGCTTCGATCGGTGGCGGTGGCACCGGGCCAACAGCGTGCCGGCATCGGTGAGTCGCTGGTCGCCAGGCTGCTCGATGAGGCGCGCCTGCGGCAGATCCGCCAGGTGGTGCTGCTCACCACCACGGCCGCCCAGTACTTCACCCGCTTCGGCTTCGAAGTCGCCGGGGCCGATGCCGTGCCCGACGCACTCCAGGTGTCTGCCGAGTTCCAGGGTGCCTGCCCGGCCAGTGCCACCTTCATGCGGCTGGCGCTGGACTCTTCAGGTGGGCAAGTGCAAGCGACACCCAACGCCGCCGTGCACCCGGAGCCCGCCATCCCGCATCCACCAACGTTCGGCTGTGGTTGAAGCAGCGTCCGGGGCTGCAGGCCGCCCCCGGTTCATCGTGGCGGCGTTGGGCATCACGCAGATCATCTCCTGGGGTTCGCTGTATTACGCGTTCTCGCTGGTGATCCACGCCTTGGCTTCGGCCACACAGGCCAGCAACGCCACCACCGTGGGCGCCTTTTCGGTGGCCTTGCTGGCCGCCGGCGTGGCATCCGCCCCGGTGGGCGCGTGGATCGATCGACACGGTGGCCGTTGGATCATGGCCGGCGGTTCGGTGCTGGGCGGTGCGCTGCTGATCGCGCTGCCATGGGTGCATTCCGTCGCGCAGCTTTACCTCGTGTGGGCGGGCCTTGGCGTGGCCATGGCCGCCACCTTGTACGACCCCGCCTTCGCCGTGCTGGGGCAACTTTTTCGCGAGCATCAGCGGCGCGCGATCACGACCTTGACACTCTTCGGCGGTTTCGCCAGCACCGTGTTCTGGCCGCTGACGCAAGCACTGATCGACCACCACGGCTGGCAGATGGCGCTGATGGTGCTGGGCGGTCTGAACCTGCTGGTCAACGCACCGGTGCACGCCATGCTGTTGCCTTCTCGGCAGGCGCCGCCTCGCGATGACAGCCCCAAGCCGCCCCAACCGGCCCGGCCTTCAGGGTTGCGCGGCATCTGGCGAGACCCGGCCTTCTACGGACTGTGCGCATCGTTCACGGTGAATGCCCTGGTCTTCTCGGCCATGTCGGTGCACCTGCTGTCGTTGCTGCAGACCCAGGGGCTCTCGGCATCGCATGCGGCCTGGGTCGGCGCCTTGATCGGGCCCATGCAGGTACTCGGCCGATCGATTGAGTTGGTGTTCCTGTCCAAGGTACATCCTTCGCGCATCGGGGTGTTGGCGATGTGGCTCTTGCCAGCGTCCCTCGTGCTGCTGGCCGTGGCGGGTGCTCAATGGGCGCCGCTCGTCTTGTTCGCGTTGCTCTACGGCTGCGGCAACGGTGTGATGACCATCGTTCGCGGCGCGATTCCTGCCGAGCTCTATGGCCGCGAGCACTACGGCGCCGTCAACGGCGCGATGGCCACGCCGGTGTTGCTGGCCAAGGCAGCAGGGCCGCTGGCGGCCGCTATGGCGTTGTGGCTGTGGCCCGATCCCCGCGACCTGCTGCTGTTGCTGGCGCTGGCCGGCACCGTGTCGGCAGCCCTCTTCGGGTATACGGTGAGACGGCGCGCGGTCCTTGCAGCCGCCTGAGCACAGCCCTTTGCGCCGTGGCTGGGCTCGCGCCTAGGGCGTGTTCACCCTACGCAGCCCCGTGCGAACGGGTTGTCCAGGGATGCAGGGCAAGGCGCCCGACGCCGCCCAGGCTGGTGCCTGGGCAAGTTGGGCAACGCCGCCATGCGCCCTGGACGGCCCGTTCCCGAAGGGTGAACACGCCCTAACCCAGGCCAGCTGGCCTGTTGACATCTGCATCGATGACCGTGCCTATGGCGGCGATTAAGCATTCTCAATGGATGTGCCACGCCCTGACTTCTAGACTGCCTGCACCACAGGAGAAGCAAGGAGTTGCAGATGTCCAGCGAATCGAAGTGCCCGTTCTCAGGCGCCGCCCACGGTGCCGGCGTTCGGCCCCAGGCACGCACCAACCGAGATTGGTGGCCCGAGCAATTGAACCTCGGGGTGCTGCACCAGCATTCGCCGCGTTCGAACCCCATGGGCGAATCGTTCGACTACGCCCACGCCTTTGCCCAGCTCGATCTCGACGCGGTGGTGAAAGACCTCCACGCGTTGATGACCGATTCGCAGGATTGGTGGCCCGCCGACTGGGGCCACTATGGCCCGCTGTTCATCCGCATGGCGTGGCACGCCGCGGGCACCTACCGCACCATTGATGGCCGCGGCGGCGCGGGCACGGGCAACCAGCGCTTCGCCCCGTTGAACAGCTGGCCCGACAACGGCAACCTCGACAAGGCACGTCGGCTGCTGTGGCCCATCAAGCAGAAGTATGGCCATCATCTGTCGTGGGCCGACCTGCTGGTGCTCGCCGGCAACGTGGCACTCGAGTCCATGGGCTTCAAAACATTCGGCTTCGGCGGTGGCCGCGTGGACATCTGGGAACCTGAAGCCGACATCAATTGGGGCTCCGAGAACACCTGGCTGGGCGATGCCCGCTACAGCGGCGATCGTCAGTTGGCCAACCCCCTGGCCGCCGTGCAGATGGGCCTGATCTACGTGAATCCGGAGGGCCCGAATGGCCATCCCGACCCGGTGGCTTCAGGGCGCGACGTGCGTGAGACCTTCGCCCGCATGGCGATGAACGACGAAGAGACGGTCGCCCTGGTCGCGGGCGGTCACACCTTCGGCAAGGCCCACGGCGCAGGCGACCCCCGGTTGGTGGGCGCGGAGCCCGAAGGCGCGGCGATCGAAGAGCAAGGCTTCGGCTGGATCAACGCATTCGGCAGCGGCAAGGGGGTTCACACCACCACCAGCGGCATCGAAGGCGCCTGGAAGCCCCACCCGACCCGCTGGGACAGCGGGTACTTCGACATGCTTTTTGGCTACGAATGGGAGCTGACGCGCAGCCCCGCCGGCGCGCACCAATGGGTGGCGAAGGATGTGCGCCCCGAGCACATGATCCCGGATGCGCACGACCCGTCGAAAAAGCATCCGCCGATGATGACGACCGCCGACCTGTCGCTGCGCTTCGATCCCGTCTACGAAAAGATCTCGCGCCGGTTCCACCAAGACCCGCAGGCCTTTGCCGACGCCTTCGCCCGTGCGTGGTTCAAGCTCACTCACCGCGACATGGGCCCCCGCGCCCGCTATCTCGGCAAGTGGGTGCCGGCAGAAGAACTGATCTGGCAGGACCCGTTGCCGCCAGTGGATCACCGCCTGGTCAGCGACGCTGGACAGGCCGCCCTGAAGGCACAGATCCTCGCGTCCGGGCTGTCGATCGGCCAACTCGTCCGGACCGCCTGGGCCTCTGCCTCCACCTTCCGCGGCAGTGACAAACGTGGAGGGGCGAACGGCGCGCGCATCCGGCTGGCGCCTCAACGGCAATGGGCCGTCAACAAGCCCGAGGAACTGGGCCCCACGCTCGCGGCGCTCGAACGCATCCGCCAAGCGTTCAACAGCACCCAGACCGACGGCACCCGCATCTCATTGGCCGACCTCATCGTGCTGGCTGGCAACGCCGCTGTCGAAGCGGCAGCGCGCCGCGCAGGACACGATCTGACCGTGCCATTCGCGCCGGGCCGCACCGACGCCACACCCGAGCAAACCGATGCCGAATCGTTCGCCGTGCTGGAGCCGCAAGCCGATGGGTTCCGCAATTACGCTCGACGGGGCCTGGAGGAAGCGGCCGCCGAATGGCTGGTGGAGAAGGCGCAATTGCTCACCTTGAGCGCACCGGAGATGACGGTGCTCATCGGCGGCCTGAGAACGCTCGGCGCCAATGTGGGCGGGTCGCGCCACGGCGTGTTCACCGATCGCCCCGAGACACTCAGCAACGACTTCTTCGTCAACCTGCTCGACATGCGCACCCGCTGGCATCGCTCACCCCATGCCGTGGGCGTTCTCGAAGGCCGCGATCGGCAGACCGGCGAATTGCGTTGGACCGGCACGGTCGTCGACCTGGTGTTCGGATCCAACTCGCAGCTGCGCGCCTTGGCGGAGGTGTATGCCGCCGATGACGCCGCGGACAAGTTCGTCCGTGACTTTGTGACCGCGTGGACCAAGGTGATGAACCTGGACCGATTCGACCTGCGCTGAACCCGGCATCACCCCCAACGACCTGGGCGCCGCGAGCGCGCCCGCCCCAAAACAATGGCCGCCTTCGGGATCAACCGAAGGCGGCCTTGCATGACATTCGTCGAGGGTCGGCACGCGGCTCAAACACCACCGCCCCGCCCCGACCTGGCGGGTTTCAGGTCGACTTACTCAGCCGCAGCGGGCGTCTCGCTCACCGCTGGTGCCGGCGGCGGCGGCGCCACCTTGACGGGCGCCTTGGCCGTGCGCTTGCGCGACACCTTGGCCTGGGGCGCCGCGGGCATCGCCGTTGCTGCAGCCTTCTTCGGCGCGCGGGTCTTGCGCGGCGCATCCACCGGGGCTTCAACGGGCTGGCTCTTGGCTGGGCGGCCCGGCTTGCGGCCCTTCTTGACCAACGCGGCCTTCTTCGCGGGGCCTCGCGCGAAAGCCTTGCCCGCCACATCGGCCACAGGCGCATTGGCGCTGCCACTTGCCGAAATCAGAAACGCCGACCGGTCCTTGGCCTTGGCGATCCAGTTCGGCGGCTTGCCCCGACCCGTCCAGGTCTTGCCGGACTTGGGATCGCGGTACATCGGCACACCCACTGTCGCCGCGCCTTTCTTGCCCGCCGCGCGAGTGACCGACCGTTTCTTCGGTACGCCAGCGGCGGACGTGCGCGCCGATCGTTGCGTCTTTTCAGCCTTGGCGACGGCGCTGGTGCCGGCCAGGCCGAGATCTTCTGCCGTGAGTTGGTGTTTCTCGATCAAAGCCTTGATTCGATCAATGACCTTCTTGTTTTCGGCCTTCATCAATTCAATGGCCCGCTTTTCCAGCGCAGCAATTTGTTTGCGAATGTTCGCGAGTCGATCAGCCATCAGGTACTTCCAAGCAGTTGCGACCGCGCGAGTCTATTCAACGACAACATCGCTTGCTCATTCCATGGACATTAATTGCCCATGGCCCATCGGCTGATGGCACAAAAGAGACAACAGAGCCTGAAATCATCGAACGGCGGCTGCGCAATGGAAAGCCCGCTCTGCGCCAGTCCAGTGAAACGGAGAAATCAGAAGTTCGTGGTCACCTGCCAGCGATGCAATCAAGGCGCCAAGCGCAGCCGGGTTGGACACCCGGCGAGCATTGGCAACGCCGAGTGCGCCGCTCGCAGGTGCCCACCCTGTGGGCCGGTGCCTGGCAGGGCGCGCCGCGGCGTTGCGACCCTTGCCCAGGCGTACAGCCTGGGCTGCGGGCCGCGCCTTGCTGCGCGCCCTGCCAAACACCGGCAAACATCCGATTTCTCCGTTTCACTGGACTAGAACCAATAGTCTGCTACGCAGCGCCCATCGCGTGGCAGATCGTCGAACGAAACAAGCCCATCGAAATGATCGATCGGTATATGACCCACCGTATCGGGCTCAGCGAGCCGCAAATTCACCGCGATGCGACGCCGGCCCTGCTCGTCCACACTCAATGCGCGCCAATAGGCCATGCATCCGCACACCGGGCAAAAGTGAAAAGCCAGTGCTTTGCCACGAACAAATGGCCGCGTGTCGCCCTCGACCTTGATGCCCTCGCCGTCATAGTCATAGGCCCACAACACGCCATAACGGCGGCACGCCGTGCAATTGCAGGCCGTGGCGCCGTCCGGCTCGGCTTCAAAACGCCAGCGAACCGCACCACACAGACAAGCTCCTTGAATCATGAACAGTCCTTTGAGGTAGATCCATGGACATCATGGATTGAGCCAGATTGCCGGCGAGCCGGCGGGAACCCAAAGATCATGCAGTTCGGTGGGCAAGGCGTCCAGTGCCGTTCAGTGCACTTTGGGCGCCACAAGACGCGCCCGCGGCACGCGGCTCAACGTCGCCAATCGAGCATCTCAGCCAGCCGGGCCATCACCCACTCAGCCTCACGCTCATTGGCCACCACCTCACCGCTGCGCAGGCCTGTGGCGATTCGGTCGAGCACATCCGATTCATCGATGCCCAATTGGGCCTTGCGGGTACGCGCCGTATCGACGAGCAGGCTGGCCAAGTCTTCGCAGTACCCATACCGCTCGCGAATGGCCGACAGCGGCTCGACGGGCTTCATTCGCCCGGAGGCGGCAAACAGCGCCATGAACGACTCGGGAATGGCGGTCTGGTATTCAAGATCCATGGTTTTTCGAGGGTGCGTCGCGACCAATGCGTGAACTGTATATCCATACAGCATTCGTTTCCAGCCCTGATCGAGCGTTGCTCCGGCCGGCGGCGTTTCTTCGGCAACCCCGCCCGGCAGGCCGCTTTCCGTGCGGTATGCCTGCGATTTACACCACACACCCGCGCGACACGCCCACCATGGCGACGGCGGCGCCGCTGAAAATGACGCGAAGCTGACAATTCCCCGCCGTGCGGGCCCTTGAACCTTGCACATGCCGCCAGCCGACCCGACACACGCCACCGCAGCGCTTGATCAGGCTCGACAGCGTTTCGCCGAAGGTGCATTGGTCGAAGCCGTGGGGCTGCTTTCGGCCATGGATCGGCAGGGACGGCCCGCTTCGGAAATTGCGGCCATCGAGCACCTGCAATGCCTCGCGTGTTATCGCCTGGGGCAATTGAGCGACAGCCTTCAATGCGCCCGATCGTTCCTGCAGCAGGCGGACCCGGGTATCGAAAACGAGGTGGAGCTTCGATTCTCGGTGCTGACCGTCGCGGTGGTTGCGGCGGGTGAGTTGGCGCGTTTCGAAGAGTCTCTTCAGTGGCTGAGCGAGCTGCTCGGGCTGTCCAGCCGCCTCGGAAGCCTGTCGCACTATGTCCGGGCGCGTGGCAGCGCCGCATCCGCCTTCCTGCTTTTGGGCGACCTGTGGGCCGCCGAGCGCGTCCTCGGCGCATTGGCCTGCGAGTTCGATCGGCCACACCAGGAGCAGCGGCTGGAGACCACCATGCGCTGCAACCACGCATCGCTGGCGTTCGACCTGGCGCGCATGGCGCGCGACGCCGGAGACGTCGAAGCCGCCCAGCAATCACTGGACAGCGCGGCCGCCAGTGTCGAGCGCGCCACCCGCGCCGCGGCTTCACTGGAAGACTGGCGCCTGATCACCTTCGTCCGCCTGCACCAGTTGGAGTTGTGCCTGCTGCAGGGGCGATGGGACATGGCCGAAGAACACCTTCGCGCCGCCAAGCAAGACGCCGAGCAAGCCGGCCTGAACGCCCACTGGCGTCATCTTCAGTTGCTGGAAGCCAAGTGGCGGCTGGCCCGCGGCGAGGCGCGATCTGCGCTCGACCTGCTGGATGGGCTGCTCCACACGGAACTGCCGACCAACGAGCTCAGCACCCGGATTCGGCTGCGCGATTTGCGCTACCGCTGCCTCGTCGCACTGGGTGAACCGATCGCCGCCCTTTCGGCGCGTCAGAGCTTTGACGAGTTGAGCGGTCTTCGCGCCTACCGCCAGGCCCAGGCCCAATCCAGGCTGATGCGCACGCGGTTGGAGATGGAGCACCTGTTCTTGCGCCGATCGGACGGCAAGGCGTTTGGCAGCACCACACCCGCGGCCGCGGCCGCCACTGCAGCCGCATCGCAGCCTCAATCCGTGGGCCGCGCCCCGATGTCTCGAGGCGTTCGGCGCCCCCAGCGCAAGACTGGCTGAGGCTGGCGCGCTTCTCGCTTGGTGCGCCCACTCATGAGCCCGCACTTGTCCAGCCTCGCCGCCCTCCTGCAATCGCTGGAGCCCTCGCGCCACGACGGGGTTTACGCCTATGCCGTGCTGCCGTTCGATACCGATCCCGCCTCGCTGCAGCCGGTGGTCACCGTCCGCGAAGCCGAGGGCGTGACCGTCATCGTGCCGATCGAGCAGGCCGAACGCCACGGGCTGCGGGTCCTCTTCAGAGCCGCCTGGATCACCCTGACGGTGCACTCCGATCTGCAGGCGGTTGGCCTCACGGCGGCTTTTTCCGGTGCCCTTGCGATGGCGGGCGTCAGCTGCAATGTGGTGGCAGGCGCCCACCACGACCACCTCTTCGTCCCCGAAGAGCAAGCCCAGCAAGCGCTGGATGTCCTGCGCGCCTTGCAGCGCACGGCGCCTGACTGAGAAGGCAGGAACGACGCTTGCCGCCCGCGCATCGGCGACGGCCGATCTGGCTGCCCCCGTCTTTCAGATCGAGCCGCCATCACGCGGCGAGGCTGCGGATGGTCGTAAACAGTTACCCACAAGACGGGTCAAGAGCTTTACATTGGGGACGGGCTGACGGTTGCATCTTCTTTCCTCTCAAGTATCGCCAGTCCTTGGGGCGCCGTTCCGGCTTCGGAACTGGCGCCCTCTTTTATGGGCGAGAGGGCACGTCATCCGTGCGCTTCATGCCCGTGACCATCGCGCGGGCGAGATTTTCTTTCCAGCGCCAACTCATCGCGACGACGCCGCCGACGTGGATGCCGGCCGCCACGATGAGACCGTTGGCCAGCCATTCGTGCAGTTCGGTGATGCGGTCGTCGCCCCAGAAGGCGTCCAGGCGGCTCATCCAGCCTGTCAGCGCCAGGCCGAGCACCAGCGCCCACAACAGCCAGACCATCCACAGGCCCAGCGGATCGTGGCCCACGCAGCGGGGCGCCCCCTGACGCAGGTAGGCCCAGGTGGCGCGCCACGACGGCCAGAGCGACCGCAAGCCACCGTGCCCCGCGCTGAAGAGGGCCCAGACAAGCCGGATGCCCACGGCGGACGCGGCGGCGTAGCCGATGAGGCGATGCAATTCGTCGCCATCGTCGCGCAGGTAGTTCGTCAGCACCAGCACGGCCACACAGGCGTGCGATACCCGTACCACCAGATCCCAGACGCGGACGCCACCGGAGGCGGGCAAACCGCCCGTCGCCGGTGTCGACGGCGAATCGAGATTACTTTTCAATCTCGGACTTGACCGGCTCGAGCGTCTTGGCGTCGTAATAGATCTCGACTTTCTTGCCTTCCTTGTTCTTGCCGTAGATCTCGTAGCAGTTGCCGTCGACCTTGAACTTGGCGATGGTGTAACCCTGGGCCTCGATCCTGGCCTTGGCGTCGGCCTCGCTCATCCACTCATTCTTCGGGTAGGCCTTGCAATCGGCCTTGGCCCATGCTGACAAAGGCGAGAGTGACGCAACCGACACGAGCAGCAAAGACAGAGCGCGGACTTTCATGCGGGGGTTCCTTTAAAGAGGGCCCACTGGGCCAAACGGGGTACGGGGCCAGATGGTATGCGACAGCCCGATGCCCCAGCTTGCTGAATGTCAGCTGCCCTCCAACTCGGACGGGCCCGGTCAGGACCCCAGACTCCAGACGAACACCTCGCCGGAATCGCTGCTGTGCGCCACAAACTGTTTCACGCACTGCTTGTAGGAAAAGGACCGGGGAGTGTTCCATCCGCCATGCGGCACGTCATCAGGCCACCACGAGCGGCGCAACGGCGGCGGCGGCACCTCGCGTCCACTGCGCGCCTCGCACTCGGGCAGCAACCGCAACGCAGCCCCCTTGGGGATCTGGAACCGCACCATGACGGCCTGATTGGCCACATCATGGGCCTCGCGAATCGCCGTCGCTTCAGCAGGTATCCAGACGGGCAGCCACCCATGGCTGAACGCGCCAGCCGCCGCGGCTTCGGCGACCGTCGCGTACCGTGCCTCGGCAGCTTCGCCACAGGCCACGAGCGGGAAGACCGCCAGCGAGGCCAGGCACGCAGCCCATGCCCGAAGAAAGGTGAACTCCTTCAATGACTTCATGAATGACGTACTCCGCGTTGAATTGATCCATCCGGCGCCCGCCCCCGCAAGCCCTAGCTCACTTCCCTCGATGCCGCTTCTTCGCCTTATCGCGCGCCAGCAGGTATTGCTGCCGGGCCCGAGCCAGCCTCTGCTCACGCGACACTTCAACCCGGACCTTCTTTCGCGACTCGTAGCTGGCCTGAAGTGCGGCATCGGCCTGGCGGGTCACCCCATGTCGCAGCATCTCGCGGGCAGCCTGCCGCGCCAACCGTTTCGGGTTGACCGCGCCTGGTTGGGCAACGACGGCGTCGATCGCCCCGGCGACACCTTCGAGCAACGATAGCGCTTCTCCACGGATGAAAGCCGCGACCTCCTCGTCGTGAGGTTCGGCGCCGAACACATGGCGTGCGGCCCGCAACGAGCCAGACTCTTCTCGCTCCAGCACACCCACCCAAAACTGGCCATCGAAGTAGAGGGTCAATTGAATCCGACTGGGCACCCGCACATTCAAAATGTCGCGCCAGACCGCGGTCAACGGCCTGACCCCAAGTCCGCCCACGGTCTGCATCCACGGGTCGCCCGCACGGCCAGCCAGGCCAAGGTCAGCAGGCCCGCAGCCACCACCAGGCACAACGACAACGCCAGCATGCCGCGCCGTCCATGAAACTCTTGCTCGATCGTTCGATCGAACATGGCCACCACTGCCAGCGAAAAGCTCATGCTGCATACCGCAGTGCCGATGCACCAGCGCAGCCACTGCAGAAGTTTGTCCTCCGACGGCCAACCGAACACGATCCCGGTGACGCCCAACGTCAAGCCCACCTCCGCACAGGCCTCGATGGTGGCTTCCATTCAGTCGAGCCTTCGCCAGTAGTACAGGCTGACTCCCCAGACCAGCACCAGGCCGATCCATCCTGCTTCGGGGTGACGCCCCATCACCGTGTAATAGATATGCAATGCCAGCCAGATTGTCGTGAAGGCCACAGGTGCCCAACGCTTCACGCGCCACAGCCCTACGCCGGTCAGCGTCATGTTGACGGCCGATACCAGCACGTACGGGATGATCGATTCGAAGTGAACCCTATACATCGGCACACACAGCATCACCAGCCCGGGAATTCCGAGTGCGAAGTTGATGAGGCTGACAAGCGTGATGGGCCAAGGTCTGGAAAACATGTGAGTTCGCCCGCGAGGCGCGGGAGCTATTCAAGTGCTGCGGCGGATATCCGGTCGGCCCTCGTGGCTTAGCTCGCGCTTCGGCTCGCGGGCTGGCCATGCGATGCGCTGCCATCCCAGCCAGAGCGACGCCACGATGCCGACCATGAAACAGGCGCCGTGGAGGACAGGCAAGCCGATCGCATCCAGCATCGGGTTGGCAGATGACAGAGGCCAGAACGGATGCATATCGGCGTGCATCAGGCTGTCCAGCGCCACGTGCGAATAGACGCCAGCCGCCGCGCCCAGCGCCACGGGTTGGCGGCCCAGCGACTTCCAGCCGAACAGATCGGGCAGGTGGCTCTGCAGCGCCCTGCCGCCCGCGTGAAGCAACACGACTGCGGCAGCGACCGCGGTGGCGCCCAGGTAGGTGTGGAAGGTTCGGTGCAAGGGGAACTGGGCCGTCACCATGTAATACAGCGGCTCCACGTCGATCAGCACGTTGGCCGCCACAAAGGCCAGGAAACTGATGTGGGACGGCGCCATGGCGTGCAGTGCAGCGCCTGGCCCGAAGTGAAACGGCGTGATGGGCATGCCGAAGCGTCCGTGTGCGTTGAAGTGGGCCGATCCTGCCACGCCTCACGCCGGCGCCTGCATCGGCTCAGCCACCCTTTCTGCGATCTCGCGCCCGACGTCCAACGTCGACGCCCAGCCACCCAGATCGCGGGTGCGCGGACCGTCTCGCAACACCGATTCGATCGCCGCCAGGATCGCATCGTGCGCCGCGCGGCCCGCCCCTGTCCCATGGGTCAGGAAGTCGAGCATCATGGCCCCGGACCAGATCATCGCCATCGGATTGGCCACACCCAGGCCGGCAATGTCGGGCGCCGAGCCATGCACCGGTTCAAACAAGCTCGGGTGCTTGCGCTCGGGGTTGAGGTTCGCCGATGGCGCCAGGCCGATCGTGCCCGTGGTGGCCGGCCCGAGATCAGACAGGATGTCGCCGAACAGGTTCGTCGCCACGACGACGTCGAAACGGTCCGGTTGCAGCACGAACCGCGCGCTCAGGATGTCGATGTGCTGCTTGTCCATCGCCACGTCGGGATAGCGCCTTCCGACGTCATCCGCTCGCCGGTCCCACCACGGCATCGCGATCGCCACGCCGTTGCTCTTGGTGGCCACGGTCAGCCGCCTTCGCGCTCTGGCGCGCGCCGTCTCGAAGGCGAACGACAGCACCCGATCGGCGCCAATGCGCGTGTAGATCGACTCCTGGACGACCAGCTCACGCTCGGTGCCTTCGAACAAGATGCCTCCGGCTGACGTGTATTCACCCTCGGTGTTTTCACGCACGATCAGGTAGTCAATCTCACCGGGACGACGGCCCGCCAGCGGGCTGGGCACACCCTCGAACAACCGCACCGGCCGCAGGTTGATGTATTGATCGAACTCGCGGCGGAACTTCAGCAACGAGCCCCACAGCGAGACATGATCCGGCACGGTGGCAGGCCAGCCCACGGCGCCGAAATAGATGGCATCCACGCCCTGCAGGCGGTGCTTCCAGTCGTCCGGCATCATCTCGCCATGGGCGGCGTACCAGTCGCAACTCGCCCACTCGATCCACTCGACGTCCAGCTCGATACCGAATCGGTGAGCAGCCGCCTGCACGACCCGCACCCCTTCCGGCGCCACCTCCTTGCCGATCCCATCACCGGGAATCACCGCGATGCGGAATCGGCCTGGAGACCGCCCTGGAGATTGGCCATGGGTCGGGTCGACGGCCTCGTCGCGATTCGACGGGCGGTCTGGAGTGGGAGTCGGGCGCCCCGCCCGGCGGTGTACATCGTCGGTCATGGCTCCCATGCTAGGGGCGACGCACCCCCTGCTGCGCACACGCTGCGTGACCACTCTCAACACGAATCGTGTTGAATCAACCGATCCTGCCACCGCGACGCTTCGCGCGCCATCGCCACGGGCACAGAGAGGCAACCGGGCGCCGGGTGCGGCACATGTCAGGGCGCGCTCAGGCGCAGCAGGCGTAGTAGCCGGTGTACTCGGCGTGCTGGTGGGGAACACCCGGAACAAAGGTGACCCGCTTGCCCTTGGACAGCGAGTTGAAGATGACGGGGTAGCCCACGCCCTTGATGGCCGAGTTGATCACCACATAGGCCGCATTCAGGTTGTTGATCTCATCCCAGAAGTACCGCAAGACTTCAAAAGTCAACAAGGGCTTGGTACGGCGAGCCGTATCTGGCGCCACCGCATGCAGCATCTCATGGGCCTGCTCCGGGCGGATCCGCGCGTGCGCTGTCTCCACCAGGAAGATCGAACTGATGTCGGGCGACAAAGGCTCATTGAACTCTGCAGTGGCGAACGCGGACTGTCGCGAGGTGTCGAAATGGCACTGCATGTGCTCAGGCACTGTGCCATTGCGTTGCCGCACATAGACCTGCCAGTCCTTGTAGTCGAACGGCAGAGGCTCAGCGGCCTGCCGGAATGCGAGCCCACCCTTGGGTAGTTCGAGCACGCTCATCGGTTCGCGGGCCTTGTCCTCGAGTTCGACCAAGCCCAGCGCGAACTTGAGGCTGAAGTGCAGATGAGCAGGCCGTGTCAGCAAACGGCGAACGTGCCCCTCCTGAAGGCCCGCAGAGGCCAGCGAATCGAAGAGATCCTTGCAGAGGGCGGTGTGCATCGAAAGCTGCTCCGGAGTCGGTCGACGAGCCGCGCGCGGCGTGCCACGCGCCAAGGTGGCCCCGGAGTGATCGGCTGAAGCCCGGCGCCGTACCGCCCGCGCCAAGAACCTGTTGACCCGCCCTCCCTGGAACCTGGTCGTGCGCACCCGCCTCGCAGCGAGGCCCCGAGCGCGCCCAGGCAGTATTCGGCACACCCTTACCCCGCGATTGACCGAGTTGGCCGGGATTACGCGCCCAGTTCGATGCAGGCCCGCCGAACCGACATCACGAATCGTGAAGTCTGACAACACAGAACGTGCGGAACGCCTTGTCGGAAGGTTCGCTGTCGCTGGAATCGTCCGGTTCAAGCCGATGCGGAATCGGCGGGGCGGCGCACCGGGTTTCATAGGTGAATGCCCGCCCTGTGGGTGTCGCCGTGCACGGCCGTCGATATGCCCTGATGCGTCGCAGGCCCACGCGTCACGCACGCGAGTTACCAACTCCTGCCCGTGCATGAACAGTGACTGCAGACACGCCCGGGTGCGGTTCAGACGGGTTGATAGTCGTCTGGCCGACCTGCAAAGGGTCGGGCACTTGTTCGACTACCCCCCAATCACATGAGACCCCAACGATCTTTCACCACCATTGCAGCCCTGGCCATTTCCGTGATGGCCACCGCTTGGAGCCCTGCCACCGCATCGGCCGCCGTGCCGGGCCAGTTCGTGGCCAAGCTCTACACCGAAGCCCTTGGCCGCGCACCGGACCCAGAGGGTTGGCGCAATGCCATGCCCTACTTCGAGCAGAACACGTGCTCCCAGTCGGTCCTGGCCGAATGGGGCCAGTCGTTGTTCGACTCGCCGGAATATGCCGGCTTGGCCTACGACAACGCCGCGCACCTGCTGGTGGCCTATCGGGCCATTCTCAACCGTGAGCCCGACACCAACGGCTACAACCAATGGCTCCAAGCACTGGACAACGGCACGTCCAGCCGTGCGGGCGTCGTGGAGGCGATGTTCAACTCGAGCGAATTCGGCAGCTTGTCATCCAAGATCTGCGCCGGCGGCACCTACTCGTTCGGAACCCAGCCTGTGATGCGCGTTCCCATGCCGGCATCCGGCGGCTACGACTTCAAGACTGGCCAGGATCTGCAGGCCCTGATCGACAAATCTGCACCCGGCACGGTCATTGCGCTGCGGCAGCGTTCGGTCATCGTCATCGACAAGACTCTGCAGATCCGCAACGGCATCACGCTGGCCACGGCGGGTTCACCGGATTCACGACATCACGCCAACATGGCCAGGCTGGTGCGCGGCAACCAGGCTGATGGCAAGCCCTTCAACAGCGCGCTGATCGGCCTGGCGTTCGGATCTGCCACCCACTCGGGCACGTTGCGCAATGTCTGGGTCGATGGCCAGCGCAACAGCGGCAGTGCATGGACCTTGAACGCCATCAATGTCGAAATCCGCGGCGGCAAAGGTGTGGTGGTGAAAGACAACTTCATCTCGAACACGCTGGGTTGGACGGGCATCCAGGCCAGAGGCTCGTTTGACAAGTTCCCGTGCAGCAGCCTGCGCATCACCAACAACGTCATCACGTCCTATTCTGCGAGGCACTATGAATCGGGCAAGTACACCGATGGCTTGAGCATCGGCTGCGAGGGCGCCACGATCACCGGCAACGCCGTGATCGACGCCACCGATGTGGGCATTGCCGTGTTCCCTGCCGCAACGGTGCCACAGAAGAGCGTGATCGAGAGCAACACCATCCTCAGCGCTGGCAACAGCGCCTTCGCCGCGCTGGGGTACGACGGCTATCTGAAGCCCGATGGTTCGCAGATCACCACCAGTGATTTCAAGGGGGCCAGGTTGTCGAAAAACACCTTGTGGACCAGCCCGAATACCCACTTCATCATCGGGCTGTCGGTCGGCTCAAAGGCCTGGTGGGGCGGCACTGGCTTGAATGGCGATGGAGGCGCAGCCAGCGGCAATACGTCGGCGAAGATCCCGACCAACGTCGCCATTGCCGTGGGTGTATCGGGCATGTTGAACGCCAGCGTTCTGGACAACAGCATCGTCGCGAATCTCATGCCCGACAGCGACACCCTCTGCCCGTCGGGCAACGTCGTGGCTTCGGTGAAGGCGGGCTACGCCAGCGGCAGCATCCAACCCTACGCTGATCAAACCATCTCCGGCTGCATCAGCGACTTCGCGGCCCACCCGCCCGAGTACTGAGCGGCGCAGACGACCGGATGGACAATCCGTCCGCCCCGCCAGGCAGCCCCTTGATCCCGGGCTGCCCTCGGCGATGCCTCCGCGGCGGCTCCCCCGGTATTGATAGCATCCGGCTCTTACCGTTTCACCACAGTTCGTGTTGAATTCCACTCCCGACACCAACGACCTTCGCGTGTTCTGCGCGGTCGTCCGCACTGGCAGCTTCGCGTCGGCTTCTGTGGACTTGGGCAGTTCGCCGGCGTATGTCAGCAAGCGCATCGGCTTGCTCGAACGTGCACTCGGCGTGCAGTTGTTTCACCGCACCACACGGCGCGTGCAGCTCACCGAGGAAGGTCAGCGGGCCCATCAGGCCGCACAGCGCGTTCTCGAGGAAGTGGGCCTGCTCATGGAGAGTGTGGGGGGCGTCAAGCACCGCGCGCGCGGGCATTTGCAGGTGTGCAGCAGTTTCGGCTTCGGTCGGCTGCAGGCGGCACCTGCGCTGGCGGCGCTGCAGCGTCGCCACCCGGGCCTTCAGGTGAGGCTCGACCTGTTTGACCGGCTGGTGGACATCACCTCCGAGGGCTTCGATCTGGATATCCGGGTGGGCGACGAGATCGCGCCGAACCTCATTGCGCGCCGGCTGGCGCGAAATTGGCGAGTGTTGTGCGCGTCGCCAAGCTATGTGGACACCCACGGCCATCCCGGCACGGTCGATGAACTGGCCATGCGCGATTGCCTGCCGATCAAGGAGCGTGACCACCCCTTCGGACTGTGGCGTCTGGTGGACGGGCATGTCGAGCGCGCGGTCAAGGTCAGGGGCCCGCTGGCCAGCAACAACGGCGAGGTGGTGCTGCAGTGGACGCTGCAAGGCCACGGCATCGCCCTGCGTTCGCTGTGGCAGGTCGGCCCGTTGCTGGCGTCGGGTCGACTCGTGCACGTGTTGCCCGAGGTGACTCAGCCCGCCGACATCTGGGCCGTCTACCCGATGCGGCTGGAAAGGTCGGCGAAGCTGCGCCTGGCCGTCAACTTTCTGGTCGATTGGTTTGGCCGAAACCTGCCTGACCCAGAGCGGGTCTGAGCAGGCGCCCGTTGTCTGACAACATCGTGCAGAAGCCGATCAAGCGGGCTCCGGCTCGCGTAGGTAAGTAGTTTCCCCCTGGGAGAGATGTTGCCCAGCCGCATTTGTAGTTGTACGATGACTGACAACAAGAATCGCCGGAGCCCTTCATGTCGCCGCAAGAACTCAAGCAAGCCCTGCAAGCGGGCCTGCTCTCCTTTCCCCTGACCGATTTCGATGGCGACGGCCAGTTCGAGCCGCGCGGTTACGCCGCCCGCCTGGAATGGCTGATGCCGTACGGCGCCACCGTGCTGTTTGCCGCCGGCGGCACGGGTGAGTTCTTCTCGCTCGAACCTGGCGAATTCAGCCAAGTCATCCGGGTGGCGGCAGACACCTGCCGCGGGCGTGTGCCCATCGTGGCCGGTGCGGGCGGCGGCACGAGCTTGGCGGTGAAGTACGCCCAAGAGGCCGAGCGGGCCGGCGCCCAGGGCATCCTGCTGCTGCCCCCCTACCTCACCGAATCGACCCAGGAAGGGCTGCTGAAGCACGTCGAGGCGATCTGCCGGGCGGTGAAGATCGGTGTGATCGTCTACAACCGCGGCACCACACGCTACGCGCCCGACACCTTGCTGAAGCTGGTCGACAGGTGCCCCAACCTGATCGGCTTCAAGGACGGCATCGGCGACATCGAAGCGTTCGTCAACGTGCGCCACAAGCTCGGCGATCGGGTGGCCTACCTCGGTGGGCTGCCCACCGCGGAAGTGTTCGCAGGCGCGTACAAGGCCATGGGTTGCCCGGTGTATTCATCGGCGGTCTTCAACTTCATTCCGCGCACCGCCATCGAGTTCTACAACGCGCACGCTGCCGGCGATCACGCCACCACGCAGCGTTTGATCCAGGACTTCTTCCTGCCCCTGGTCGAGTTGCGCAACCGCGGGCCGGGGTACGCCGTCAGCATGGTGAAGGCCGGCGCCACCATCGTCGGCCACAGCGCTGGCCCGGTTCGCCCACCACTGTCCGAACTGACCGCCCCCGAGGTGGAACAACTGCGCGCATTGATCGGGCGGCTGGGCCCCCAATGAACCACCGGCCGGGGCCCTGCGGCTCGCCCCTTCTTTGACGGACCGGCTGCCGACCTGCCCGTGGGTCTGCGTGCCGGTCAGAAACGATCTCTTCCCCACCATGCCCTCGACCCCGACCGTCGTCTCGCTGCGTGCCATTCCCGTGGCCGGCCGCGACAGCATGCTGCTGAATCTCAGCGGCGCTCACGCCCCTTTCTTCACCCGCAACTTGCTGGTGCTCACCGACAGCTCCGGCCGGCAAGGCGTGGGCGAAGTGCCCGGTGGCGAGGCCATTCGCCAGACGCTGGAAGATGCGCAGGGGCTGGTCGTCGGCCGCAAGCTGGGCGACTGGCAACGCGTGCTGAACGACATTCGCCAGCGCTTCGCCGACCGTGACGCAGGGGGGCGCGGGCTTCAGACATTCGACCTGCGCACCACCATCCATGCGGTGACGGCCGTCGAATCGGCGCTGCTCGACCTGCTCGGCCAGGCGCTGGACGTGCCCGTGTGCGCCCTGCTGGGCGAAGGGCAGCAACGCGATCGCGTGCCCGTGCTGGGCTATCTCTTCTACATCGGCGACCGTCGCCGCACCGACCTGCCCTACGACAGTGCGGCGGATGCGGATGACGACTGGCTGCGACTTCGCCACGAGCCGGCCCTCGATCCGCAAGCGATCGTGCGCCTGGCCGAAGCGGCGCAGCAACGCTACGGCTTCCAGGATTTCAAGCTCAAGGGCGGGGTGCTGCGCGGCGAAGACGAAGTCGAAGCGGTGCGCGCGCTCAAGGCGCGCTTCCCGCAGGCGCGCATCACGCTTGACCCCAATGGCGGCTGGCTGCTGAAAGACGCCATCCGCCTGATGCGCGACATGCACGGCGTGTTGGCCTACGCCGAAGACCCCTGCGGCGCCGAAGGCGGGTTCTCGGGCCGCGAGGTGATGGCCGAGTTCCGCCGCGCCACCGGGCTGCCCACCGCAACCAACATGGTGGCCACTGATTGGCGGCAGATGGTGCACTCGCTGGCGCTGCAGTCGGTCGACATCCCCTTGGCGGACCCGCACTTCTGGACGATGCAGGGCGCCGTTCGTGTCGGCCAGACCTGCCGCGACTTCGGCCTCACCTGGGGCTCGCATTCGAACAACCATTTCGATGTGTCGCTGGCGATGTTCACCCATGCCGCCGCAGCAGTGCCGGGCCGCATCACGGCCATCGACACCCACTGGATCTGGCAGGACGGTCAACACCTGACCCAGCAGCCCTTGCGCATCGAGGGCGGCGAGGTGGAAGTCCCCACACGCGCCGGCCTCGGCATCGAGTTGGACATGGCCGCGGTGGAGCGGGCCCACGCCCTGTACCAGCGGCACGGGCTGGGCGCCCGCGACGATGCGGTGGCGATGCAGTACCTGATGCCGGGCTGGAAGTTCGACCCGAAGCGCCCTTGCCTGGTGCGCTGATACCCGCCCCTCGCCTCGGCCCCCGGCCACGTCGTCACCCCAGGAGACCTGCCATGCCCCGCCACCGGTTCGGCCTGATCGCTGCTGCGATCCTCTGTGCGACCCACCTTCCATGGGCGCTCGCCCAGTCGCCCGCGACTCCGGCCACGTGGCCCAGCAAGCCGCTGCGCATCGTCGTGCCCTATCCACCGGGCGGCTCGTCGGACATCATTGCGCGCGCCATCAGCCAGCCTGTGTCCGCGGCGCTGAAGCAACCCGTGGTCATCGACAACAAGCCCGGTGCCAACGGCAATATGGGCACCGATGCGGTCGCGAAATCGACCGACGGCCACACATTGCTGCTGTGCGATGTGGGTGCGCTGGCCATCAGCCCATCGGTGTACAGCAAGCTCTCGTTCGACCCATCGCGCGATTTGCGCGGGGCCGCCATGCTGGCCTATTCGCCCCACCTGCTGGTGGTGCACCCGTCAGTCTCGGCCAACAACCTGGGCGAGTTGGTGGCCCTGTCCAAGAACAGCAAGCTCGACTTCGCCGTCACCGCCATCGGCAGCGCACCACACCTGGCCGGCGTTGCGGTCGAAAAAGCCACTGGCGCGCGCTGGGAGTACATCCCCTACAAGGGCGGCTCGCAAGCCATCAGCGACACCATCGCGGGCCAAACCCAGGTCTTGATGAACGGCATGCTGGCCACGCTGCCCTTTGTGCAATCGGGCAAGTTGAAGGTGCTCGGCGTGTCCAAGGCCACGAGGGTACCGCTGCTCGCCCAGGTGCCCACCCTTCAAGAGCAAGGCGTCCAGGGCTTTGAATCAGGCACCTGGCAAGGCGTGTTGATGCCCGCCTCCACGCCGCCGGCGGTGCTGGCGAAGCTGTCGGCCGAGCTGACCCGCATCATCCGGATGCCCGAGGTGCGCGAACGCCTGGTGGCGCAAGGCGCGGAAGTGCACACCATGAACCCCGCCGAGTTCGGCGCCTTCTTCGAGCGCGAGCGGCGCCACTGGGCCACCGTGGTGGCGCAAGGCGGCGTGAAGCTCGACTGACGTCGATCGGCAGCGCAGCAACGCTGCGCGCGCTGGCTTGCCGTGGGCGCTGGCAGGCGGTTCCATGGCATGTTCCATTGCATGATCACGGGATGACGCTGCCTTCCTCCCCTGAACCTCGCGCCCCGGGCGCTTTGGCCTCACCCTCCGAGCTGCTGCGCGCGATGTTCGATGCCGCGGTGGCCGCGGCGCAGCCAGCGCGCTGCGTGGCCCACCACCTGCCGCCGCGGCCGAAGGGGCGCACCATCGTCATCGGCGCTGGCAAGGCCTCTGCCGCCATGGCCAGGGCGCTGGAACAGCACTGGACAGGCCCCATCGAGGGGCTGGTCATCACCCGCTATGGCCACGAGGTGCCGTGCGAGCGCATCGACATTGTGTCGGCGGCGCACCCTGTGCCGGATGCGGCCGGCCTGAACGCCACAGAACAGATTCGCCAGCGGGTGGCCGGCCTCACCGAAGACGATCTGGTGATCGCGCTGATGTCGGGCGGCGGCTCGGCGCTGATGGTGGCACCGGCGCCCGGTCTCACGCTGGCAGACAAGCAGGCCATCAACCGCGCCTTGTTGGCCAGCGGCGCCAGCATCAGTGAGATGAACTGCGTACGCCGCCACCTGTCTTCGATCAAGGGCGGGCGCCTGGCTGCCATGTGCTACCCGGCGAAGGTCGTCACGCTGTTGATCTCCGATGTACCGGGCGATCGGCCGATGGACATTGCCTCGGGCCCCACCGTGGCCGACACCTCAACCCGCGCCGACGCGCTGGAGATCCTCGCCCGTTACCGCATCCCGGCACCTTCGGCCGTGCAGCAATGGTTGGCGCGCGACGAGAGCGAAAGTATCAAGCCGGGCGACGTGCGCCTGCAAAGGCACGAGGTGCACATGATCACCACGCCGCAGGTGGCGCTCGAAGCCGCGGCTCAGGTCGCGCGCCAGGCGGGCTACACCCCCCTCATCCTGTCCGATTGCATCGAGGGCGAAGCGCGCGACGTGGGGCGGGTGCATGCGGCCATCGCCCGGCAGGTGGCCGGGCACGGGCAGCCGATCAGCCCACCGTGCGTGCTGCTGTCCGGCGGCGAAACCACCGTGACGCTGCGGGGCGATGGCCGCGGCGGCCGCAACGTCGAGTTCCTTTTGTCACTCGCTGTTGCACTGGAAGGCCTGCCCCTGGTGCACGCCCTGGCTGCCGATACCGATGGGGTCGACGGCGCCGAAGACATCGCGGGCGCGGTGATAACGCCCGATACGCTGCGACGCGCCTGGGCGCTCGGCATCAACCCGCGCCAGAGCCTGGATCGAAACGACGGGCACGGCTTCTTTCAGGCCCTGGGAGACTCGGTGATCACCGGCCCCACCTGGACCAATGTCAATGACTTCCGCGCCATCCTGATCGAGCGGCCCGCCTAGCCACCGGAGGTCACGGCTACGAAGGGCCTGATTCCCTATCTTGCTTGATACTCTGCGGCCGTCATTTGGAGTATGTTTCAGGTCGTCGAGCTGGCATGGAACTGGCTCGGCCCGCCCTCATCCAAGGACGCGCACCAGAACAAAGCAGCCGCGCGCCCATGAGCCGCGCGGGCAGGAGGGATGCCAAGAGCCGTCATCTTGAACTCCCACACTGCCCTCATCCGGGCACTGAACTGAGATGGACCTGCACCCTGACATCCGTATCGACCGCGCCTCGGCCGCCCAGCCTGAGGAATTGCTGGCCTACCTGAACGAGCTGCAAAGCCAGCCGTTCGCCGCCGATCCGCTGGGCACCATCACCCACTTCGCGGCACCCACGTCGCACACGGCCGCCCTCACCGAGGGTTGGTCGCCTGCGTCGTCGCCCCTGGTGATGGGCAACGAATTGCCAGTCACCCAACCCGGCTGGCGCCGAGTGTGGCTCGCCCGCACCACCAACCACCAGATCGTCGGCCATGTCGACCTGCGCAGCCACCCGGTGCGCTTCGACGTGCGCCGGTGCCTGCTGAGCATGGCGGTGCGTGAGAGCCAACGCCGCCGGGGCATTGGCAAGCTGCTGCTCGCCCACGCGGAACGCTGGGCCGCGGCCACCAATGTGTTGCGCCGGATCGACTTGCAAATCCGGCCCAACAACGTGGTGGCGCTCGCGCTGTGCAGGCGGGCTGGCTACGCCAACTCGGGCGAGTTCACCGACCCACGCGTCGACGGCCGCGGCTGCGCCCGCTATGTCCGCATGGAGAAGCGGGTCTCCCATCTGCAGAGCCTGTCCTCGAGCTGAGCTCGCCCGGCACTCGGCGCCCCCACAGGCGCCAGGTGCCTTGCATCGCCAGGTGGCGGGCCCGCGACAGCCCGGCCGCCCGGCGCTTGCCGCCCAGCCAGGCTGAGCGGCGGCCAGGGCCTGCGCACGGAAAGCGCACGGCTCATCCACGAACCGCGGTGCCTTGCGCCATCCGCCGTCGTGTTGCACCTGGTAACTCGTCAGCTGGTGGCCTTCTCCTTCGGGAGCGACCACGGCCCACCGGCGCCAGCGACCGTGCTCATGGCGGGGCGCATGAACGAGCCATTCATGCGCCGCTGCCGCTCGTCAAGACCCTGGCCGCGGGCAGGCCTTGTGCGTCATTCGGCGCCGCCTGAACTGCGAACCACAAAAACGACAACGTGGCAAATGCCGACAGGGCCATGACGCGACGCCTGTTGAACATGCTAAATCTCCAGTGAGGGGTTTCGTTGATGGGCGCGAGCACCCGGGGCATAGTCGACAGGGGGCGGCCAGGCATTACGGCGAGACACCCCCCATGAACACGGCCCCCGTTCATGTAAGTTGGCAGTCCGTCATCACGACTCAGCGCGCCGGCGCCTGCCCTCGCGCGAGATCTGCGTTGCGTGGAGATTCAGACCGCGATCAATTCACAGAATGCATAAGCCATGACCCTTCAACTCACGACCGAGGCCAGTACCACGCTCGTCGACAACCGATGAACCACCAGGTGCACAGGCCACCCGCCCCCATCAACCAGGACTTCTCGGTGTGGGCGCCTGCCCGGGCCAAGCTCGAAGCCCTGAGAGCACTCGACGCGCAGTGCCAGATCTTTGGCGCCGACCATCACCGCCACCACGCGGGCCCTTGCCTCAATGACACCCAGATCGCCGTGACGGAGGCCCGGCTGGGTATGCGTTTACCTCATGAGCTTCGAGGCTATTACCAGCAGATTGGCGACGGTGGCGTCGGCCCCCACCACGGCATCGTGGCGTCATCGAAGCTGGCCATGGCGGAGAGCGGCTATCTCTTCGTCTCTGACCAGGGCGGCGACCATCGCACCTACCTCAGCGCAGACCGTGGCGTGGTCGCCTTCAGAGACATGGATGACGATGAGGGTTTCTTCGCCACCGGGATGTCCTTCGCGGCGTTCTACAACGATTGGCTGGACGGCGAACTGGCCGCCTTCAACATGGTCCTCGGCTGGATCGACGCCGGCTGGAGCGTCGAGCGCATCGATGCCGAACTGCTTCATGCCACCGGGCGGCACGACGGGCGAGACCGCGTCTTGAGCCTGATCAATGTGGCCAAGCCGGCAGACCTGGTCGATCACTCCGAGTCAGAGGCCCTCCACGAGCCAGTGCCTTGGCCCTGGTACGAACAGCGGCTCAGCGAGTTTCGGCAACGCCGAAGCGGCCTGAGCCTACGCCCTGCCCCCAGCGCGCAGCGCCCCGGGTGGTGGCAGCGTTGGAAGTTCTGGCGATAGCGCCACGCGCGTCAGCGGGGCGCTGGCGATGCCCCTGTCGCGCCGGCGCTCAGCCGCGCAAACGCGCGATGGCGGCAGCCAGGTTGGCGCGAGCCGCTTGCTCCAGCGCGTCAAACGCCGGCGCTGAGTGATAGAGCCGATCGCGCTGAAGGAATTGCGCCAGCACCTCGGCCCGGCGTTCCCGGTAGACCGCCTCGGGCACCCAGCCGTACTCGGCACGCACATCGCGGTCGTATTCGTCAAAGCGTGCCGGCGTGGCGCCGAGCACGGCCAGGTCGATGTCCACCAGCAACTGCGCATCGGGCGTGTGGGCCGGCGCATCGTGGCAGGTGGCCATGACCAGCTCGTGCACCCGGTCGGCGGCCTCCGGTGGGGCACCATGGGCACGCATCACCGCCGCGGCGCGATCTGCGCTGCGCCTCTCGTTGTCGCTGGCTTTCGGGTCGTAGACGATGTCGTGGTACCAGAGCGCCAACCCCACTTCGCCCGGCCGCTGGGCCAGGCTTCGCCAAGCCTGCCAGCGCTGAAGGCATTCACGCAGGTGGCGCAGGTCATGGTAGTGGCGCCCGGGTTCGCTCCAGGCGGCCAGCACTCGGGCCAGCTCATCGGCGGGCGCAGCCACACCCAGGTCAGCCCAACACTCCTGCCACCACAGCGGCGCCTCTTCCAGATCTCGTGGGGTCATGGTGGTGTGTCGCGCTGGCAGCGCCCTTGCTTTTCGAACCAATAGACCACATTGCCGACGATCACGATGCTGCCGGAAATGACGGCCGAGGCGGCGGCCGTGGCACCGGCCGCCGCCAGCAGCGCCCCGCAGCTGCGATCGGTGCAGCCACGGATGGCCGCGATCTGCACGGCCTCGAGATCCATGGTGCGGGCCATCACCCGGCAATCGGGGTCGTAGACCTCGGTGGTGCGCGGCACCACCACGCACGCCTGCAAGGCGGCGAGCACTGCGACAGCGGCCAACCTTAAAAGCCATGCCACCAGGGCTTCGGTCAACCCGCCGCTCATGGGCGCGGCCGACAACATGGGGCAAGGTTCGACGGATTCATCCGCGCATTCTCGCCAGATCCGGCGAGCAGGCACCGCGCACCGCTCACGCGCCACGCCGCGCGCGCCGCGGCGGCTCGGGCTCGGTGGCGCCCAGCGCCCGCACCACGTGCTCGACAAATCGCGCCAGCTTGGGCAGCGGCCGCCGATCCGAGGCGTAGACCAGGTTCACTGCGCGCGGCTCGGGCAGGCAATGGTGCAGAACGGGCACCAGGTGGCCCGCGGCCAGGTCTTCGGCCAGCAGGACTTCGGGCTGCATCACGAGCCCCAGGCCCGCCAGGGCCGCACGGCGAAGCCCGTCGCCCTGGTTGCAGACAAAGCGCGCCGAGGCGGGCCATCGCACCGCAGAGCCGCCGTCGTGCAAGGTCCACTCGTTGCGACGCTGCCACACCGCGTGGCTGAGGCACACATGCCGCGAGAGGTCCGCCGCGCGCTGGGGCACGCCGTGCTGCTTCAGATAGGCCGGCGAACCCGCAATCACCATGCGGTATGGCGTGAGCGGGCGAGCCACCAGGCTCTCATCGCTCACACGGCCGATGCGAATGGCGGCATCCAGGCTTTCGCCGGTCAGATCGGCCACGCTGTCGGTGAGCTGCAGGTCGAGTCGAACCTGTGGATGCTCGTGCAGAAACTCGGCAGCGAGGGGGGCGATCACCAGGCTACCGAGCGTGACCGGCGCGCTGACGCGCAGCAGCCCCTGGGGCGCCTGCCGGCTCCGCTCGACCGCCGATTCGGCCCATCGCACCTGCTCGAGCACGCGCTTGCAATCGTCCAGGAAGCTGCGTCCCACCTCGGTCAAGCCCTGGCTTCGCGTGCTGCGCTGCAAGAGCCGGGCACCCAGATGCGCTTCCAACTGCTGCACATGCTTGCCGACCATCACAGCCGACATGTCCAGGGCCTTGGCCGCGGCGGCAAAGCTGCCCGCATCGACCGCCGTCACGAACACTTCCATGCTGCGCAGTTTGTCCATCACCGCCCCCTAACTCCACTCGACCCACTGGCTGTCTACCCGCCCTGCTTCACTCGATCTATTACTAACCCATGGTTAGCTTTGAGTGAACCGAGCCGTACTTTATGCCACGAACGGTTGCTAACAGAATGCAGTCCATCCACCCACCACCTCGAAAGACCACCATGAAGATTCTTCTCATCGGCGCCCATGGCACCATCGGCCAAGCGGTCGCCAGCCAGTTGTCCGCCCGCCACCAGGTGGTCACCGCCGGGCGAACCCGCGGTGACCATCGCGTCGATCTGGCTGACGATGCCAGCGTGGCTGCGCTGATGAAGGCCGTCGGCCCGATCGACGCCATCGTCTGCACGGCCGGCAACCTGCACTTCGGCCCCTTGGCCGACATGACGGCAGAGCAGTTCAACATCGGCCTCCAGGACAAGCTGCTCGGACAGGTGCGGCTCGTGCTGCACGGCGCACCGACGCTGCGCGACGGCGGCTCCATCACGCTGACCAGCGGCGTGCTTGGCATCGAGCCCATCCGCAACGGCGCCAACGCCACCGCGGTGAACGCCGCGCTGGAAGGCTTCGTCACGGCTGCCGCGATCGAACTGCCACGAGGGCTGCGCATCAACGTCGTCAGCCCCACGCTGCTGACCGAATCGCTGGACACCTACGGCCCCTTCTTCCCCGGCTTCGAGACCGTACCCGCCAACCGCGTGGCCCTGGCCTACCAGCGCAGCGTTGAAGGCGCGCAGACGGGACGCGTCTATCGCGTGATGTGAGCGATCTCACCGTCGCCCACGCTCTAACGAGTGAAAGACACTGACGTCTCCTGATGAGTCCGGCAACGTGATGTTTGTTGAAGCCTCATCACCATGTGGTGCCTATAGTCGTCGCGAACACCACGCTTCGATTCACCCACGATGAGGTTTCTCATGGATTCGCTCCAACCCGCCGCGCGGCAGACCGCCCGCCTGTCTTCCCTGACGGCCCTGTCGATGGCCTGCGCCGTCGCACTCGGGGCCGGTCTCCTGGCCGCCTCCCCAGCCATGGCGGCGTCGGCTGCTGCTCGCCCTTGGGTGTCGGGCCAGCAGACGGTGCCCTACTTCAGCATGCAGGAAGCGGTGAAGGAGGTCGTCAACGTTGAGACGGGCTTCGATCGCGAGAACGACGGAAAGATCGACACCCTGCGTGTGGAGATCACCCGGCCCAAGACGGCACCTGGCGCGAAGGTGCCACTGATCATCCACGCCTCGCCCTACTTCTTCCAGCAGCCTCGCGAAGCCTGGGAGACCGAGTTCTTCGTACCACGCGGCTATGCCGTGGCGACCGTGTCGCTGCCAGGCACCGATTTCTCCACCGGCTGCGCCGACGTGGGCGGCAGCCGCGAGGTGAAGGGCACGAAGGCCATCATCGACTGGGCCAATGGCCGAGCCAAGGGCTTCCATGAAGACGGCACGCCTGCCGACGCCACCGAGTGGACGAACGGCAAGTCCGGGATGATCGGTGTGTCGTGGGACGGCACCATCGCCAATGCGGTGGCCTCGACCGGCGTGCAGGGCCTGGAAACGATCGTGCCCGTGGCCGCCATCTCCAGCTGGTACGACTACACGCGTGGCCACGGCACACCGTTCTACGCGGAACACGTGACCTTCCTGAACGACTACGTCAGCCACTACGACAGCACCGTCTGCCGCGACCTGACGCCGAAGCTGCAGACACAGTCCGACGACCCGACCGGCGACTACAACAAGTGGTGGTCGGTGCGCGACTTCCGCCTGGACGCCTCGAAGATCAAGGCCAGTGTCTTCGTCGTGCACGGCCTGAACGACGAGAACGTGAAGACGCGTCACTTCGGCGAATGGTGGGATCTGCTGGCGCAAAACGGTGTCCAGCGCCGGCTGTTCCTGCACCAGGGTGAGCACGTGGAGCCGTTCTACGACTACGGCGATGCCTACAGCACCCCGCTGCTGCAATGGTTCGACTACTACCTGCAAGGCATTGACAACGGTTTGCCGAACGAGCCCCAGGCCATCATCCAGCGCGAAGACATGAGCTGGTCGACCGATGCCGTGTGGCCCCCCGCAGGCACCGCCGATCAGAAGCTCAAGCTCACCTCGCCGCTGGGTCGCCGGGCCGGCGCGCTCAGCCACCAAGCCGCCGCGCCGATGGCCTCTGAGCGCTACCTCACGCTCAAGCAGGCCGCGGCCTACTCGGCAGACTCGATCGTGGCCAACCCCACGCAGCAGCGCGATGACCGCCTGGTGTTCCTGAGCGACAAGCTGATCGATCAGGTGCGCGAATCCGGCACCGCCACCCTCACGCTGCGGGTGAAGGTCGATCGCAAGGCGGCCGGCTTCCAGGCTCGTGTCGTCGACTACGGCAGCACCGGCAAGGCCTTCATCGTCTCGCGCACGATCGCCGACCTGGGGCACTTCAAGTCGCTCAAGCAGAAGCAGGAGCTCGAGCCGGGCAAGTGGTACACGCTGACCTGGGAGATCAACGCAGATGACCGCATCTTCGCCGCGGGCCACAACCTGGGCTTGGTCATCACGGCTGAGAAGCCCAACCCGCTGATCGCCTACGAGCCGGTCACCGCCACCATCGATACCGAGAAGTCGTGGATCACGCTGCCGCTGTCCGGCAGCCTGCCCAGCCTGGCGAGCCTGGGTGCCGCGCGCGAGCTGGCCCCGATCGTGACCACCTCGGTCGGCCCGCGCGGCCCGACGAGCGATGTGCGCGAGTTCGTGCGCGAGTTCTTCGAGGGTTCGAAGAAGTAAACCTCACGGCAGCGGCGCAGCAGCGGTTTCAGGCATGGCGGCTCGGCCGCCCTGCCTAATCGCTGCCTTGCTGCCCTGCTGCTGCAGTGATGCTTGAAGAGGCCCGCCAGTCCAGTGCTGGCGGGCCTTTTCGTTTCAGGCCCGCCGAACCGGCAGGCTGGCCTGGGGCATGATGCGGCTGGCGGCAGCCGATGCCGCGATCGACTCCGCCACCCGCCTGCGCACGCCTTTCCGTAACGGCCCAGCACTCGGCTGGCGTTTGGCAACCCGGCGTCAAAGCGCGGTGGCATCACTGATGCAGTGAGACCATGTGCGCTTGCGGCGGTTGGTTCGTTGCCGGCACCAGCGTGATGACCACGTAGTAGCCATTGACGGCGAAGTTCAAGGCGGGCACGGGCACCGACACATTGGCGATCGCGCCAGCCGCAGGGCTTGCCACGCTGGCGACCACCGCCGCGGCGCCCGTCACCTTGTTCTTCGCGTACAGCGTGGCCACCACGCGGCCGCCCACCGTGTCCAGGTACTGCAGGGTCAGGTAATTCCAGGTCGTCACGGAGGTGGCGAACGAGTCCAGAACATTGCAGGTGTAGCGCACCGTGCCCGAACTCGGGTTGTTGGCCCGGATCGAGCCGTTGGCGGTATTGATTTGCACCATGCTGAGGGCGGGCAAGCTCGACGGCGCGCATGCGGCTGCCACATGCTGCCAGTCGTCCACGAACTGCGCCCGGGCGCTGCCTGCGCTGAGCATGGCCGCCATGGACAGCGCGGCCAGCGCGATGAATCGGTTCCGACTACTCATGATTCTCTCCTTGGGGGGTGATGTGAGGTGCCGGGCCAGGACATCAGCGTCGGCCTATGTAAGAACGACATGAGCGCGCCGAATCCGGACACGCCCGCCGGGCACGGGGAGCGAGGCGTGCCCTGCCGGACAAGAAGCGACGAGGTGACAACCGTGTACACACATCGCGTCTGCGGTGCGCCAGAATGAACCGGTGCCTCAACGGGTGCTGTATGCCGGTGCCGGCGCCGACGCTGCCAATTCAACCGCATGTCAGTGATGCCGCAAACGAACATCGCTCCCGGCTCCTCAACATCGTTCAGCCGTCAGTTGCTGTGGCCTGTGGGAGGGCTGGTGGTGCTGACCTTCGGCATTGCCTCTCTGCTGGGCAGCGTGTTCGGCTCCAATGCCACCCACTTCCTCGTCCAAAAGATCGTGTCTCAGGCCAACGAAGGGCTGGAGACCCATTTGCGGCGTTACCTGGAAAAGCCGCACCTGCTGACGCGCATCAACGCTGACGCCCTGCACAGTGGCCAGATCACCACCAGCTCATTGTTCGCCGCGCCGGAGCACTGGTTCGCTGACCAACAGCAGCAGTTTCCGGAAGTCGACGACATCTACTTCGGCCGAGCCGACGGCGCCATTGTCGGCATCGACAAAGTGCGCGGGCGCAGCGTGTTGAAGCTCACCACGGCATTTCCCCGACGTGAATTTTTCGAGCTCGATGACCAGGGCCGCCGCGGCCCGGCCGTAAGAAGCGAAGACTACGATGCCACCCAGCGCAACTGGTACCGCGCCGCGATCACCAAGGCGGGCCCGGTCTGGAGCGACGTCTACGTGCTGCTGAACCGCGGTGAACTCGGTATCAGCGCCGCACGCCCCGCCATCGATGCAGCCGGCCACACGGTGGGTGTGATGGGCGCGAACTTGACGCTGAGTTCAATCTCAGAGTACCTGCGCGAGCACGCCATTGGGCCCAGGTCAGTGGCCTACATTGTTGAACGCAATGGCCAACTGGTGGCGACATCCGCCTCGACCCAGGACCTGGTGGGCAGCGCGGGCGATGCCAGACGCGCGCGCGTGCAAGCGGCAGAGGCGAGCAACCGGCTTGTCGCGGCCAGCCACCAGGCATTGATGCGTGCCGGCGAAGCGGCTGCCGACGCGGCGCACGGCCCCATGGAGATGGACCTCGACGGCGAGCGGCTCTGGATCTATCGCAGCGCCTACCGTGACGCTTTGGGGCTGGATTGGAGCCTCGTCACCGTGGTCGACCCTGAGCCGTATCTGCAAGGCGTGCGTCAGCTCGCTCTGGTCACGCTGGCGCTGGGCGGCGTGGCGCTGGGCCTCTTGCTGTTCATGGTGCCGCGCTTCACGCGCAAGATGGCGCTCCCTCTGAAGGCGCTGGCAGAGGCAAGCGGCCGCGTGGCTGCGGGCGACTATGGGACCACCGTGCCAGTGCAGGGCAACGCACGAGAGATCGACCAACTGGCGCAGGCCTTCAACGACATGTCCCGCAGTCTCGTGCAGGCGCGAGATCGCCTGCTGAAGAACGCGCAGGATCTGGAGAGCCAGGTGCAGGCCCGCACCGCGGAGCTGACCCAGCTCAACGGGCTTTACGAGAACGAACGCAACCGCGCGCAGGTCGCCAGCGAGAACAAGACCCGCTTCTTGGCGCACGTGAGCCATGAAATCCGCACGCCCTTGAACGCCATCTCCGGCCTGGCGTATCTGCTGCGCAGTGAACCCGATCGTGCAGATGCCGCCGAACAATTGCTGCGCATCGAATCGGCCAGTCGCTTCGTCGCCAGCATCGTCAACTCGGTGCTTGAGTTTTCAAAGATCGAAGCCGGCGGCGTGGAGTTGCAGCAGGTGCCACTCCATGTTCCCGCCATCATCGACCACGTGACGGGTATGCTGCGGCAAGAAGCGCAGGCGCGTGGATTGCGGCTGCACGGCCGCGTGGGCCCGATGCCCGAGGGCCTGGTGGGCGACCCCATGCGCCTGCAACAAGCCTTGTTGAATCTGGCGTCCAATGCCGTGCGGGCTACCGCCCAGGGCAGCGTGACGGTGGAGGCGATGGCCAGCGACGTCGATCACGTGTCGGCGACCGTGCATTTCAAGGTCACGGATACCGGGCCGGGGCTGCCGGCCGACAGCCTGGAAGGCTTGTTCGAACGGTACAAGCAGGGCGACCAGGCCCGGGGCAGCGTGGGCCTGGGCTTGGCCATCACGCGGGAACTGGCACGCAGCATGGGCGGCGATGCCTGGGCTGAGAGCGTGCTGGGCACGGGCAGTTGCTTCAGCTTCAAGGTGCGTCTGGCACGTTTGGCGCCGGCTCCGGACGCGCCGCAACCTGCCCAGCAGGCTGGGGCCGCAAGCGATCAGCCCAGCCCATCCGGAGCGGCCGCATTGCGAGCGCTGCTGTCAGCCTGCACGCGTCCGCCCCGCGCGCTGGTGGTGGACGACGATGCGGTGAATCAACTGGTGGCCCAGGCCATGCTCCAACAGGCCGGCCTGAGCGTTGTCACTGCCAGCGGCGGTGCAGAAGGCGTTCAAGCGGCGACGGCAGAGCACTTCGACGTCATCCTGATGGATGTGTCCATGCCCGGAACCGACGGCCTGAGTGCCACACGGCAGATCCGCGCGACAGCGCTGAACGCAGACACGCCCATCATCGGCTTCTCGGGTCATGCCTTCGACGATGACCGGTCGCGCGGCCTGGGAGCCGGCATGAACGACTTCCTGATCAAGCCCGTAGATCCCGACCAGTTCTTCGGCGCCGTGAAGCAAGCGTTGGCGCGCCGCATCTTGCCTGCCGGCGTGTGCTGATGGGGGTGGAGGCCCTTGCTTCTGCCCCCTCCCCTCCTTGCTGGCTGTTCTCACGCCGGCGTCAGTGTGGCGATCAACTTATCCAGGCCCCGCCGGACGTCTTCTGCGCCATGACGTCCGCTCCCGCGCCGAGCCTGGCGTCGGATGGGTCTCGCGCGGGGCCTCGGCGCCACCTGCCGGCAAATCGGGCGTCATCCTGTGCATGACTGTCCTGGATTCGCCGCATGCACAGGTGTGCGAAGAATCAGTGAAGAAGGCGAAGTGCGCGTCGCGAGCCCGCCGGGAAATGACTCGCTCGCTGGCGCCGCAATGAGGTCGAAAGACTGTTCTGGCACCACAAGGGCGCTGTTGGCACCTAACGGCCCGCAAGGACGTGGTGCCTGTGTTGCACCTGGGCCAGGTAGGCGTTGAGCTCGGCTTTGTCTTTCATCGCTTCCCGCTTGGGCTTCATTTCCCTGTACGCGTCAGCCCACTGTTGGCGAAAGCTGTCGAGCTCAGCGGCATCGAGGCGGCTGGAGCCCGGCGGTGCCAGCGGGCGCTCCAGCGCCACACCGTCCCGGGCGTAGCCGGCCAGCGTCTTGACGGTGTATTTATCGCGTCCGTGGAAGACGCTGGCCTCGCTTTGCGTGCTGGTCACTACCGCCTCGGCAATCTTGACCGCCAGGCCGGACTGGCTGTACCGAAGCGCCTGCGGCGAGGGGATCAACAGATGGCCCCGATCATCCCGGCCTTCCTGTTGGCCGTTGCACAACACCAATGAGTGGTCCCGCAGTTGCTCACAGTCGTTCTTGAGGTACTCCTTCATCGAAGCCATACCGAGTGAGGCACATTCGGTGTCCCCAGCTTGCGGATGTGCCGATTTCGAATTCGAGTGGGTCAAAAACACGTTCAAGTCCATGGTGGCCATCAGCTGCCCGCGGCTGGCAAGCTTGACATCAACCATAAAGGACGAAGGCAATGGGTATCCAACGAGGTTCAGCAATCGGCCAGACGGTGTGGCGATGAAGGCATCCAAGTGCCCCATTCCTGACGAGATGGCCTGGGCCTCTGCCGGGCTCACCATATTGGTCACCAACAATGCGGCGATTGGCTTGCCCGACCGCTGCGCATCCATCGTCAAGGCCTGCAACTGATCGGCCACCGCTGTCGTTCTTCCCGTCGTGATGGTTCGGACATCCACCCCCAGCTTCGATTCGTAGTGAGTCGCCAGTCTTTGGATCTGCTCGACCGTCAACTGTTGTTGCTGTTGGCGCTCTTCAGGCGTCAGCTTCGGCGGAACCAGGGGCCGGCTGGCCAGGAAGGCCTCCTTGTTGGCCGAGACAGCGAGGCGAGCCGGTGTGGCCGACGCGGTGCCTGCGTCTGCCTCGGCTGCCGCAGGGCGCCGAGATGGCAACGGAGACGAGCCCTCGCCCAGGCCCGGCCTCGGAGTGGCAGCTCGACGTGTTGGAGTGGAATCACCTCGAGGGCGCGCCGTGTGCGCGCTCTCCGCCACGTCGGTGGCGTTGCAGCAGTTGCCGAAGATCTTCATGGTTGAGGCCCGCCCAAGAGTCTGAGATGACGTTGAAGGAATCCTCACGCAGCGGGCGCGCCGCCGAGGGTCGAGGACGAAGCGATGCCTCCGGAACCGAAAGGACGCCCGGCGCCGAAGCTGGCGGGTCTGGCCCAAGGTGATCTCCACCGGTCTCGCCCTCGCAGTCGACGGTGCGCGGGCGACGCGCATCGATACAGGCGTTCAGATACAGCGATGGCGGCCAAGTCCCGCTTGCGCGAAATAGGCACCCGGTGGTCGACTCAAACTGCGGCTGCATTTATCGACAACAGCCTGCCAGTCGATCTACTGGGCCAGCTCAGCCAACTCGACCAACTCGTGACCGTGGTTGATCAGGTCGACCAGCTCGGTGCGAAACAGGTCGTGGACGCTGGGCTCGCCAGCCGGCTTCGGACCCATTCAAACCTCGGTGCAGTTCGCAAAGACTCAATATCCATCGGGCCCGATTCCTGCGAACTCCACCATCGGCAATCGCCCGAAACACCAGCATTCATGTGGGTTGTGGGCGGTGCGGCCGCTTTGCAGCGGTTGCAGTCACCGGGCCGCAGCCTGAGAACTGGCCGCTGTCGGCCAGGAGCAGCCTCTCGCGAGCGTTAGGTTTGGGGCGGCCGATCGGCAACTTCGCTTCACTCGGTCAGGTCCATCGAGTCGATGGGGCTACGCACGGCGGCTCCCCCGAGCCGAAGCACATGGTGGAGTTGCGGAAGTGAAGCCTAACCCCTCCGTCAAGGGGACGTCCCGCAAGCGGTACGCCCCTTACGTCGAACGTTAGGCGTCATGGCAATGCAGCGCAACGCCCAGCAGCAAGCTGCCGACACTCGAGCCAAGATCAAACGAGCAGCTTCAATCGGTACCACGATGCCTCAGTGGCTTCGCTTGTCACTGGAATCGCATGCTTTGGCGCCTCAAGGCGGCTTGTTGGTGCACTACTGCTTGATAGAGGAACAGGAAGGACATCTCCATTCGGGCATCTGGCTTACCGATTCGTTGGAGTTCTGGGAGTTTGAGGTTATGGTTTCGTACGGTCAGCAAACCGTCAATGTTGAAGAATTCACCAATGCCACAGCGTCGCATCCAGTCATCGCGAGACTGCCCGGAACTGGCCCATCTTTCGGCCATTTGGCTTGCCAAGTGCTACGTGAAACGCGTGACGCCTAACCCCTCCGTCAAGGGGACTGGCCTGCGGCCAGCCCCTTCCGTCGAACGTTAGGCCTCAGAAGGCGCTACATGTCACTCGATCGCCGGAGTCTGCTTCAGAACTGTGCTGCCTTTTCGGTATATGCATTGGTCGCGGAGCTTGCATTCGCGAGACCTCGGACATCCAATCTGCAAGCCCGCCGCTGGCTCGCCGCGCAGAACGATCTCGCCGATCTGCTTTCCGCGGGCAAGATGCGCCCATCAGACTGGCATCGCGAAGTCAACGAACTCTCAGAGCAAGTCGACCTGGAATCTCTTGCCTTCGAGTTGAGGCGCGCCCGAATCAGGGACGCAGGCGCTCCTTTCGGACACGATCCGCAGAAGCGATATGTCACGGTCCTCGGGGAGGATGGGCTCCCGCTCAAGCTTGGCTACGGACTCGCACTGTTCGACTTTGGGCCAAACAGTGTGATCACTCCGCACGCACATCGATACATGGCCAGCGCACACATGGTCATTGACGGTCGCGTGAGGGTCCGTACCTTTGACCGGGTCAGGGACGACGAAGGCTTCCTGGTCATCCGACCGACCCAAGACGTCGTAGCCGAGCCAGGGCACTCCGCTGCAATGACTTCAACCACCGACAACGTCCACTGGTTTGCTCCCAGGTCCAAACGAGCCATGACCATTGACGTAATCATTGATGGTCTCGACAAGGGCAAAAGTCGCTACCTGATCGAGCCCGTCGATCCGCTGCGAGGGAGGCGACTCGCAGACGGTACGATCCGAGCGCCCCTTGTCTCCTTCGAGCAATCAATGGAGCTTTACAGCGCGGAAAGCTGAGGCCTAACAGGTCGTTCAACCGGACCGCCAACGGCAGGGCGCCTTGGCCGCGCGGCGCCTTTGGTTCATCATGCACCGCGCGGCCAAGGCGCCCTGCCGTTGGCGGCCGGTTAACTCTGCGCTAGGGAAGGTCTGCAGAAATCGCGCGGCCTGGTGCTTGGCGGGAAGCTGAAGTGCTGAGACGATATGGCGCATGAAACAACACAGCCTGGGCCTGGGGACGACGGCCAAGCGCACGAGGCGACGAGA
>NZ_JBBUTG010000032.1:0-60141 GCF_038066555.1 Ideonella lacteola | reverse complement strand
ACGCCGCGGGCGGCTGGTTCTGGTGGCAACCCTTCGGGAACGGGCCGTCCAGGGCGCATGGCGGCGTTGCCCACCTTGCCCAGGCACCAGCCTGGGCGGCGGCGGGCGCCTTGCCCTGCATCCCTGGACAACCCGTTCGCACGGGGCTGCGTAGTGTGAACACGCCCTAAGCAAGAGCCAAGCCCAAGACATTCATCCCCTGTGCTTCCTGCCGATCGCGGTGGGAGGTTGCCCTTCCTCACGCCAATTTTCTTCAACGGAGCTTCACCATGTCGAGCCAAGTCCTGCTGATCACCGAACTAACGCCCAAGGTTGGTGCCATCCAACGCGTCGCGGGGGCATGGGCCGCGATGAGTGCACCAGAGCGTGTCGCGCAGCGCCGCGTTTATGAGGCTGTCGATGGCAGCAGCGTGCTGGAGCTCAGCGCGTTGAACTCGCTGGCTGACGTGGCCACCTTGATCGACTGGTGGGGCTCGCAGTGGAGTGCCCTGGGCGAGCAGATGGACAGCGACTTCCGGCGCCAGGTCGTCACCTTCATCGAAGCGCCGAAGGACACCTCGTCGGCGTTGCCTGAGACACCCTATGTGCAGTTGCGTCATGTCGAAGTACCGCCAGCGAATTACGGCGACTACCGCGCCTGGCGCGAGCGGACGATCTTCGATGTGGTTCGCACCGCGCCGCAGGTCGAGGTTTTCCTGGCCTACCACTCGGTCATCAGCACCGAACCGGGGGTGATGTTCGTCTCAGGCTTCTCGGCACCCGTCGAGGAATACACGGCCGTCTTCCATTCGCCTCGCTACCAGCAGATCGTGCGCGAGGCCGGCAACCAGTTCATCACCGGCGGCGACCGCGGCCTCTACACCAAGATCTACCGCCACGTGGCGGCCCGCTGAGAGGAACGGCGATGAAGACCAAGACCTCCGCCCGGCCGATCGACCCGGAAGACCGCGTCGCACTCGTCAGCGGCGCCACCGGCGGCATGGGCAACGCCATCTGCTTGCGCCTGCTGCTCGATGGCATGCGCGTGGTGATGCTCGGGCGCGACGAAGCCAAGCTGGGCCGCGCGCGGCAGGCGCTCACCACACCCGAGCACCGTGACCGTCTGTTCACCCAGGTGGTGGACATCGGTGATGCCGCTTCGGTGCAGGCCGCGGTGGCGCAGGTGATCGCGCGCTTCGGCGCGGTGACCGACCTGGTGCATGCCGCGGGCGACGGGCCGGTGGCGCCGTTGCTCGAAACCACCGAGGCGATGTGGCACCACACGGTGAACGGCAAGCTGATGGGCACGGTGCGGCTCACGCGGGCCGTGGCTGCGGAAATGGCCTGCCGGCGCTCCGGCCGCATCGTGGTCGTCAACGGGGTGTTCAGCCTGGAACCCGATCCGCTGTTCCCGATCAACAGCACGGTGAACTGCGCCTTGGCGGGCTTTGCCAAGGCGATCTCGCGCGATCTCGGCCGCCAGGGCATTCGCGTTAACGTGGTCAACCCGGGGGCGACCGCCACACCCCTGTGGAACGACATCTGCCGATCGCTGGCGCAGCGCTTTGGCGTGCAGCCTGAAGACATCGATCGGCAGGTGCAGGAGAAGATCCCTTCGGGCCGTCTGGCCAGCCCGGCAGACGTGGCCGAAGCGGTGTCGTTCCTGCTCTCGGCGCGGGCCGAGCACATCAACGGTGCTGCGCTCGATGTCGATGGCGGCGCCACCGCCGCGGTCTAGGAGCTGACCATGAATGCCCAGGTTTCACTCCCGACCCGGTCGACGGGCGCCCTTGGCGCGGCGGCGATCGCCTGCCTCACCACCTGCATCGCGGTGGCGTCGGTTTACGCCACCCAGGCGGTGTTCGGCGACATCGCCGCACGCTTTGGCGTCTCAATCACCGACGCCCGCCTGTCGTTCAGCATCGGCAGCATCGCGTATGCGCTGGCCTTCTTCGTGCTCGGGCCGTTGTCCGATCTGTTCAGCGCCCGCCGCCTGGCCATCTGCGGCCTGTGCGTGGCGGCTGCGGCCACCGTGGCGGGGGCCATCACCGGGTCGTACGCCGTCTTCCTGGTGGCCATTGGCGTGCAGGGCGCAGCGGCAGCAGCGGTGCCGGTGGCCATGTTCGCGTTGATGCCGCGCATCGCCCCGAAGAACCAGATCGGCACCTACTTCGGGCTGATCATCGCGTCGTCGGTGGTGGGCATCACGCTCGGGCGAGCCGGCATGGGCCTGTTGTCGGCCTCGTTGGGCCTGGCCGGTGCGTGGGGCACGCTGGCGGTGGCGTTGTTGGCGATGGGCGTTCTCGCCCTGGCCCTTCGCGACGACAGCGTCGGCGTCCGCCGCCAGATCGGCTGGAGCGTCTATGCCGACTCGCTGAGGATGATCGTCTCGCCTGATCTGCTGCGGCCGTTTGCCACCGGGTTCCTGCTGTTCTTCGGCTATCTGGGCACGGTCACCTTCCTGACGCTGCGGCTGCACGAGCCGCCATTCCAGTTCGACAGCGCCACCATCGGCTCGATCAGCCTGCTGGGCTTGGGCTCGGTGCTGGGGGCGCCGGTGTCGGGTCGGCTGGTGGGCCGGTACGGTTCTCTGGCGGTGGCGGTCAGCGGCCTCGCCATCGTGCTCACCGCGATCGGCGTGCTGGTGTGGGCGACCTCGCTGCCGGCCGTGGGCCTGGGTCTGTTCCTGATCTTTCTCGGCGTTTTTGTGTGCCAGCCCGCGGTGTTCGTGCGGATTGCCGAGCGCGTGGCGCCACAGCGGCGCGGCTCGGCCTCGTCGCTGTACCTGCTCACCTGCCTCGGTGCCGGCAGCCTGGCCAGCGCGGTGCTGGGCCCCGTCTGGGCCCGCGCCGGTTGGACGGGCGTCACCACGGTGTGTGTCGCGGCGGTGCTGACCAGCCTGGTCGTGCTGATCTCCGACGCCACGGTGCGGTCACCACGGGCGGCCCAAGGCGCCTGAAGCACCCCCTCGAGTGGTGCCCGGGGAGGAGGCACCGTGAAACCAACCATCAGACCGTCGGCCCACGACGGCGCGCCACCAGGAGACAGCCACACCGGACGCCCACAGCGTGCCGGCCATCACCACCACCCGAATCGAGATGTTCGAATGAAAACCGTCTTCATCGTAGGTAACAAGTTCAAGGATTTCAGCCGCCACGACGGCGTGATCACCATCGGCGAGTTCAGCGACATGGCGCGCACCGGCACCTTCGATCGGCTGCCGGATGGCACGCGGCTGGCCGCAGGCCAGGGGGTGCGCGAGGCTGAGATCCAGGCGATCTGCGACCAAGCCCAGCACGCGCTGGCCGAGCGCGGCATCGACATGGGGCCTGCACTGCGCCGCAGCGTGCGCGCCAGCCGGCTGCAGACCCACAAACACCGCATCCAGAACGCCATCATTTCGCACCCGGTGCGCATTGACGATCGCTGCTTCGAAGCGGCCCTGCTGCTGGACGAGCGCTCCGAACTGATGGCCGATCACCAGACGGGCCAGCACATCCAGGGAATGATCCTGATCGAAGCGGCGCGCCAGCTCTTCCTGGCGGTCACCGAGGAGTACTTCATCGGCCAGACGGTGCATGACCGCTACTACTTCGTCATCAACAGCGTCGATGTGAAGTTCACCGGTTTCGTCTTTCCGATCGAGGCCACGCTGCGCTACGAGATCGTCTCGCAAGACATCGCCAATCCGGCGCGCCTGCGCTTTGACACATTGATCTCGGTGATGCAAGGGGGCACCTGCGCGACCCAGATCGCCTTCAGCTTCACCGCCTTTCACGCGAGCAAGATCGAGGCGAAGGAACAGCAGCAGGCCCAGGCGTTGTTGATGCGCCAGCGCCAGCCGAACCCGGAAGCGGTGCCTCTGCCGGCGCCCGTGATCGCCAGCCACCCCGCCGGCGCCGCGCTGGCCCCGGCCTGATGGGCCGCGCTCGCCAACACCGGGAGTCCGCATGACCCTTCACGCCACCTACGACCTGAGCCTCACCACGCAGGGCCCCACTTACCCGCCCAGCGAAGTGATGGACGAGCAGGGCCACTTCGTCGTCATCGGCCGTGTCAACCGCGAGAGCCCGGATGGGATCACGCGGTCTGAATGGTCGCGCGCGATCGTGGCGGCCGACAGCCCACTGCCACGCTTCGGCCAGAACCTGCCTTACCGCATCGTTCGCGAGCTGCCCGAGCACCTGACGCCGGAGGACGAGGCGCTGGTGTTGCACACCTTGCCGCTGCCGCTGCCCTGCAACAACTACCCCATGTTGTTCGCGCCGCAGCAGTGCCCCGAAGCCCACACGCTGAGCCGGCCCAGCTACCCCTTCCACCAGGTGCCCATCCCCGATCTTCGGCCCGAAGACGGCCCGAAGGTCACCCAGCCGATCACGCTGGGCCAATGGTGCAAGGCGCGCGGCCAGTTGGCGGTGAGCTTGACGGCGGATCGGCGAAGTGCCGATTTCCGCTTCGAGTTCACGGGGCTGATTCCCGACAGCGTCTACACGGTGATGTCACTGCGCCAGCGCGACCTCGACCCGACGGGGCCGACGCGGCCGGGCCCGTTGGGGGTGCCGAACGTGTTCGTCGCCGATGGGCGCGGACAGGCGAGCTACCACGCGCGGCTGCCGAATCCGTTCCCCGAGGCCGGCAGCCCAGGGGCCAACCGTGTGGTGAACGTGGTGGTGCTGTGGATGAGCTACCAGATGAACCGCGGTGGCGCGATCGGCTGGTTTGGACTGGGCGGTGACATCCACGCCCAACTCAAGCTGAAGGCACCGTCGTTTGCCGAGTTCACCACCCACCCCTGATCCGTCGACCCACGAGGACCCACCCCATGCCATTCATTTCCGTCACCACCTGGCCCACGCTGGGCGATGAGAAGAGCCAGGCCCTGATCGAGGCCCTGACACACACTGTGCGCGAGGTCACCGGCGCGCCGATGGACAAGATCATCGTCGTCATCAACGAGATCCCGCGCAACCGCTGGGGAGAGGGCGGTGTGCTCGGCTCGAACCCCGGCTTCCCGGAGCTGAGCCGCCGGCGCGACCCGGCCTGAGCCCCACCGCCGACCTGACGCACCACCGACACACACCCAAAACTTCAGAGGGGAAACACATGACCACCGCCTATGCCTTTTTCGATGTCGACGGCACGCTGCTGCGCATCAAGAGCATGTTCAGTTTTCACGACTTCTGGTATCGCCGCTGGAAGGGCCTGTACGACGAGACCACCATCGAGGAGTACCGCGATGTCACGGCCATCTTGCGCGCGCTGGCCGAGAGCGACGCGCCGCGTGAGTTGATCAACCGCCGCTACTACGAATTCTTCGCCGGCCGTCAGGTCGACGAGGTGACGCGCTGTGCGCAGGCCTGGGGCCGCTGCGCGTTGTCCGACCCCAACTTGTTCATCAGCGAAGTGGTCGATGAGCTGAACGCGCTGCGCAGCCGCGGCGTCGAGCCGGTGTTCGTGTCGGGGTCTTTCCGCGAGATCCTCGAACCGGTGGCCGAGCGGCTGGGTGTCGAACAGATGCTGGCCATTCGCCTGGTGCAGTCGGGTGGTCGCTACACCGGCCGCTTCGATGCGCCGCAGACCATCGGGCAGGGCAAGGCGTTGGCGATTCACCAGTTCCTCGCCGAGCGCCAGGTCAAGCCCGCCGACTGCTGGGCTTTTGGCGACGACGGCTCCGATCTGCCGATGTTGGCGGCAGTGGGCCACCCGGTGGCGGTGATCGGGGATCCGGCGCTGCATGAGCTGGCGCGCGACCGAGGCTGGCGCTGCATGCACCTGAATGCCGCGGATGACCACTCGCTCATCCGTTCCAGCCTCACGGCGCTGGTCGGAGCCACGATGTGATCGGGCGGCGACACGTGCTGGCCGCGGCAGGCGCCTTGGCACCCGAGTGGGGGGCCAGTGCGGCCTCGTCTGCGAGCGCGGCCCCCTGGCGGCGCCTGGGCATTGCAGCCACCGGCTTGTCCTCGCCGGTGGGCATGGCCATCGATCGCCACGGTCGCCTGCTGGTGGCGAACTGGAGCGCAGGCACCGTCACGGCCCACCGTGCGGGTGCCGCGCCCATGGTGCTGGCATCGGGGTTGCCCGGGCCCTCGGGCCTGGCCTTATCGCCCGCAGGCGAGCTGTTCGTCGCCTCTTACAGCCAGAGCGTGGTGTGGCGCATCCTTGAAGGGGGCACCAAGGAGGAGTTCGTGCGGGGCCTGGCCACGCCGGCGGGCCTGTCGTTCGATCAGCAGGGCCAACTGCTCATCGCCAACCGCGCCACCAACCAGGTGCTGGTGGCCGATGCGGGCGGGCGCGTCAAGGTGGCGGTCGAAGGGGGGCTGCAGACGCCGGTCGGTGCGGTGCAGTTCGCGGACGGCAGCTACGCGGTATCGAACATCGATGGCGGCATCGCCTTCGCCGGCGCCGATGGCCGCGCACGCACCGTCTCTCGCGAGCTGAGCCGGCCCGGGCCCGGCCTGGCGCTGGCCGATGAACGCTCGGTCTACGTGGTCGACTACGGCGGCACGGCGGTGCTGCAAGTCGACCGCGAGGGCCGAACGCGCGTCGTGGCCGAAGGCTTCAGCAGCCCCGTGGGCCTGGTGCTCACGGCGGACAAGCGACGCGCCATCGTTGCCGATTGGGGCACCAACACCGCCTACGAGATGGGCCTGGCCGGCGGTTGACGCGCAGCGGCGATAGACCACGGCGGGCGTGGCGCCCCGCGGACCAGGGTAGACTGCCCGCTGGGTGCCACGGCTGACGACGCGGCAGGTTTCAGCGCTGGTCGGGCCGCCACGCGGATCAGCTGCAACTGTCGTCCCATGCCCGAAATCGATATCCGGCACGTCGCCGCCATGCTGTTCGCCGTCGCCCTGGTTCATACCTTCGCGGCGCGCTTCTTCGAACGCCTGTCACACCGATTCCCCCGCCACGCGGGCCTGTTCCACCTCCTCGGCGAAGTGGAGGTGGTCTTCGGCTTCTGGGCCATCGTGTTGGTGTTGGTCATGGCGGTCGCCCAGGGGGGCGCGCAGGCTCTGGACTACGCCGAGTCGCGCGACTACACCGAACCCTTGTTCGTGGTCGTGGTCATGGTGATGGCGGCGTCCCGCCCCATTCTGGCCACCGTCTCGCGCCTGATCGATGCCATCGCGCGGGTCGTGCCGGTGCACGCGGCATTGGCCAAGACCTGGCTGGGCCTGGGGGCGGTGCCGCTGCTCGGATCGCTGATCACCGAGCCCGCCGCCATGACCATCGCCGCGTTGATGCTTGCGCCGGTGGCGTTCCGCCGTGATGTGCCCGAATCGGGCAAGTACCTGCTGCTGGGCACCTTGTTCGTCAATGTCTCGATCGGCGGCACCTTGACCTCCTATGCCGCGCCGCCGGTGCTGATGGTGGCCTCGACCTGGAACTGGGATTCAGCGTTCATGCTGAACGAGTTCGGCTGGAAGGCGGCGCTGGCGGTGGTCGTGAATGCGACGCTGGCCACGGTGGCACTGCGTGCCCGCCTGAGCATCGCCTCGCCTGCCCAGGAAGGCGCGGCGCCGGGCGCGGCCGACTCGATGTCTTGGACGGTGGTCGGGGTGCACATCGTTCTGCTGGCCGGTGTCATCGCCCTGGCGCACCACCCGGTCGCTTTTCTGGGCATCTTCCTGATGTTTCTCGGCTTTGCCCAGGCCTACGAGCGCTACCAAAGCCCCTTGATCCTCAAAGAGGCGCTGCTCGTCGGCTTCTTCCTGGCCGGCCTGGTCATCCTGGGCGGCATGCAGCGCTGGTGGCTCGAGCCCATCGTTTCCAGCCTGTCGCCGCAGGCCCTGTTCTTCGGTGCGGTTAGCCTGACGGCCATCACCGACAACGCCGCGCTGACCTACCTGGGCTCGCAACTGCCCCACATCACCGACGAAGCCAAGTACATGCTGGTGGCCGGTGCCGTGGCCGGCGGCGGGTTGACGGTGATCGCGAATGCCCCCAATCCCGCAGGCGTGGCCTTGCTTCGAACCGGCTTTGCCGACGGAGCGATCAGTGCGCTCGGCCTCCTGGCCGGTGCTGCGGTTCCCACTGCGGTGGCCGTGGGCGCGTTTTTACTCTTTTAGCGCCGTCAAGTGCGCTACAACGATCGCTGCAAGGCCTGTTCTGCGAGATCTCGGCCCGAGGCGTCGTCGCGCAGGTGCCGCACGATGTCGGCCGGCAGGGTGATCTCGGTCTCGTGGCTGCGGAACACGCTGTAGGCGTCGGTGTCGTGGCGGCTGGTGCTGGCGGCGATGAAGCGTTGCACCTGTTCGGTCATCGTGAGGCCGACGCGCTTGAACAGGGCGCCGAGTTGTGCCTCGGGCTCGGCGCGCAGGCGATCGTAGGCCACGAAGCACAGCTTGTCCGGGTGGGCCGCCTGCACCTGCAGCGCGAGCGCGAGTGATGCCTTCCAACGGTTGAAGCCGTTGTACTCGCAAGGGTCTGTGTTCTTGGACGGCGCGTCGAGGTATTCGGCGTGGATGTCCTGCCCGGCGCGGAATTCTTTGGGGGCCTGGTACCAACTGTTGAGCACATCCACCGCGGGCCGGTGGATGTAGATCAGTTGCTGCAGTCCCGGCAGCGCGGCCAGCGCCGGCATCAGGTCGTGGTAGCGCACCTCTTTCCACACCAGGTGGCTGGGGCGGCCTCGTTTGGGTGGCCGCAGGTCTTGTAGCACGAAGTCGGATTGCGCGGCGAGCAGTGCTTCGCCGAAGGCCGCGAGCGAGGCGTCGCTCACGCCGTGGCGCCCGAACCAGTCCTTGAACTCGTAGGAGAAGAGGGGCTGGTAGCGGTAGGCCACCGCCTCGCTGGCGTTGAACAGCTGGCCCAGCCAACTGGTGCCGCTGCGGGGACAGCCGAAGATCGCAACCTGCCGGGGTGCCATGGCGCGCAGCTTACGCCGCGGCCTGGCGCTGCACCGTGGCGGCGTAGCGGACGGTGTCGGCGATGCGGTTCACCTCTTCGTCGGTGAGCGCCGGGTACATCGGCAGGCATAGCACCTGGCGCGACACCTCGTGCGCCACCGGCATCAACCCCGGCTGGGCTGAAGGCAGGTGCCGGTACATCGGGAATTCGCTGATCAGCGGGTAGAAGTAGCGGCGGCCGTGGACGCCTTGCTCTTTCATGAGGTGATAGAGCTCATCGCGGGTCATCGAGAAGTTCGGGCCCACGAGGATGGGGAAATACGAGTGGTTGCTCGTGTTGCCGGGCAGCGGCTGCTGCAGCAGGCGGATGCCTGCCACGCCGTCGAGCCGGGCGCGGTACATCGCATCGATCTCGGCGCGGCGCGCCAGGGCCCGGTCGATGTGCTGCAACTGCAGCAGGCCGAAGGCCGCATTGACCTCGCTCATCTTGCCGTTGATGCCGGGGGCCACCACCGTCACTTCATCGACGAAGCCGAAGTTCTTCAGGTGATCGATGCGTTGCTTCGTCTTGGCGTCGGGCGAGATGATGGCGCCGCCTTCGAAGGTGTTGAACACCTTCGTGGCGTGGAAGCTGAGGATCGACAGGTCGCCGGCCTTCAGGATGCTCTGGCCGTCGCGCTTCACGCCGAACGCGTGCGCGGCGTCGTAGATCACCTTCAGGTTGTAGTTGTCGGCAATGCGCTGGATGCCGTCGATGTCGCAAGGCGTGCCGTAGCAGTGCACCGGCACGATGGCGGTGGTCTGCGGGGTGATGGCGTCTTCGATATTGCGCGGGTCCAGGTTCAGCGTCAGCGGGTCGATGTCGGCAAATACCGGGGTGATGCCGTTCCACAGCAGCGAGTGCGCGGTGGCCACGAACGAGTAGGGCGTGGTGATCACCTCGCCGGTGATGCGCAGTGCTTGCAGCGCAGTCACCAGGGCGAGTGTGCCGTTGGCGAACAGCGAGATGTGCTCGACCCCCAGGTGCTCGCACAGCTGGGTCTCGAGCCGCTGGTGCATCGGGCCGCGGTTGGTCAGCGTCTTGCTCTGCCAGATCTGCTCCAGGTAGGGCACGAACTCCTCCAGCGGAGGCAGGTAGGGTTGGGTGACGAAGATCGGTTTCATCGTTAGGCCGCCGCGAAGTGGGTGGGAGACGTGGAGACAGGCGCGGCAGCGGAGGTCGCGGCCGGATCGTGGGAAGCGGTGTCGTGAATCAAGGCTGCCTTCACCATCGAGTCCAGCGGTGAGGCGATGACCTTGGCCATCATTTCGTCCACTGCATGGGCGTGGCCCAGTCGTTGGTGCAACCGCACCATCGCCAGCCAGGTCTTGACGCGGCGGCGTTCCTTCTCGGCCTCGGGCAGTGGGCTCCAGGTGCTGAACTCGTTCTCGCGTCGCACGGCCGCGAACAAGGTTTCGAAGTACATGCCTCGGCCCCAGGTGCCCAGGTACGAAGTCAGGAACTGGTCACCGAAGGCGGCCAGCGAACGCTCGGGGGGCAACACCGAGAAGGTCTTGCGAAACACCAGGGTGGGCAGCCACAGCAGCCAGCGAACTCCCATCAGTTGACGCCGAGTCATGACGAAGTCTTGAGCCGCGCGCCGCCACGGCTTCACCGTCAGAGAGGATTCGACGAAGTGGTGGTAGTTGTGGGTCGTGCAGGAGAAGTCGGGATTCGCGATGAGGAACCCGACCTGGCGCTGCAGCTTGCCGGCATCGATCCAGAAATCGTCGCCCTCGCAGGTGGCCACGAAGTCACCTTGCGCCCGCGCCAGCATCGTCTCGAAGGGCCGCACGCCTTGAGACTTCTGGTTCACCGTCTGCAGCAGTGGCTTGATGATGTTCGGGTAGCGCTGCTGCCAGCCGCGAACCACCTCTTGTGTCCGATCGGTCGACGCGTCGTCGTGGATCAGGATCTCAAAGGGGTACTCGCAGACCTGGCTGAGAAATCCGCGGATGGCGCTGTCGATGTAGCGCTCGTGGTTGTAGGTGGTGCAGATGATGCTGATCACCGGCCGATCGACGTGACCCCAGCGGGCCAGCAATTCGGCTTCCGTCTGCAGCGGGGGAATCGTGATCAACGCCGCCTGCTTTTCCCCCAGCCCGGTGCGCACCCACCGGTCCGCCTCTTCGAAGCGGCCCAGCCGGTGCAGGCACATCGCTGCCCGGCCGAAACAGCCGCGCGGCGTGCGCTCCTTCATTTCCGATCGTTGCCGCTCAAGGCCGCGCAGTGCGAGCGCCCATTGCTCCAGGTCCATGGCGCCCTTGATCGCCACCGGCAGTTCCGATGAGGGGCCCAGATCGATCAACAGCCCGGCGCGCACGATGTCGAACACCGCTGCGGTGGGGGCGTCCAGCCCGAAGCTGTCGATCAACCATTGCGCCGCACGTTGCTCATGCTCGGCGGGATCCGTCGTATCGGCGGCCGGCATCAGCACTTGATTGAAGGCTTCCAGCAGGGCACCGGTCTGTTCGTCGGCGATCGAGCCGGGGTAGGCGTGGCTCAACAGCCGCCGGGCCAGGCCGGCGCCCCCGATGCACATCGCGCCGACGAGCGTGGGCATGGCTTTCGCTCTCGGGCCGATGGCGCGCAGCGTGTCGGACGCATCGCCGCCATCGCCCGCCTGTCCATGCAGCCGGCGCAGCAGACCGGGCAGGTCGCCGTCGACGGCGGGGAACGGGTGAGCGTGCATGGAGGCACTGTAGGGATGCCCATGCCGGCCGTTGGGTTGATAAGAGGGGCGCTTGCCTGCCAGATCTCACCCCCACCCGGGGCCCGGTGGCTTATCGTTCCGGATGCGGCTGGCGGTGGCCTGCGGCCCACAGATCCCGGACGGTGCCGGGAGGTCCCGGGAGGTGCCCGTGCAATTCAGTTTCCTGATGTGCTCCGAGCGCAGCGGCAGCAACCTGATCACCCGGATGCTGGACGCGCATTCGCAGGTGTGCGGGCCCGCCACCAAGCACCTGATCAACCCGGTGGCGCGCAACGCGTTTCGCTACGAGCCGCTGGAGCAGCCCGAGGGCTGGCGCGCGATGCTCGATGACATCCACGCGCTGCTGAATGCCGATTTCTCGCATTGGCGCCACGCCTTCAGCCGTGAATCGCTGGCTGGCCTGGCCGAGCCTGGCGATCTGCCAGGCCTGATCCGGCGGGTGTTCGAGGCCGAGGCGCAGGCCCATGGCAAGCAGCAGGTGTTCGTGAAGGAAAACCAGGTCTACGAGTTCGTGGCCTTCTTGCTGATCCACTTTCCACGGGCTCACTATGTCTACCAGGTGCGCGACCCGCGCGACATGGCGCTGTCGTGGAAGAACAACCCTGGCCATCCCGGCGGGGTGTGCCGGGCCGCGCGCCAATGGCAGGCGGACCAGCAGCACAGCCTTAAGCTCTACAACGACCTTCGGCGCCTCGGGCGGGCGCGCCTGCTGCACTACGAAGCCTTGATCTCGGCGCCTGAAGAAGCGCTGCGCCCCGTGCTGGCGATGATGGGGCTGGCCTGGGAGCCGCGGATGCTGGCCTTCCATGAGTCAGAGCTGACGCGGGCCAACGCGGGTCAGCAGCACGCCTGGGCGAACCTGGACAAGGCCTTGATGGCCGACAACCGCCACAAATACCGAGAGGCCCTGACGGCCGACGAGATCCGCGCGGTCGAGTGCATCTGCCGCCATGAGATGCGATCGCTGGGCTATGCCTGCGACTTTGCGCCCGAGGTGCTGGACCATTTCGCGGCCGAGGCTTTGTCGGCCTTCGAGCAGGCCGACAACCAGGCCAAGCGGCACGAGCCGCCGGGCAGCGTGCGTGCGAATGTGGAGGCGAAAAAACGCTTCTACCAGCACCCGGCTTCGGGCCCCTTGCCCACGGCGTGAGCTCGCTCAGCGCGCGAGCACTTCCCGCAGCATGCGCTGCACGCCTTGCTGCCAATCGGGCAGTTGCAGCCCGAAATCGTGCTGGAAACGGCCGGTGGCCAGGCGCGAGTTGAGGGGGCGGGTGGCCGGGGTGGGGTACGCGCTGGTCGGTATCGGCAGGATCTGGTCGGCCGGCACCTGAATGGCCTGGCCGTGTGCCCGGGCCCACTCGATCACGAAGCGGGCATAGCCGTGCCAACTGGTCTCACCGCCAGCCACCAGGTGGTAGAGGCCGCCGAGCGCCGGCGCTGCTGCCATCGTGCGCAGGGCATGGGCGGTGCAGTCGGCCAGCAGGTCGGCCCCGGTGGGCGCGCCGATCTGGTCGTCGATCACCTTGAGTTGATCGCGCTCGCCGGCCAGCCGCAGCATGGTCTTGGCGAAATTGCCGCCACGCGCGGCATAGACCCAACTGGTGCGCAAGATGAGGTGGCGGCAGCCGCTGGCCTGCACCTGCTGCTCGCCTTCGAGCTTGGTGCGGCCGTAGACCGACAGAGGGGCCGTGGCGGCGCCTTCGTCGCGTGCCGCGTGGCCCGAGCCATCGAAGACATAGTCGGTGCTGTAGTGAACCAGGGTGGCTCCCAGCGCGGCGGCTTCACGCGCGATGACGCCGGGTGCCGTGGCGTTCAGCGCGCGCGCGAAGTCCGGTTCGCTTTCGGCTTTGTCCACCGCGGTGTGGGCCGCGGCATTGACGATGACCTCGGGCTGGACGGCACGCACGGTGGCTGCCAGTGCCTCCGGCCGACTGAAGTCGCCATGCAGTTCGGCGCTGTCGTGATCGACGGCCACCACCTCGCCCAGCGGGGCGAGTGCGCGTTGCAACTCCCAGCCGACCTGGCCGTCCTTGCCGAACAGCAGGATCTTCATGCGTGTCTCCCTCCAGCCCGAATTGGGCTTGTCGCCAAACCCGTGATTCTCTCGCCTCATCGGCGAAACCGGCGTGGCGAGCATGTCTCACATGCCACGCGCGGCCCAGCTGCGCGCAGCCTGTCGCTGTGGGGTGACCCTCAAAGTGCCGAGCCGGGCTGCCACACCTTGAAATCGGGCTGCTGCGAACGATCGACCAAGGTGTCGATCAGTTGCAGCAGATCTTCGCTGGCGCTCAAGGGGTCGGATTCGAAGATCTGGCGCGCATAGGCCTGGCGCGAGTCCTGGCGCTTGTCGTCGAACACCGCCTTCTTCAGCTTCGCGGCCAGCGTCTCGGTGGTGTAGGTGGTGCGGAAGTCGCCCTCGGGCACCAGGCTGTAGTCGGGTTCGTATTTCTGGTGGTCGCCGGGTTTCAGGTCCAACGTCAGCACCGGCTTGCCGGTCAGCAGGTAGTCGAACATGATCGACGAATAGTCGGTGACGAGCGCGGAGAAGCGCGACATCCAAGGGTAGATGTCCAGGCCCGGGTCGATCAGGTGCAGGCCATCCACCTCCTGATCTTGCTGGTTCCAGTGGCCGAAGTAGGTGGGGTGCGCCTTGAAGAAGATGTTGGCCTTGTGGTCGCGGGCGAATTTCACCGCGTGGGCCAGAAAGGTCGAACCCGTCAGTTCCGTCCATTTGTTGCGTTGCCACGTGGGCACCACCAGCACCGAGGGGCGGCCCGATTCGAGCGCCTCTCGCGCGCGTGGCGAGAGCTCGGCGCCCCAGTGTTCCATCTCGGTGGCCGATCTCAGCAGCACTTCATTTCTCGGCAGGCCCGCCCTCACCAGCGACCTGCAACCGAACACCTCGCGCCAGTAAGCGTCGAAATGTGAGGCGGTCGACAACACGTGGTCGGCGGCGATGCTGGAGAGCCAATAGGGACGGATGTCGCTGGAGCGTGCGCCGAAGTGCGGCAACAGTTGCAACGTCAGTCGCTTCACCGAGACGCCGTGCCACAACTGCACCTGCTTCGCGCCGGCAAGGCATCCCAGCAGTGGCTGCGACATGCCCACGCTTTCCCAAGGGTTCAGGGTGAACACCGCGACAGCGGCGTGCAACAGGGTGTCGATGGTCTGGTCAGCGTCCAGACCCAGCAGCAGGCAAGGCAGGCCCCGTTCGGTGAGTTGCACGGCCAGATCGGTGCTGTGGGTGCACCACATCACGTCATAGCCGCGCTGCGCCGACAAGGCGCGAAGAAAAAGGTACTTGCTGTTGTCAGCGAAGCTGGTGCGCCCGAAGAACAGCACCATGGGGCGCTTCTTCACCTTGTGCGACAGCTCTGCAAATTCACGGCCGAGTTGCTGATCATCGTGTCGAGCAACCAGCTTGCGCAGGCCATCCTGCTCTGGGTTCTGGGCAGTCAAGAGCCGTTCCTCCGTGGGAGAGTGTCAAGCCGCCGGGTCAGGCGAGCGCGAGCAGGTGATCTGGGGGCAGCCCGGCCTGGTGCCGGTCGAACATCCGCTGCAGCAACGCTTCATAGTCGCGCGCGTAGCGGTCGGTGTCAAACAGGGGCAAGGCCATGCGCTGCTGTTCCAGGTGCAGCTTCAGGCCTTGCAGCGTCTCGCGTTCGCTCGCCAGGCCGATGGCCAGATCCACATAGGCGTCTTCGTCGGCCGCGGCCAGGTCGGGCAGGCCGCAGGCGCTGACGAGACTGGCGGCCACGCGCGAGGCGAAGGTGCGCCCCGGCACCGTCAGCACCGGCACGCCGGCCCAGAGCGCCTCGCTGGCGGTCGTGTGGGCGTTGCAGGGCCAGGTGTCGAGGAACATGTCGGCTGTGCGGAGCCGGGCGATGTGCTTGGCCAGCGGCAGTTTCGGCGCCCAGAAGACGCGGTCGGCGCTCACGCCGCGCTGGCCCAGTTCGCGCTCCAGGTTGGCCTGGGCGTGCGGGTTCCACGCCAGCATCCACAACACGGCGTTCGGGGCGCCGGCAAGGATGCGGGCCCACAGGTCCAGCATGCGCGGCGACATCTTGTAGGTCTGGTTGAAGCAGCAGAACACCACGGCGTCGTCCGGCAGGCCGGCTTGCGAGCGCGTCGGCGCGGGCGGCAAGGCGCGACGGCGGTCGTTCGGCTGGTAGCTGTGCGGCATCTGCGCCAAATGCTCGCTGTACTGTGCGGCATGGGCCAGTGGCGTGACGACCGGGTCGCCGATCATGTAGTCGATGAAGTCCGCACCCGTGGTGGCCGGGTAGCCCAGGAAGGCGGCCGAGACGCGCGCCGGCTTGTAGGCCAGCAGTTCGAAGCGGCTGCCGCGGGTGTGGCCCTTCAGATCGATGGCGATGTCGATGTCGTCTTCGCGCATGCGGCGGGCGACCTCGGCGTTCGATTGGTGCGTCACGTCGACGAAGTGATCGCAGGCGGCGCGCACACGCCGGCCGATCTCGCTGCCATCGTCGGGGCTGTGTGAATAGAGGGTGACCTCGAAGCGTTCGGTGTCTCGGCGCTCCAGCAGTTCGGCCATCAGCACCGAGGTGGCGTGCTGATGAAAGTCGCACGAGAGGTAGCCCACGCGGATGCGCCCGGGCCGGCGCGGCCCGGCCGGGGGCAGGGGCTTCAGCCCCGGCGTGAGGCCGCGCACCCGCAGGGCACCGATGCGGCGTTGCTGCTCGGGCGTGGCGTCTACCGCCAGCAGGGCGAAAGGCGAGAGCTTCTGGCCGGTCTGGTCGTCGCTGCCTTCCAGCGCCGCGAGCAGTTGGGCCGTGTCCTGCTCCAGCAGGCTCCAATCGCAGGTCTGGCGGCTTTCGTGCACCAGCAGCGACAGTGCCAGCGCGCGCACCGAGCCCGAATCGAGCGAGATCGCGGTGCGGAAGCACTCGGTCGATTCGCGCGTCATGCCCAGGTCTTTGAAGCACAGGCCAAGCCGGTAGTGAACCAGCGGCGCGTCGATCTTGATCGACAGGGCCTGGAAGAAGATGCCCACGGCGTCTTGCAGCCGCTGGGCTTGGAACAAGGCATTGCCGTAGGCGTTGAACCAGTCGTGGTCGCGGGGCGCCTGGGCGGGGAAGTGGTCGAACACGGCGGCCGCCTCTTGCACCCGGTTCTGCTGCAGCAGGCATTCGCCCAACAGGCGGCAGGTGACCGGGCTGGTGGGGTCGAGCTGCTGGCTTTCGCGGCCGGCGCCGATGGCGCGGTCCAGGTCGCCTGCCTGCATGTGGGCCCGCGCCAGGTTCAGCTTCAACAGGGCATCGCGGGGCGACAGGGCGGCGCCGCGTTCGAACTCGGCGATGGCGGCGGGCCAGCGCTTGGCCTGCATCGCCTTGAGGCCGGCCTGGCGATGCGCTTCGGCGCGCTGGCGGGAATTCTTCATCACGCCAATGTAGGCGGCGCCGGTTTCGGGCCAGGCTGCGAAAAAGCGGGCCAGGGCCGCGCAATTCGCACTTGCAGATCAGGCCTTCGTGAGGCGCCGGTACTCGGCGGCCGTGTCGGGCTGGCCCAGGGTGTCGTACAGCAGCGCCAGGTTGCTGGCGGCCAGGTGGCTGCCCCGGCCGGCGACGGCACCTTCCAGCTCGGGCCGCTCGCCGATCGCCAGGCAGCGTTGCCAGGCGGTTTCGATCATCGGCACCAGTTCGCTCGCGCGATCGGGCGCGTCGGCGGCCCAGTCCAGCAGCAGATCGCCCAAGGCGAAGAAGAAGTCGGGCGAGTCGCTCCATCGGGCCAGCCCGGCCTCGGCGCGCATCAAGGCCTCGGGGTGGCGACGCGTGCACTTCAGGGCGTGCAGGCTGCGCACCGTCAGGTCGTGCATCCAGGCAGGCGCGGGCGCGTCGGCTTCGGACGTGGCCGCGGCCAGCAAGGCCTCTGCGCGATCGAAGCAACCCAGGGCCTCCTCGTAGCGCTGGTAAACATCGTGATCCTTGCCGAGCTGATACCAGGCGTAGGCATCCCCCGGCCGATTGGCCACGTCGCGTTCGAGCAGCCGCCGGTTGCGCCCGGCCTTGGTCTTCAAGGCCTCGTGGCGATAGCCGTCGTGGCCGAAGCTGATTGGCATCCGGCGAACAGGGTGCTGGTGTTGCGGTTGCTCATGCACCCGGCCGGCATAGCGCACCGGCCCGGGCAGCACCCGGCTGATCCAGCTGGTGACCTGCTGTTCTGCGGCACCATGGTCGTCCACGCTGTCGATGCGGACGGCCCCGACGACATCTGGCGCGAGCTGTCGCAGGCCATCCAATGCGTCGGCGCCTTCGACCAGCCATTCGTCGGCGTCGATCACCACATGCCAGTCGGCGCCAGCGGCATCGAGCGCCGCGTTGCGCGCGGCCGAGAAGTCGTCGACCCATTCAAAGTGTTCGACACGGGCGCCTGCCGCTTGGGCCAGCCGAACGGTGTCGTCGGTCGATCCGGTGTCCAACACGAGCACCTCGTCGACATAAGGCAGCACGCTGGCCAGCGCTCGGCCGATTCGTTCGGCTTCGTTGCGCACGATCATCACCGCGGCCACGCGGAAGCGGCGCGGTGCGCAGCTCTGCACAGGCGGCACGGGTGCGTGGCTCATGCGCGCACTTTAGATATATGGCGGCGGCGGCATCGGCCGATAAGACAGAACTTGGCGGCGTGTCTTTCGCTGCCGCCGGCGCTCGCCGGCCTGGCTTGACCCACCCCCGGCAAGTCAATCGATCGATAAGCGGGCAAAAAAAGGCTCAAGTCTTTCGATCAAGGCTCCGAAAAGCAAATCACGGCCCCAACCACTTTCTAACGGGGGCGCAACCAAGACCCGGTAAGGGTCAGCTTTCGGAACCCCCGTGAAGGAGTAACTCACATGTCATCCGTCATCAATACCAACGTCGGCTCGTTGACCGCTCAGCGCAACCTGTCGGCTTCGCAAGCCTCGCTGGCTCAGACGATGCAACGTCTGTCTTCGGGCCTGCGCATCAACTCTGCCAAGGACGACGCCGCCGGCCTCGCCATCGCCGAACGCATGAACGCGCAAGTGCGCGGCATGAATGTGGCGATCCGCAACGCCAACGACGGCATCTCGCTGGCGCAAACCGCGGAAGGCGCCCTCTCGAAGGTGGGCGACGCGCTGCAACGCATGCGTGAACTGGCGGTGCAGGCCCGCAACGCCACGAACTCCAGCTCGGACAAGGACTCGCTGAACAAGGAGTTCTCGGAGCTTCAGTCTGAAATCACCCGCGTGCTGGGCGGCACGAGCTTCAACGGCAAGAAGGTGCTCGGCGCGGACGCCACGACGCTGACCTTCCAGATCGGCGCCAACACGACGGCCGACGACACCGTCTCGATCACCACCGAAGACATGACGGCCAACTCCGACATCACGGCGGTGACCGGAACGACCGCGGTGATCGATGCCACGGCGACTTCGGGCGACATTGCCACGGTGATCGACAACATCGACACGGCGATCGACACGATCAACGACCAGCGCGCCACCTTCGGTGCCAGCCAGGGCCGCTTCGACGCGATCATCTCGAACCTGCAACAGTCGGTGGAGGCGCAGAGTGCGGCACGAAGCCGGATCATGGATGCGGACTTCGCGGCAGAAACAGCAAACCTGAGTCGAGCGCAGATATTGCAGCAGGCCGGCACAGCGATGGTGGCGCAGGCCAACTCGCAACCGCAGAGCGTGCTGTCCTTGCTTCGATGACCCAGCGGCCCGCGCCGAGTGAATAACGAGTGAGCGAGGCGCGACAGCGGGGGAAGAATTGGCGGTGAAACACACCGCAGTTCCAAAGATTCTTCCCCCGCTCGAGTGAGACAGCCCCCGGAACCCCCGGGTGCTGGCCCACCGAGGCAAAAAAACTCTCAAGGTTTCCCGAGTCCATTCCGATACCCAAACCAACAGGGCAAGCAATCACGCAAACCCTGCGGTCCGGTGAGATGACCACGGATCTGGCGGCATACAGGATGCCGACCGACTGGTGGGGCCCCGGCATTAGCGTGTATCGGACGCCGGTGCTTTACCGGAAGACTTTCGGAACCTTAGTGGAGTTATCAACATGCCTCAGACCATCAACACCAACGTCGCATCGCTGAATGCCCAGCGCAATCTGTCGATGTCGCAGTCGTCTCTCGCCACGTCGATGCAGCGCCTGTCTTCGGGCCTGCGCATCAATTCGGCCAAGGACGACGCCGCCGGCCTGGCCATCGCCGAGCGCATGAACGCGCAAGTGCGTGGCATGAACGTCGCCATCCGCAATGCCAACGACGGCATCTCGCTGGCGCAGACCGCTGAAGGCGCCCTCTCGAAGGTGGGCGACGCGCTGCAACGCATGCGTGAACTGGCGGTGCAGGCCCGCAACGCCACGAACTCGAGCTCGGACAAGGACTCTCTGAACAAGGAGTTCTCGGAGCTGCAATCTGAAATCACCCGCGTATTGGGTGGCACCACCTTCAACGGCAAGAAGGTGCTCGGTGCGGACGCGACCACGCTGACCTTCCAGATCGGCGCCAACACCACGGCCGATGACACGGTGAACCTCACCACCGAGGACATGACCGCCAACTCCGACATCACGGCGGTGACGGGCACGGCAGCCGTGATCGATTCGACGGCCACCACCGGCGACATCGCCACGGTGATCGACAACATCGACACGGCGATCGACACGATCAACGACCAGCGCGCCACCTTCGGTGCCACGCAGGGGCGGTTCGACGCGATCATTGCGAATCTGCAGCAGTCGGTCGAGGCGCAGAGTGCCGCCCGAAGCCGGATCATGGATGCCGACTTCGCGTCGGAGACGGCGAACATGAGTCGATCCCAGATACTGCAGCAGGCGGGCAGTGCGATGGTGGCGCAGGCCAACCAGTTGCCCCAGCAGGTGCTGAGCCTGCTTCGCTGAGGCCGCTCAAAGAGGCGCGGCGCGGCCCGCTGCGCCCACCCTTCCCAGATGCCCCCGCCGGCGCCGAGCCGACGGGGGCATCGTCATTTGGGGGCTTGAATTGGCGGGCTTAGGGGCTTCATTTCCCGGTATTGCAAGGGGTAAAGCCTCTTCAGAATTCGATCCAACGTCTTCAGCTGCCAAGCGAAGACGCGGTCCGACAAACACTGCCGAGACCAGGTTGCTCGAAGTGACCTCGATCGACGGTGAAGCGTGCCGGGCTTTGTGGAGGGGGCGGTTGTACGCCGCCTTTTCTGGATAGCCGGCAAGTTCGCCGGGCGTGGTCGACTTTTGAATAGGTGCTCACATGCCACAGACCATCAACACCAACCTTGCGTCGCTGAACGCGCAACGCAACTTGAACGCGTCTCAGACATCGCTGGCCACCGCCATGCAGCGCCTGTCGTCCGGTATGCGAGTGAACTCGGCCAAGGACGACGCCGCCGGCCTCGCCATCGCCGAGCGCATGAACGCACAAGTGCGCGGCATGAACGTCGCCATCCGCAATGCCAACGACGGCATCTCGCTGGCGCAGACCGCTGAAGGCGCCCTCTCCAAGGTGGGCGATGCGCTGCAACGCATGCGCGAACTGGCGATCCAGGCCCGCAACGCGACGAACTCCAGCTCGGACAAGGACTCGCTGAACAAGGAGTTCCAGGAACTGCAGTCGGAAATCGGCCGCGTGCTGGGCGGAACCACCTTCAACGGCAAGCACATCCTGGGCTCTGACGCGACGACGCTGACGTTCCAGATCGGTGCGAACACCACCGCCGATGACGTGATCAACATCACGACCGTCGACCTGACGACCGCCACCGACATCACGGCGGTCACCTCGACGACCGCGGCGATCGACGCCGCAGCGACGATCGGCGACATTGCCACGGTGATCGACAACATCGACCTGGCGATGGACAGCGTCAACAACACGCGGGCCACCTTCGGTGCCACCCAGAGCCGGTTCGACGCCATCATCTCCAACCTGCAACAGTCGGTGGAGAACCAGGCGGCCGCCCGAAGCCGGATCATGGATGCCGATTTCGCGGCGGAAACCGCGGCCATGAGTCGAGCGCAGATCTTGCAGCAGGCCGGCACCGCGATGGTGGCCCAGGCCAACACGCTGCCGCAGCAGGTCCTGCGCCTGCTCCAGGGTTGATGAATCAGCCCGGTCGACAGCCGGCCTGAACCGTTTTTGATGCGCGCCGCCGGCGCCCGAGGGATGCACCGATAGCGCCCCGGGTTCTTGCGGCGCGTTTTCATTCCTGGCCTGGCGCAGAGCGCTCAAGTTTTCGCGCCACCCGCCGATCACCCGTTCAGAACCCCAAGGAACCACCATGCCCACCATCAGCTCACTCGGCGTCGGCAGCGGCTTGCAGTCGGAAGCCATCATCTCGGCCCTCATGGGCGCCGAGCGAAAGCCGGTGGATTTGCTGGCGGCTGAAACCACTGGCATCAAGACGCAACTGTCTTCGGTGGGCAAGCTGCAGAGCCTGGTGTCCGCCATGCGGGACAAAGCCGGCGCGATCGGCTCGTTGAGCCTGTGGGGGCAGACATCGGTCACCTCCAGCGATGGCACGATCGTCAGCGGCAGCACGACGTCGGGCGCGGCGCCGGGCCGCTACTCGGTCACTGTGTCGCAGCTGGCGTCAGCGCAGACGGTGACCACCGCCACGGCCCTGGCCAGTTCCAGCAGCGAGTTGGGCGACGGCACACTGCAGATCGAGCTGGGCACCTGGAATGGCACCACCTTCACCGGGAAGGGTTCGCCGGTGAGCATCACCATCGGCTCGGACGACACCAGCCTGGCCGACATCCGCGACAAGATCAATGATGCCGACGCGGGTGTCACCGCGACCATCGTCAATGACGCGAACGGCGCCCGCCTGTCCATCCGATCAGATGCCACTGGTGCCGAGAACGGCTTCAAGATCACCGCCACCGAGAACGTGGACGACAACGACGCCACCACCGGCCTGTCCGTGCTGGGCTACGACGCTGCGGTGGCAGACACCCCGATGGCGCTGAACCAGGCGGCCGGCAATGCGAAAGCCACGGTCAATGGCATCGCCGTGGAATCGAAGACCAACACGCTCAGCGGCGTGGCCGACAACCTGACGTTGACCTTGACGAAGACGACGGCCAGCCCGGTCGAGGTGGTGGTCGCCAACGACAACGAGGCCGTCAAGTCGGCGATCAACGAATTCGTCACCGCCTTCAATGAACTGGCCACCTACATCAAGGACCAGACCAAGTACAACGCGTCCACCAAGACCGGTGGGCCGTTGCAGGGGGATCGCACCACGATCGGCTTGCAATGGCAACTGCGCGGTGTCATCAACCAGGGCACCACCGCGTCCAGCACCTGGAGCCGACTGTCGGAGATCGGCATCTCGATGAAAGAAGACGGGACGCTGACCACCTCGACATCGAAGCTGGAAGACGCGCTCGCCAACCCCGATGAGCTGCGCAAGCTGCTGGCCACAGACGGCACCACCACCGGGGCCTCGGGCTTCATGGACCGCTTCAAAGACCTGGGTAACGCGGTGCTCGGCGAAGACGGCAGCCTGGAAACCCTGCAGACCAGCCTAGAAGACCACATCAAGCGCAATGACGACCGGCAGGCCCAGATGGAAGACCGGTTGACGCGCACCGAGGCACGCATCCGAGCCCAGTACGAGGCGCTGGACACGTCCATGGCCAAGCTCAACGCTCTGTCGTCTTACGTGTCGCAGCAGTTGGCCGCGCTCGGCTGACATTCGGCGACCCCACTGCTCAGGCGCCCCACGGGGCGCCTTTTTCTTGGCCGTGTCAAGGGCAGATGGGCGGAAATCTTGAGGCACTCACTGGTTGAAAACCCCAGCCAGTTCCCAGGCTGCCGCGACCTCAAGGTCAGGGCCGGGCGGACCGATAACTGTGGGGACGGTCACTGATTTACCCACCGACACCATGTACAGCCCGCAATTCGCTTCGCCCTTCGCCCGCGGTGGCGCCATGAGCAACGCCTATCGACAGGTCGGCGTCGAGACCAGCGTCGAAGACGCGTCGCCCCACAAACTCATCAGCTTGCTGTTCGATGGCTACATGGAATCGATCAGCCAGGCGCGCGGCGCGATGCGTGCCGGCCAGATCGAGCAGAAGGGCAAGGCGATCAGCCGGGCGGCCCGCATCGTCGAAGAGGGGCTCAAGGCCAGCCTGAACGTGGCGGAAGGTGGCGCACTGGCGCGTGACCTGCACGCCTTGTACGACTACCTGGCCCGCCGCCTGACGCTGGCCAACATTCGCAATGACGAGGCGATGCTCGACGAGTGCGCTTCGCTGGTCGAGCCTCTGCGCCAAGCCTGGCGCGAGATCGGCGGCCAGGTCGCCAAGGCGAATTGATCCGTTTCATTGCTGTCATCGCCGAGAGTTGCGACCATGAGCCACACCCTTCTGAACTATTACGAAGCCATCGAGCGGGCCAGTGCCGACATGCTCGAAGCCGCCCGAAACGGCAATTGGGATGAAGTCGTCAAGCTGGAAGGCGCTTGCGCCGTGCTGATTTCACAGTTGAAGCATGCGGCGAAAGAAAAGTCGCTGCAAGCCGAGGAGGCGAAGTTGAAGTCGCGCATCATGCAGCGCATCCTCTTGAACGACGCAGAGATCCGTCATCTGGCCGAGCCCTGGCTGGAAGACCTGGACAAGATGATGCACGGCAAGACCAAGACGCTTCATTGAGCCCGGGTCGGACAAGTTTCCTGCGAAGCCAAGCGAGTAACCGACATGACTACCGACACGGCATCAGCGGCGCTGGACGTTCCGGCGGGCGTCCACGAATCGTTTCGCGTGAGCGATCCGGTCGAGGTGCGCTCGCTGCTGAAGTCGTTGATGGACCGCAGCGTCACCGTCAACCTGAACGGGTCTGACGGCGCGGCATACTCAACCACCCTGTGGGCCCTCGACGCGGCCCAGGGCAAGATCGCCTTCGCCGCCGACATGATGGCGCCCGCCGTGCACCGTCTGGTGGAGGCCGAAGAAGCGATGGCCGTGGGGTACCTGGACCAGATCAAGGTTCAGTTCGACGTGGCCGATCGGATGCTGGTGCATGGTCGCCAGCATTGCGTGTTGCAGGCTGCGATGCCGCGTGAACTGTTCCGCTTCCAGCGGCGCAATGCTTTCCGGGTGCGAACGCTCGAGCGCAGTGCGCCCACCGCCCGCTTTCGCCATCCATCGATCCCGGACATGGCGCTGGAGCTGCGGGTGCTGGACGTCAGCGTGGGCGGCTGCGCCTTGCTGATGCCTTCGGACATGCCGATGTTCGAGCCCGGTGTGCAGATCAACGACTGCGTGATCGAGCTGGATTCCGGCACCCTGCTGCGCGGCAGCCTGATCGTTCACCACGTCACATCCATCCAGCCGCACGCCCGCGGCGTGCGGCTGGGCTGCGAGCTGCGCCACCTCGAACCCGAAGCCACCCGCGCCCTGCAGCGCTACATCGACCAAACCCAGAAGCGCCGACGAATGCTGTCGTTGGACTGAACCGCGCACCATGCAACAGGCCACCCTCGCGGTGGCCTTTTGCATGGGTGCGCCCTCCAGGGCGTGCGCGGATTCGGCTTCGCCGGTCGGCCGCGCGAGCCCCCTCGGGGGGCAGCCCGCGGCAGCGGGCGTGGGGGCTCCATCTCACACCTGCATGTTCATCACATCCGTGTAGGCCTGCACAAAGCGGTTGCGGATGGTGAGCGCGGCTTGGAAGCCGAGTTGTGACTTCTGCATCGCGACCATCGTGTCTTCGAGGCTGACGGAAGGGTTGCCGAGCTGAAACTCCTGCTGCAGTCGCTCGGTCTTCAGCTGCTGCGCACTCACCGACTTGATCGCGTCGCTCATCGCGGTCGTGAAGCTGGGCTGCGCCACGCCTTCGCTGCCGCGCGCCTTGGACAGCGGCGTGCCGTCGCGCGCCAGGCCGGCACGGGCGACCGCCTGCGAGAAGTCGAACGGTTTGAGCTTCAAGTCCATGGTGGGGCCTCCGATGCGGCCAGGTTGGAGCGCCATGAGGCGCAGCTTGCTGGGACTGAATACTAGGCAAGGGGCCTCGGCAGCGATGGTGAAAACTGAAGGGCGTTTTGAAGCCTTCTCCCGCCTTGTGGCGCAGGTGGGTTGCCAAACAATGGCCGGGTACCACACCCCCGATCGCCCACCTCATGGACGCCAACGCCGCAGTGCCTGTTCCCCTGGTCCCCGCCGAACCGTCGACGGGGTTGATGGGGCGCCTGGCGATGATGCCTGCCGGCACGAAGATGAAGCTCGGTATCGGCCTGGCCGCACTCGCGGCCGTGGTGGTGGCCATGGCCATGTGGGCCAGCCAGGGCGACTGGCGCGTGCTCTATGCCGGCCTGCCTGACAAGGAAGCTGGTGCCATCGTGGCCGAGCTGGGCGCGATGGGCGTTCCTTACCGCTACACCGATGGCGGTGGGGCCATCAAGGTGCCCGCCGATCGCCTGTACGACGCCAAGATGAAACTCGCGGCCAAGGGCATGCCGAAGGCCTCGGTGGTCGGCAACGAACTTCTGGATGTCAATCGCTTCGGTCAAACCGATCGGCAGGAGCGGGCCAACATGCAGCGCGCCCTCGAGGGTGAGCTGGTTCGCACGATCAGCAAGCTCGAAGGCGTGGAGGATGCACGCGTGCACCTGGCGCTGCCGAACCAGAATGGGTTCTTCCGCGAACAGCAGAAGCCCAGTGCCAGTGTGATGCTCACGCTGCATCCGGGCTTCCAGCTTGATCGCGCCCAGGCCGCCGGCATCGTGCACCTCGTGTCGTCCAGCGTGCCCGAACTCAGCCCGAAGGCGGTGAGCGTGTTGGACCAGCGTGGCGCGTTGCTCTCGGGCCCTGAGGAGGACAACGGCAAGTCGCTCAACGAGCAACAGCTGCAGTACGTGGCGCAGGTTGAGAAGAGCTATCTCGCGCGGGTGAACGACCTGCTGGAGCCGGTGGTCGGCCGAGGCAATCTGCGAGCCACCGTCACCGCCGACATCGACTTCACCCAGATCGAATCGACCAGCGAGCAATTCCGCCCGAACCAGGGCGACCAGCCGGCCGCCGTGCGCAGCCAATCCACCAGCGAGGCGAACAACGCGGGCTCGGCCACGCCGTCCGGTGTGCCTGGCGCGGCCAGCAACCAACCCCCGGTGCCGGCCACCGCCCCCATCAACGGCAGCGCTGCCCCGCTGCAGGCCACCAACGCCGCCCAGGGTGGATCGGGCCGGCGCGAGGCCACGACCAACTACGAGGTCGACAAGACGGTGCAGATGAAGCGCAACGCCGTGGGGGTGGTCAAGCGCCTGAATGCCGCGGTGGTGGTGAACCACCGCACCAAGGTCGATGCCAAGGGCAAATCGTCGACCACGCCGCTGAGTGCTGAAGAGATCGAAAAGCTCACCACACTCGTGCAAGAGGCGGTGGGCTACAACAAGGAACGCGGCGATTCGGTGCGCGTCGTCAACGCGCCGTTCCAGATCGAGGCTCCCGAAAAGGCCGATGACCTGCCGTTGTGGAAGCAGCCCTGGGTGCTCGACCTGGTGCGTGCAGGTGCCGTGCCGGGGGCACTCGCCCTGGTGGCGCTCGGCCTGATCTTCGGTGTCATCCGGCCGGCCCTGCGGCCGCCGGTGGTGGTGGAAGCGGCCGACGACAAGCGAGGTCAGCAGCTCGATGCGGTGGTCGACGATGCCAACGCTCTGCCGGGCGAAGGTGCCTTGCCGGCGCTGGAAGCCCCGCTGGAGAACCGCAAGCTCGAAAGCGCACGCCAACTGGCGAAGGACAACCCCGCCGCGGTGGCCAACATCATGCGCGAGTGGGTCAATGGCGAGGCGGCGGCTTGATGCCGCGCCCCGGGAGAGTCTGTCATGCCCAATAACAGCAACAACGACGATGGCCTGGAGAGCGCGGCCATTCTGCTGATGTCACTTGGCGAGGAAGAAGCTGCGCAGGTGTTCAAACACCTTGGCCCGAAGGAAGTGCAGAAGCTGGGTGAGACGATCGCCAAGCTGAAGGTGATTCCGCGTGAACGCGTGGAGGCGGTGCTGGAGCGCTTCGCCCACACCGCGGCCGAGCAGCACATCCTCGTGCCCGACACCGATGAGTATGTGAAATCGGTGCTGCGCAAGGCGCTCGGCGATGACAAGGCCAACCTGCTGATCGACCGGATTCTGCAGGGCTCGGATGTCTCGGGCATCGAAAGCCTGAAGTGGATGGACCCGGGCTCGGTGGCCGAGCTGCTGCGCAACGAGCACCCGCAGATCGTGGCGGCCATCCTCGTGCACCTGGACAACGACCAGAGCTCGGATGTGCTGAAGTGCTTCACCGAGCGGCAGCGCAACGAGGTGCTGATCCGCATTGCGACGCTCGATGGCATCCAGCCGGCGGCGCTGAAGGACCTCAACGAGGTGCTGAGCAAGGTGCTGGCCGGTGGCGACAAGCTGAAGAAGGCGTCGCTCGGTGGCGTGAAGGCCGCGGCCGAGATCATCAACCTGATGGGCACGGCGGTCGAAACCTCTGCGCTGGACTACATCCGTGAAGCCGATGGCGACCTGGCCCAGAAGATCATGGACAACATGTTCACCTTCGAGGACATGAACAAGCTCGACGACAAGGGCTTCCAGGCGGTGCTGAAGGAAGTGCAGAGCGAGTCGCTGGTCATCGCGCTCAAGGGCGCCACACCCGAGTTGCGCGACAAGGTGTTCCGCAACATGTCGTCGCGCGCGGCCGAGACGCTGCGCGAAGACCTCGAATCGCGCGGCCCGGTGCGCGTCAGCGAGGTCGAAGCCGAGCAGAAGGAAATGCTGAAGATCGTCCGCCGCCTGGTGGATGAAGGCCAGATCGTGCTGGCTTCTGGTGGCGCGGATGACTTCCTGTGACACGCACCTGCCCATGAACCGTCCGCAGGATTGAGATGTCCAGCAGTTCCAAATCCGGCATCCGCCAGGTGCCGCCGCCGCCCGGCAGCAAGGACAAGGCGACCAACGCCTACTCGCGCTTCATTCCGCGCGAAGAGCTGCAGGACTTCGCCGCGTGGACGCCTGGCGCCTTCGGTGACCTCGGCGCCGCATCGAATGCGAGTGCCAAGCCGCAGTCGGCCAAGCCCCAGGCACGGCCCGAGGCCCAGCAACCCCCCGCCGCGCCGCCCGAACCGACGGCTGAACAGTGGCTCGCGCGCATCGAAGAGGCCCGCGGCCAGGGCTACCAGCAGGGCTATCGTGATGGGCTGGAGGCGCTGGAGGCCGCCAAGCGCCAGTTCGCGCAGCAGATCAGCGCCCAGATGGGGCAGATCGTGGCCGCGTTCGACAGCCAGACGGAAGCGCTCGACGCCCAGATGGCCGAGACACTGGTGCACACCGCGGTGACCCTGGCTCGCCAGGTGGTGCGCAGCGAGATCGAGCAACGGCCGGATCTGATCGTGCAGGTGGCGCAGGACGCGGTGGGCGCGGTGATCTTGTCCGCCCGCCACCTGCGTTTGCGGTTGAACCCGAAAGACCTGCCGCTCGTTGAAGAGGGCTCGGCGGACTTGCTGCAGGCCCGCGGCGTGCTCTTGCAGGCCGATGCCAGCCTTCAGCCGGGCGGCTGCATCGTCGAATCCGATCTGGGGCAGGTGGATGCCCGCATCGAGGCGCGCTGGGCTCAGGCCGCAGCGGTGTTCGGCAGCGACATTCCGCTGGTCGACCCGGCTCCAGAGACCGAGGGTGACGCATGAGCGTGGCCAAACGCGAGAGCCAATGGCAGCGCTTCATGGGCGACATGAAGAACTACGCCAGCCTGCCCCAACCGCTGGAGATGCAGGGATCGCTGGTGCGCGTGACCGGTCTCGTGCTGGAGGCCGCCGGCGTCCGCGCCCCGGTGGGGGCCGTGTGCGCGGTGGGCACGCCCGGTGAGCAACCGGTGACGGCCGAGGTGGTGGGCTTCAATGGCGATCGGGCCTACCTGATGCCCACGGGTGAACTGCATGGCCTGGCCAGCGGTGCCCGCGTCGTGCCGCTGCCGGTGCCTCAGATTCCGCCGCGTTTCGGGGTGGAGAACCACCCGTGGCGGCGCAGCGAAGACCGCGGCTTGCACCTGCCGATGGGCGATGGGCTGCTGGGCCGGGTGGTCGATGCCCATGGTCAACCGATGGACCGCGGCGGCCCGATCCCGGATGTGCACAACGAGCCGATGGTGCGGCGCCCGATCAACGCGATGGACCGTGACCCGGTGCGCCTGCCGCTGGACACCGGGGTACGGGCCATCAACGCATTGCTCACCGTGGGCCGAGGCCAGCGCATTGGCCTGTTCGCCGGCACGGGCGTGGGCAAGTCGGTGCTGATGGGCATGATGGCCCGCTACACCAAGGCCGATGTGATCGTCGTCGGGCTGATTGGCGAGCGTGGCCGCGAAGTGAAGGAATTCATCGAGGACATCCTCGGCGAAGAGGGCCGGCAACGCGCGGTCGTGGTCGCTGCGCCAGCCGACGCGCCGCCCCTGGTGCGCATGCAGGGCGCGAGCTACGCCACCGCCATCGCCGAACACTTCCGCGACCGCGGCCAGCATGTGCTGCTGCTGATGGACTCGCTCACCCGCTATGCGATGGCCCAGCGGGAGATCGCACTGGCCATCGGCGAGCCGCCTGCCACCAAAGGCTACCCGCCGAGCTGTTTCGCCAAGTTGCCGCAGCTGGTGGAGCGCTCAGGCAATGGGCTGAATGGCGTCGGCTCGATCACCGCCTTCTACACGGTGTTGACTGAGGGCGACGACCCGCAAGACCCGATCGCCGATGCGGCACGAGGCATTCTCGACGGGCACATCGTGCTCTCGCGCGAGCTGGCCGAGAGCGGCCACTTCCCGGCGATCGATGTGGAGAAGTCGATCTCGCGGGTGATGACCTCGGTGGCTCAGCGCGATCACCTTGACGGTGCTCGCCGTGCCCGCCAGTGGCTGGCCCGCTTCAACAAGGCGCGCGACCTGATCCAGCTCGGCGCCTACACGCCGGGGGCCGACCCGGAGCTCGACGCCGCCGTGAAGGTGAACCCCAAGCTGATCGCGCTGCTGCAACAAGGCATGCACGAATGCGCCACGCTCGAAGCCAGCCGCCGGCAACTGCTGGCTCTGAACCCCGCTTGATCGCCCGGGACGGCTCATCCCCCTCCACGGCCCACCGCACCAACGCTGACTGAAACATGGACCGACTCGACCTGCTGCACACCCTGCTGGAACGCGAGAAGGAGAAGCGCGACGCCGCGCTGGCCGAGTGGCGCCAGGCCGAGGCGCAGGAGCGCGCCACCCGTGAACAGGCCGATTCGCTGGTCACCTACCGAGGCGAGTACCGCAAGCGCTGGGCAGCCCAGTTCTCGCAGCGCGCGCCCATCGAGATTCTTCATTGCTACCAGGGCTTCATCGAGCGGCTGGAGCAGGCCATCTCGGCGCAGCAGGGCCAGGTGGAGTTGGCGCATGGCCGGGTCGAAGCGGCTCGGCTGCGGTTGCGCCACCGCGAGACCAAGGTGGCCACTGTGCAGCGCCTGATCGAGCGTCGTCTTCAAGCCCAGGCCACCCGCGAACAGCGGCGCGAACAAAAGACGGTCGACGAAGCCGCCCAGCGCCTCGGCTGGGCCCGGGCCGTCTCGATGGCCGCGCCCGCCTGATGGCCTTGGGCCATCCCGATGCACCGCGCCTGCCGTTCACCCCGACACCCTTTGCCTGACGGTTCCCCACCATGAGCCTGAACACCCCCACCCCGGCCACGCACGCTGCTTCCGGCGCTACTTCCGCCCCCCACTCCGCGGCCCGCGCCCGATCGTCGGCGGGCACGCCTCATGGGGCAGGCGGCCAAGGCGCGGCTGGAAAGCCCTCGGGGTTCGCGCAGTTGTTGCAAGGCGCGGTGGATGAAGACACCACACCGACCGCCGCGCAGGCGCAGGGCCACGACGAGGTCGGAAGCAAGGACGCGGCCGAGGAACCCGCCGAGCACGAACACCGCGCCGAGGCCCACCGGCCCTCGCGCGATCCGGCAGACGACGCCGGCAGCGCCAACACCCCGACCCAAGCCGAGCCGGCGCAGACACCGGCCGAACTGGTGGCTTCACTGCGCCATGCGGGCCTGCTCGCCGCGGCGCGGGCACGGTTGGGGGTGGAAGGCCGCGCGCGCGCTGCCGGATCGGCAGAGACCGCCACGGCAGGCGCTGCCGACCCCAGCCAGGCGGGCGCTGCCGGCCTGGCCGCCGGCTTCGGCGCACGCTTGGCCGCCGCCAGCGACGCGGCCCAGGGCATCGACATCCGCGGCATGGCGCCGACGCTTGATGCCCTGCCGGTCAACCTCGCGCCGGCCAGCACCGAGCCAATAGGCGCGGCTGCGGCAGCAGGCGCCGACTTCTCGCTGCCCAGCCTGGGCGAGGCACCGGCGGCGCCGGCCGCCCCTGCCGAGGCGCCGCCCGCGCAGGCCACGCTCGCCCCGCCACCGGGCAGCGCGGGCTTCCCGGCTGCGCTCGGGGCGCAATTGAACACCTGGCTCAAGGATGGCGTGCAGTACGCCACACTCGAGTTGAACCCGCGCGACATGGGCCCCATCGACGTGCGCATCGCGCTCCGCGATGGCCACACCCAGGTCGAACTGGGGGCCGATGTGGCGGCGACCCGCGCCGCCCTTGCCGAAGCCCTGCCTGAGCTGGCCGAGGCGCTCGGCGATGTGGGGCTCACCCTGTCGGGCGGCAGTGTCTCTGACCAGACGGGGCAGCACGCCCGCCAGGGCGATCCCGAGGGGCAGCGCGCCTTTTCGCTGCCCGGCTGGATCGCACCGGCCCGCGGCGACGCCACGGCCGATACCGCCAGCCGCGCCGCCCGCCCAGCCCAGCGGGGCCTGATCGACCTGGTGGCCTGACGGGCCGCAACGCCCCTGCGATCGCACCGTAGGCCGGGGGCCAGCGCCAGCGCCGGGCCGGTGTGTCGCCCAGGCGTCTATCCCGCTCGCCGGCAGCCGCCACTTAGTTGGCAGGACGGCCGAAAATCACCCGCTTTTTGCGCCTTCGCGCGCAACCCTTGCTCCCAATAATCATCGATAACGCAACCGTGTCGCGTCGCCCTGGGCGGCCGCGCGGTGAGCGACCCGATTCGAGCAAGGAGCCTCCATCATGTCCGCTGCCGCAGCTGCCACCGATGCCGCTGAAGCGCCCAAGAAGGGCAAGAAGAAGCTGATCATCATCGTCGGCGCGCTGGTCGCGCTGCTGGGCATCGGCGGCGGGGGCGCCGTCGTCTACATGAAGAAGAAGGCCGCCGAGGCGGCCGCCGCCGCCGAGGCTGAAGACGAAGGCGACGATGGCGAGTCGCACCACAAGCCGGCGGCCAAGGACACCCACAAGAAGGATGAGAAGCACGTGCCGCCGGTGTTCGTGCCGCTCGACCCGTTCGTCGTGAACCTGGCCGACCGTGAAGCAGACCGTTTCGCGCAGATCGGCATCACGCTGGAAGTGGCCGATGCCCACGTGGGCGACGAGATCAAGGCCTACATGCCGGCCATTCGCAACAACATCCTGCTGCTGCTTTCGCACAAGAGTTCGTCGGAGTTGATGGACCAGGAAGGCAAGGAAACGCTGGCCAAGGAGGTGCGCCGTGAAGCACTGCGGCCGATGGGCGTGGATCTGCCCGACGAAGACGAGGAAGAAGCGTCCAGCAGCAAGAAGAAAAAGAAGAAGAAGCCCAAGGTCCACGAAGACGACCTGCCGATCAAGTCGGTTCAGTTCTCGTCGTTCATCATCCAGTGACCGACAGGCGGGCAGTCGTGATCCTTGCCGGCCCTTCGCCACGCCACACTGCCACCTGCGCCGTGTGGGCGTGGTGTGCCATGTGGCCGGGCCATTGAGTCAGCATGAACCAGCAGATTCTTTCGCAAGACGAAGTCGATGCACTGCTGCAGGGCATCACCGGCGAGAGTCAGAAGCTCGAGCAGGAGGAGCTGCCCGAGGGCGGCATACGCGTCTACGACATTGCGAGCCAGGAGCGCATTGTTCGTGGCCGCATGCCGACGATGGAAATCATCGGCGAGCGGTTCGCACGCAACATCCGCATCGGCCTGTTCAACTTCATCCGCAAGAGCCCGGAAGTCTCGATCAACGGCATCAAGGTCCAAAAGTACTCGGCCTTCCTGCGCGAGATCGTGGTGCCCACCAACTTCAACATCGTCTCGGTGCGCCCCTTGCGTGGATCAGGGCTGATCGTCTGCGACCCGAGCATCGTCTTCGCGGTGATCGATTCGCTCTTTGGTGGCGTGGGCAAGTTCCACACCCGCATCGAGGGGCGCGACTTCTCGGCCACCGAGCAGCGCGTGATCGAGCGCCTGGTCGACTGCATCATCGCCGAGTACCGTCGCGCCTGGCATGGCATCTATCCGCTCGAGCTGGACTACCAGCGTTCGGAGATGCAGCCGCAGTTCGCCAACATCGCCACCCCGAGTGAAATCGTGGTGTCGTCGTCGTTCACGCTGGAGATCGGCGAGACCTCGGGAACGATCCACTTCTGCATTCCCTATTCGACGCTCGAGCCCATCCGCGATGTGCTGTATTCGTCGATCCAGGGCGATTCCTCCGAGCCGGACCGCCGCTGGGTGAACCTGCTCAAAGAGCAGATCAAGTCGGCCGAGGTCGACCTGGTGGCCGAGCTGGGCACGGCGCAGGCCACGGTCGAGCAGTTGCTGGCGTTCAAGCCGGGCGACTTCGTCGAGCTCGACCTGCTGCCGATGATCCAGGCCAAGGTGGATGGGGTGCCCGTCTTCGACTGCCAGTACGGCACGTCCGACGGCCACTACGCGATCAAGATTGACCGCCTGCTGTCCAGCTCGTCGCTGGGCTGGCTGGGCGACACGAACGTGAGTTGAAGGAGCCGCTGATGGCCAATGACCAAGACGATATGGCCGATGCCTGGGCGGCGGCACTGGCAGAGTCCAAGGGCGGCGGTGACAACGTGGCCAGCGAGCTGGCCTCGCCGGCCGAGCAGGTGTCGCCGGCGACCTTCGCCAATTTCGCGCCCACCGGGGTGGCCGGCGCCGGCAATGACCTGAACATGATCCTGGACATTCCCGTCCAGCTGACCGTGGAACTGGGCCGCACACGCATTCCGATCAAGAATATCCTGCAACTGGCCCAGGGCTCGGTCGTTGAACTCGAGACCCTGGCCGGTGAACCGATGGACGTGCTGGTCAACGGCTTTCTGATCGCCCAGGGTGAAGTGGTGGTGGTGAACGACAAGTTCGGTATCCGCCTGACCGACATCGTGACGCCCAGCGAACGCATGCGCCGTCTCAGCCGTACCTGACGGGGCTCCGCGCTCCCTGCGGTCCGCTTTTCTCGAAGAAGCGTCTGCGGTGGGCCGGCGGGGCCGGATCCACGCAAGTCGCTTGTCCGGAAACCATGACACCTTCTTCGCTCACGCCTTTGCTCGCCTTCATCGCCGTCGTGGCGCTCATTCCCGTGGCCTTGTGGCTGCTGCGCCGCTCGGGCTATGCCGGTGCCGGCCAGGACGGCCTGATGCGCACGGTCTCCAGCCTCTCGCTGTCGCCCTCGCAACGGGTGGTGGTGGTCGAGGTGGGGCAAGGGGCGACCGCGCGCTGGCTGGTGCTGGGCGTGACGCCAGAGAACATCACCCACCTGACCCAGCTGGAGGCGCCACTCGAGGTGCCGCCGGCCCTGCGCACCCCGCAGGCCGCCACGGTGACCCAGCTGATTGCCAAATGGCGCTCCGGGCCCGCCCCGGGAGGAGGCGCAACCCATGAGTGATCCCCAACCCTGGCGCCGCGCGCTGTACACGGTGGCGCTGATGCTGCTGGGCGCATGGCTGGTGCCGACCGAGGCACAGGCCCAGGCGGCCCCCTCGGGCCCGACGCTGCCACTGGTGGTGGGGCAGGGCGCTGGCGGCACCAGCTATTCGGTGCCCATCCAGACGTTGCTGTTCTTCACCGCGCTGTCGTTCCTGCCGGCGGTGCTGCTGCTGATGACGGGTTTCACCCGCATCGTCATCGTGCTGGGGCTGTTGCGCCAGGCGCTGGGCACGCAGGCCGCGCCGCCGAACCAGGTCATCATCGGCTTGTCGCTGTTCCTGACCTTTTTCGTGATGTCGCCGACCATCGACAAGGTCTACCAGCAGGCATGGATGCCGTATTCCGCCAGCCAGATCGCCTTCGACGAGGCGCTCAAGCGGGGCGAGGTGCCGATGCGGGAATTCATGCTCAAGCAGACGCGTCAGTCCGACGTTCAGCTGTTCGCCAAGTTGGCCAAGCTCGACCCGGCTGTGAAGGGCGAAGACGTGCCGTTCAAGGTGCTGGTGCCGGCCTTCGTGACCAGTGAGTTGAAAAGCGCCTTCCAGATCGGCTTTTTGATCTTTGTGCCGTTCCTGATCATCGACATGATCGTGGCCAGCGTGCTGATGAGCCTGGGGATGATGATGTTGTCGCCGGTGCTCGTGGCGCTGCCGTTCAAGCTGATGCTGTTCGTACTGGCCGATGGCTGGAACCTGCTGCTCGGCTCCCTTGCTGCCAGCTTCGTCACCTGACCATGGATTCCGCTCAAGTCTTCACCTTTGGCCAGCAGGGCCTGATGATGCTGCTGACCGTGTCGGCACCGCTGCTGCTGGTCATCCTGGTGGTGGGGGTGCTGGTCAGCATCTTCCAGGCCGCCACCCAGATCAACGAGGCGACGCTGAGCTTCGTGCCGAAGCTGGTCGCCGCCGTGGCGGTGATGGCCATCGCGGGGCCGTGGATGATGAGCTCGTTGGTCGACTATCTGCGCAACATGCTGCTGGCGATTCCGTCGGCCGCCGGCTGACCCGCCGCCTGGGCGCAGCCCGGCGCTGACGGCCCCTACGCGTCACCGCGATGATCACCTTCACCGAGGCCCAGTTGCTGGCATGGATCACGCCGGTGCTCTGGCCATTTCTGCGTGTGCTGGCGCTGTTCCAGGCGATGCCGGTGATGGGGCAGCGCCTGGTGCCCATGCGCGTGCGGGTGGCGCTCGCCTTTCTGGTGGCGGTGTGCGCCAGCGGCGTGGGCCCGGAGATCGCCCCGGTGCCGCTGGATTCGATGCAGGCCGTGCTCCTGGTGGTGCAGCAACTGCTGATCGGCCTGTCGTTGGGGTTTGCCGTCCGCATCGTCTTTGCCACCGTCGAGTTCGCCGGTGAAATCGCCGGCCTGCAGATGGGCATGAATTTCGCGGGCTTCTTCGATCCACTCACCGCCACCCAAACCACCGCGGTGAGCCGCTTCTTCGGCACGCTGGTGGGCTTTCTGTTCATCGTCTTGAATGGCCATCTGAGCGTGATCGCAGCGGTGGTGCAGAGCCTGAACGCCTTCCCGGTGGGCCCGGAGCCCTTCGCCTTCCTCACCGCCACGATGCCGCACCAATGGGGGGCGGAGGTGTTCAAGATGGGCCTGTGGATCGCGCTGCCGCTGATCGCCATCATGATGTTCGTCAACCTGATCCTGGGGGTGATCTCCCGGGTGGCGCCGCAAACCCACATCTTCTCGATCGGCTTTCCGATCACCATGGGCATTGGCCTGGCCAGCCTGCTGTTCATCCTGCCGCTGATGGAGACGCCCTTCATCGCCACGCTGGAGCGCATGCTCGATCACTTCCGCTGAACGGCGGCACGCCGGCCCCAAAAGCGTGACAAATTGGCGCCGCCCATGTCCGAAACGGCGGCCCGATTCCGTATTGAAGAGATGAGGCCGGCGCGGATTGGCAAGTTCGTGCACGGCCACCTCGTCTGGCACGTGGGTTGTGGTGGGTAGAGAGCTCCCGGAGGCGGCCGCAAGCCGGCCGGGGTCAAGGCTCCAAGCGTCGAGTGGCGGCGCAGGAACGGCTCGGGAAGAGCCCCTGCGCCGTCCATCCTTGGTCCGCCGGACTGACGGCTTCATTCGCCTCGCACCCAAGCCTTGTACTGCATCAAAGTGGGGCAGGTTCCCTGGGCGCAGGATGCATGGCCGCGACGGTGCGCGCCGCGGCATTTCGCATCACAGGAGGATCGTCATGCGCAAGGTGTCGTGGGCGCCGTGGGTGGCGCTGGGCTGTTTGTCGGTCTCGTCGGCGATGGCCGACGATTCGGTGTCTCGCTGGAATGCATCGGCCGAACCGGTGGCGCCGTACGGCCACTGCGGCAACAACTCGTCCCTGGGCAGCAAGCTCGAGACGCTGCCCTATGTGGGCGAGCCGGTCACCGACGTGCTGGCCATCAAGGTCTTGCGTTGCGATCACTTCGGTGGGGGCGGCGGCTTCGCCAAGCGACCCTGCCCGAGTGACAGTGCCTTCGACTTCTGTCTGGGCGCCGGCAACGACGGACGCGGCAATTCGGTCGACCTGGGTGTGCTGAAGGTCAGCCCACGCAGCGACCCGAACGCGCTCTACGAAGGCTGCCCGAATGGCGCATCGCCGCAGCCGAAGATCGGGGTGCTGATCGCCGCGGGCCGAGACCCGAGAACCATCAGCGGGATGGTGACGCTGGCGTGCGCCGCTGCGACCACGGCTCGCGCCATGGTGCCCACCGCGGTGGACTGCCCAGCGGGTCGCCATCCGTTCAACTACTGCGTGCAAACCTCGAACGATGGTCACGGCAATGCCGTCCTGCTGGGCGTGCTGCACGTGCGTGGCGCGGGTGACCCGCAAGGCTTGTACGGCGAGTGCGATCAGCAGATCGCGCCGGGGTTCTCCACCAAGGCATCGGTGCTGGCTCTGGTGGGCAAGTCGACCCAGAACCTGCGGGGGATCGACCTGCTCGGGTGCGCGGTGCCCTGGGGCATCGGTGGCGACTTCCCGGCGGGCCTGCACGCCGGTGCGTGCATCGGCAACAAGTGGGTGAGCCAGGCGGTGGCCGGGCGCTATGACTACTGCGTTTGGGGCACCGACGCCCGCAACGCCGGCATCGTGTTCGGCGTCAATGGCCCTTGATCGACGCGCGGCTGCTCAAGGGGGATCATGAGGCGAATCAGCCGCCGTTGGCTGACAGCAGTTTGGCGGCGGTCTGCTCTTGCCGCTCTGAGGTCTGGATCAGCTTCATCTGGTGCTCGAACTGACGAGCGGCCGAGATCATGGCCACCATGGTCTCGACCGGGCTGACGTTCGAGCCTTCGAGCACGCCATCTTGCAGCCGGGCGTTCGCATCGGCCTGCAGGGGGTCGCCGTTGGCCGTCCGGAACAGGCCATCGGCGCCCCGGCTGAGCTGGTTGTCGGTTTCGGGCGTCGCCAGCTTCAGCTTGCCGATCGACTGCGGCCGGCCACCGGGGACGGTGGCGCTCACCGTGCCATCGGGAGCGATCTGCAACTCGGCATTGGTGGGCGCCGTGATCGGGCCGCTGTCGCTGAGCACCTGAAGCCCGCTCTGGGTGACGAGCAGCCCCTCCGCGTTCACCTGCAGCGAGCCTGCGCGCGTGTAGGCTTCCGTGCCGTCCAGCCCCTGAACGCTCAGCCACGCGTTGCCCTTCATCGCCACGTCGAGGTTGCGGCCGGTGGGCTGCACGGCGCCAGCGTCCGACTTGTAGCCGACGGTGGTTTCGAGCGAGTAGACCCGGGTCGAGGCGCCATCTCCGCGCACCGGCACCGCACGAAAGGCCGCCAGCTCCTCCCGGAACCCGGTGGTCGAGGCGTTGGCCAGGTTGTGTGCGAGCACGTCCTGCCGCTGCATCGCGGCCTTGGCGCCGGACATCGACAGGTAGATCATGCGGTCCATCGGGCTCTCCTGCGGCGGTCCGAGGGTGAATGGATGTTCGGCGACGGGCCGCCCCTAGGGGGGCGACGCCCAAGGCGTCTTGGCGGTCGTTATCTGAGGTTGACCAAGGTCTGCATCACCTGGTCCATCGTCTTGATCGTCTGCGCGTTGGCCTGGTAGTTGCGCTGCGCGGTGATCATGCTGACCAGCTCGCCCGTGAGGTCGACGTTCGACTCTTCCAGCGCGCCCGCCTGCAACGCGCCAAAGGCGCCGGTGCTCGGAGTGCCGACGATCGGGTCGCCCGAGGCGTAGGTGGTGCGCCAGCCATTGCCGCCCAGCGGCTGCAGGCCCTGCGGATTGCGGAAGTTCGCCAACTGCAGCTGCCCGGCCGGCTTGGTCTGGCCGTTGGTGTAGCGGGCCATGACGATGCCCGACGAATCGAAAGTGATGCCACTGAGCGAGCCGGCGCTGTAGCCGTCCTGGCTCAGGTTGGTGACGCCGAAGGAGGCGCCGTACTGCGTCGAGCCGCTGAAGTCGAGCGCGATGCCGGGGATGGCCAGCGTCGACGCACCATCGGCGTCGGTGGTCGCCGGCACATCGAAGGTGGCGTTGCTGGAGGTGAAGGTCTTGCCGTCGGCTGAGAAAGTCAGCGTCGTGACGGGTTCCGGCAGCGCGTCGGTGCCGGCGCAGGTGGTGCCATTGGCGCGGGCGTACACGTTCCAGGTGTCGTCCGCGGTCTTCTGGAAGTAGTAGGTGAGGGTCACCGGCTGGCCTGCGGTGTCATACACCGACACCTCGGTCGCCTCGGCGTAGGTGTCCTTGTCGTTGAAGTCGATCAACGGGCTGGCGGTGGGGGTGATGGGGTCGCCTTTGTCGAGATTCAGCTCAAGCGCCACCTGGCTGGTCACATTCGGTTCGATGCCGGCGGTGGGCAGGGTGAGCGGCACCGCGGCGCCCGGCTGGATCACGCCGTTGTTGTCGGCCAGGTAGCCCATCAGCCGCATGCTCTCGTTGTTGACGATGTAGCCGTTGCGGTCGACCTTGAACTGGCCGTTGCGGCTGTACACCGTGCTGCCGGCGGTGTCGGTCAGCTGGAAGAAGCCGCCGCCGTTGATGGCCAGGTCCATCGGGTTCTCGGTGGCGGTGATGCCGCCCTGGGTGAACTGCTGCGAGACGGAGGCCAGCCGCACCCCGATGCCGATGTTGTTGGTGCCGGTGCCGTTCAGCGTCGCCGCATACACGTCGGCGAATTCTGCGCGCGAGCCCTTGGCCCCGTAGGTATTGGCATTGGCGATGTTGTTGCCGATGACTTCCAGGCTCTTGGACGTGGTGTTCAAGCCTGAAAGACCTTGCTGGAAGCTCATGGACTGCTCCTGGAACGGGGAAGGTGTGAGGGGTCGGCGCCGCGGAGGCGAATCAAGTGGGGTTCGTGAGGGATGGCGTCAGAGAAACGCCCAGACGGCGTCGTAGGCCAGCCGGTCACCGTTGGCCAGCTCGAGCGCGAGCGTGTCGCCAAAGGTGCTGACGGCCTTGATCCGCTGGTGCGACAGCGTCATCGATTCGACCGCCGTCTCGCCATTGGTGGCGGTGACCTTGAAGCTGAGGGTGCTGTCCTTGTAGGCGTCGGGCACGTCGTAGCTGAAGGTGTGTCGGCCGGCGGTCTGGTCTTCCAGCTCGACGGTGCCGATGGTCTTGCCCGAGCTGTTGAGGATCTCGATCTTGACGTCCTTCGCGGCGCCGCTCAGCTCGAAGCCGCCATCGCCCTTGCCATCTTGAACCCGCAGCGTGTTGCCCTCGATGGCGACATCGTGGCCGATCAGCGCTGCGCTCTGCATGGCCTGCAGCTGAACGAACTGGCTGTTCAAGCCATTGACGGTGGTGTTGAGCTTCTCCAGCCCCGAGACGGTGCTGATCTGCGCCATCTGGGTGGTGACCTGCGCGTTGTCCATCGGATTCAGCGGGTCCTGGTTCTGCATCTGCGCCACCAGCAGCTTCATGAAGCGGTCGGATTGCTCGGCAGCACTGGTCGCCGCGTTGCTGACGTTGTTGGCCGTGGTCTGGCTGCTCTGGGTGTTGCTGACGGCGGTGGTCATGGCGCGGGGTGTCCGTGGTCGGTGGGGGCGTCGCCGGCGGTGGCGTCAGCCTTGGCCCAGTTGCAGGGTCTTCTGCAGCAAGGTCTTCGCGGTGTTCATCACCTCGATGTTGTTCTGGTACGAGCGCGAGGCCGAGATCATGTTGACCATCTCCTCGACGGCATTGACGTTGCTGAAGGTCACGTAGCCCTCTGCGTCGGCGGCAGGGTGGCCGGGCTGGTGCACCTTGCGGCCGGGCGTCTGGTCTTCGGTGATCGTCGAGACGCGCACGCCGGCGCTGCCATCGACCGGGTTGCCCGGGTCCGCCCCGGCGGCGCTACCCGAGGCGCCCATCAGCATCGTCTGGAAGACCACCTGACGGGCCTTGTAGGCCTGGCCGTCGGGCCCGGCCACGCTGTCGGCATTGGCCAGGTTGGAAGCGACCACGTTCAGGCGCTGGCTTTGCGCGCTGACAGCGCTGCCGGAAATGTCGAAGACCTTGAACATGCTCATGGCAGGACTCCTCAGCCTTGGCTAGGGCTCTTCATCGCATCCAGCATTTCGCGGACATGACCGTTGATGAACCGCAGCGTGGCCTCGTACTTCACCGAGTTCTCCGCAAAGCTGGCGCGCTCGCGGTCCATGTCGACGCTGTTGCTGTCCAGGTTCGTCTGGCTTGGCGTGGCATACCGCAGCGTGGCTTGCTCGATGGTGGCGCCGCCCGGCAGCGCCATGTGGCCGCGTTCGGTGGTCGCCATCTGGCTGGCGGCGGGCAGCCGGCCCGTGGCGGCCTGCAAGGCGGTGGTGAAATCCATCTCGCGGGCCTGGTAGCCCGGCGTGTCGGCGTTGGCGATGTTGCTGGCAATCACCCGTTGGCGCTCGGCGCGCAGCGTCAGGGCCTGGGCATGGAAGTCCAGCTTCTGGGTCAGGCGGTTGACGTTCATGGCGAGGCACCCTTCAGATTCGTCGCGGTGGGCCGATAAACAGACACGACGCCGCGTTCGCCGATTGTGAAAGTCGGCCCTGGCCGCAAAGCGTCGAATAGCACCCGGCCCCACCCCCATTTCGTGCCTTGGCGCGGGCAGGGCTTGCCTACAGTCACGGGCATGAAGCCTTTTGCCTTCCCGTTCACCCTGCGTTCGTCCCGGCCGTGCCTGGCCGTCTTGGCGGTCGCGACATGGGCGGGCTGTGCCTGGGGCCAGGAAGCGAGCGCTGCGGCCGCGGCGCCCGAGTGGTCGGCCATCGGTGCCCAGGTGCAGAAAATGGCCCGCGACAGCGCCGGCCGCGCAGGCCTGCCTGATGCCCGCGTCGAAGTGGAAGTGGGTTCGCTGGACCCTCGGTTGAAGCTTGCGCCATGTCAGCGCATCGAACCCTATCTGCCCACGGGGCTGCCGGTGTGGGGGCGCACCCGCATCGGCCTGAAATGCACCCAGGGCACCAAGCTGTGGAATGTGACACTGCCGATCACCGTGCGGGTCTGGTCACGGTCGCTCGTCACCCAGGCTGCCTTGCCGGCCGGAACGGTGCTGGAACCGGGGCATTTCACCGAAGCCGAGGTCGATCTGGCAGCCGCGCCCGGGGCGCCGATCGGCCAGCCAGGGCTCGCTGTGGGGCGCACACTGGCGCGGTCGCTGCCCGCCGGTGCGGCGCTGCGTGTCAGCGACTTGAAGGCCCGCCAGTGGTTTGCGGCCGGTGAAACCGTGCGGGTCGTGGCCGTCGGCCCCGGCTGGCAGGTGGTGACCGAGGGTGAAGCGATGAATCCCGGGCTGGAAGGGCAGACGGTGCGGGTGCGCGTCGAGTCCGGCCGCCTGCTGCAGGGCCGCCCGGTGGGCGACCGACAGGTGGAGGTGGCGCTTTGAGCCCGGCTCGATGTGCTTTGATGCCCGTGAAAAATAGTCCTAAAGTTCCGTCGGGCACTGTCGAAACCCGATCCATGCCGAAAGTTCCCGCCCGGGCCGTTTCGGATTCCAGGAGAGCACCATGAAAATCGGTTCGTTCGAAAACAAGGCGGCGGTGGCGCCGATGCAGAACGATCGCAAGTCTGGCAGTGCAGAAAAGACTGGCGGCACCGCTGCCAGCGATGCTGCACAGCCCAGCGCGACCGTCAGCATCTCGTCGGCCGCCAGCTTGATGAGCAGTGTCGACAACGATGGCACCTTCGATGCCGAGAAGGTCGCACGGATGGCGCAGGCCATTCGCGACGGCAAGTTCGAGGTCCATCCCGAGGCCATCGCCGACAAGCTGATCGCCAACACGCAAGAAATCTTGCGCAAGTATTCGTCTTGATCGCTTGAAGACGTGGCGGCTCGTCGACCCGCGAGCCGCCTGAGTGACTGTCACCCCGGCCGGTACGCGCTTGGCGCGACGGCGGGGCCGATTCACCCTGGCCGCGCGCCACAGCACCTTGCCGCACCATGCTGAGCTCTCCCGCCGAACAGAACGCGCTGCGCCAGACCTCCGACCTGGAGAACGCCTTGACGGCCGTGGAGGCCCGCCTGGCCGAATTGGCCGAGGCGCTGAAAAACCGCGACGCCGACAGCACCGAGATCGCCTCGACAGCGCTGCACCGCGCCTTGCTGGCCGCGGTGGACCATTCCACCCGCGCAGCCCGCAACGGAGGCATGCCCCCCGCGTTGCGCCGTCGCCTCGCGATGGCCGGCGGCCAGGTGGCAGCGCTGCGCGAGGCCATCGCCCGCGCTTCGGCCTCGCTGGACAAATCCATCGAGATCCTGCTGCCCGAAGCGGGGGCCGCCAAGGCCGCCACCGGTTACGGTGCGCAGGGCAACCCGTGGCGAGCCGCGTCGAGCGGCGTGGCAGAAGCCTGACTGCTTCGGCCGACTGGGGCGTACCGGTTCCATGGGGAACCGCGGCCTCGCCCGGTGGCCCTCTTACCCGAACTCCAGCTGGCCTGGCTTGAACGAAAGCGACATCGGCTGTCGCCCGGGGCCCACGTGTGGCACCCGCCGGCCGAGTGGAGGCGGTGCCGCTTTTAAACTGCGCAGCCATGGAGACCGCCGAGACCCTTACATCGGCCCGCTGTCCTGATCCATTGACACGGGCGCCGCGCTGGGGCGGCGACGATTCACCCACGCGGGGCCGTCTCCTGCTGCCGCCCGCGGCGCTGCAAGGCGCGATCGTGGCGATGATCGGCCGCGACACGGCAGCAGAAGGCATCCAGCTCAGCGATGCCCAGCGCATGACGCACTTCCCTGCCTCGGTGTTGCTCAGCCTGAGCTGGTACCAGGGGCTGCGCTCCGGCCGAATCCATGGTGCCGGCGATGCAGCTCAGTGGCAGCCCTTCGGCTCTGACATGGTGGTCACCGGCAGCCAGTCGGAGCCATCGTCCTTCTGGACGCCCGATCACGGGCGCGGCTGCCTGATCTGCTTCACCGCCGATGTGGCGCAGCACCTGTTCGGCATCGATCCGGCGACCGTCATCGACCGGCACTTGCCCGCTGACGAGGTGATGGACAGCTCCTGGCGGCCGATGTTCGACGAACTGCTGGCCACCCGGAGTGATGCCGAATCGATGGCCGTGGTGCGGCGCCACGTCGCGCCGCGCTGGCAGGCGGTGCTGGGGCGCTCCGGCTCGACACCGTCGTTGCGACAGGTCGGTCGCCAATGGGTGAACCGCCTGGCCTGGCAGGCCAATGAATGGCGCCGGGGGCAGAGCCCGCGGCAGGTTGAGCGGCGCATCAAGTCGTACAGCGGACGGTCGCTGCGCGATTGGGAGACGCTGGTGCGCACCGAAGGCCTGTTCTTCTCGGCCCGCTCCCGCCATGAAGCTGGCGAGCCCTTCGACTGGGCCGCGCTGGCGCAGGACGAAGGCTTCTCCGACCAGTCTCACCTGATCCGGATCTGCCGTCGCATCTGTGGCTTCACGCCGTCGGAGTTCGCGCACCGCTTCGTGCACGACGAGTCGTTCTGGGTCTATCGACTCTGGGTGTAGGCCCCTGCGTCGGCCGGCTGCCGCATCAGGCGGCCAAAGCCCCTTCTTTTCGGCGGCTTGGCGCCCTCAAGCCCGGCGGATCATCGGCGTGAAGTACACCGGGAGCTCACGCTCATGATTCGCTCGCTCTGGATATCGAAGACCGGGATGGAAGCCCAGCAAACCCAGCTGGACCACATCTCGAACAACCTGGCCAATGTCGCCACCAGCGGCTACAAGCGGGCCCATGCGCAGTTCGAGGATCTGATCTATCAGAACCTGCGCCAGTCCGGGGCGGCCAGCTCGGAACAGACCCAGTTGCCCACCGGCCTGCAGGTCGGGCTCGGCACCCGTGCGGTGGCCACCGCGCGCAACTTCACCCAGGGCAACCTGCAGCAAAGCGGCGGGAACCTGGATGTCGCCATCAAGGGCAACGGCTTCTTCCAGATCACGACGCCCGATGGCGGCACTGCCTACACGCGCGATGGCTCGTTCCAGCTCGATGCCCAGGGCCAGATCGTCACCAATGCCGGCTACCTCGTGCAGCCGGGCATCACCATTCCCGCCACCGCGCAAAGCGTGACCATCGCACCCGATGGCACGGTGACGGTGGCGCTGCCCGGCCAGGCCCAGCCGCAGGCGGTGGGCCAGTTGCAGATTGCGTCGTTCATCAACCCGGGCGGCCTCGAGCCCCGCGGTGGCAACCTCTTCGGTGAGACGGCCTCATCGGGCACCCCGACCAGTGCCGCACCGGGCAACTCGGGCCTGGGCACGCTGCAGCAGGGTTTCGTGGAGACGAGCAACGTCAACGTCGTCGAGGAACTGGTGTCGATGATCCAGACGCAGCGCGCCTACGAGCTGAACTCGAAGGCGATCTCCACTTCCGATCAGATGCTGCAGCGCCTGTCTCAGCTGTGATGACTTCGATGAGTGACGCCATGACCCCCTTGATTCGATCGATGGCGCTCGCGCTGCCGTTGTTGTCGCTGGCCGCTTGCGAGTCGGTGCTGCCCAGCGAGGCCCGGGTCGACTTTCCCACGGCCACCGCGCCGGAGCTGCCAGCCTCCGGGCCCACCCCCATCCCGGCGATGATGCCCAACTTCGCCTACGCGGCGGCGCCCCAGCCGCCCGTGACGGGCTCGATCTACCAGGCCGCGAGCTACCGGCCGATGTTCGAAGACCACCGGGCCCGCCTGGTGGGCGACACCTTGACGATCCAGATCGTCGAGAAGGTGGCGGCCAGCCAAAGCGCGAACAGCACGGTGAACAAGACGGGTGAACTCACGGCCGGCATCTCGGCCCTGCCCGGTGTTCGCGCCAATCACCTGGCCGGTGCCAACGCCTCGGCCACCAGCGGCAACGCCTTCACCGGCAAGGGCGAGACGACCAGCAGCAACGATTTCACCGGCACCATCACCGCGATGGTGGTGGGCGTGCTGCCCAATGGCCACCTGATCGTGGCGGGCGAGAAGCAGATCGGCATCAATCAGCATGTGGACGTGCTGCGTTTCACCGGCCAGGTCGACCCGCGGGCCATCCAGCCGGGCAACACCGTGCCGAGCGCGCAGGTGGCCAATGTGCGGGTCGAGCACCGTGGTCGCGGTGCCATGGCCGATGCGCAGGGAACTGGCTGGTTGGCACGATTCTTTTTGAGCCTTTGGCCGGTTTAAGTTTCCACAGAATGCGTTGGAAGGGTTCCCGAAGGACCACCGGGCCCACCCGGGTTCCTTGACCTGCCGACGCTCGATGCGTCGGGCAGGAACGGGCTCCCAGCCTTCTGCTCTCCGACGCTCATGGACACCACCACCGCCTCTGACCGACTCCTCCGCGCCGCGATGGTGCTGGCCACCGTGGTCGCGAGCGCCGCCCTCTGGTGGCCCTGGCCTGCCGAAGCGTCGCAGCGGATCAAGGAGATCGCTGCAGTGCAGGGGGTACGCTCCAACCAGCTGATCGGCTACGGCCTCGTCGTCGGCCTGGACGGCACGGGTGACCAGACGCAGCAGACCCCGTTCACGCAGCAAGGCATCACCTCGATGCTGCAGCAGATGGGCATCACCGTGCCGGCGGGCGCCGCGATGCAGCTGAAGAACATCGCGGCGGTGCTGGTCACGGCGCAGCTGCCGGCCTTTGCACAGCCGGGTCAGCAGATCGACGTCAGCGTGTCGTCGATCGGCAATGCCAAGAGCCTGCGCGGCGGCACGTTGATCGCCACGCCCTTGAAGGGCGCCGATGGCCAGGTCTATGCCGTCGCCCAGGGCAACCTCATCGTTGGCGGCGCCGGCGCATCCGCCAACGGCTCGAAGGTGCAGATCAACCACCTGTCGGGCGGCCGCGTGCCGCAGGGCGCCACGGTGGAGCGCTCGGTGCCCACGCCGCTGAACCAGGGCGACTCGATCCAGCTCGACCTCAACTCGGCCGATTTCGCCACTGCACGCGCGGTGGCACAAGCCATCAACACGGCCAAGGGGGCGGGCACGGCGCAGGCGCTGGACGGCCGCGTCGTGCGGGTGAAGGCGCCGATGGACAGTGACTCGCGCATCGCCTTTCTGGCGGACATCGAGAACTTGCCGCTCGAGCTGGCCAAGCCGGCCGCCAAGATCGTGCTGAACCCCCGCACTGGCTCGATCGTGCTGAACCAAGCGGTCACGCTGGCCCCCTGCGCCGTGGCGCACGGCAGCCTGTCGGTGACGATCAGCTCCACGCCGGTGGTGAGCCAGCCGGGCGCGCTGTCGTCCGGCGAGACAGTGGTCAAGGAGAAGTCCGACATCTCGATCACCCAGCAGGGGGGCTCCATCATCACGCTGCCGGCGGGCGCGCAGTTGGCCGATGTGGTAAAGGCGCTCAACTCGCTGGGGGCCACACCGCAAGACCTGCTGGCGATCCTGCAGGCGATGAAGTCGGCCGGCGCCCTGCAGGCCGAACTGGAAGTCATCTGACGAAGGCAGGCAGATCATGAGCGTCAACAACCCTGCTGCACTCGCCCGCACCGGCTATGGCGACGCCCGTGGCCTGGAGTCGCTCAAGACCTCGGCGGCCAAAGACCCGAAGGCCGCGGTGCGCGAAGCCGCGCGCCAGTTCGAATCCCTGTTCATGCAGCAGTTGCTGAAGACGATGCGCGAATCGGCGCAGTCGTCCGGCATGCTGGACAACGAGGCGACCAAGCTCGGCTCGGAAATGCTCGATACGCAGTGGTCTGGCAAGCTCTCAGGGCAGCCGGGCGGGCTGTCGGACGTGATCGCGCGTCAGCTCGAACGGCAGATGGGCATGAACCCCGGCCCGATCCCCAAGTACGAAAGCGCGAACCGCACGCCGGTCAACCCGCTGAAGCCGAACGCGGAAGTGAACATCCCGCAAAAATCGGCCTTGGGCTTCGTGCAGCAGCACCAATCGGCGGCCAGCCAGGCCGAGGCGGCCACCGGCATCCCGGCGTCGTTCATGATCGCGCAGGCCGCCCACGAGACGGGCTGGGGCCGCAAGGAAATCCGCCACACCGACGGCACGCCGGCGCACAACCTGTTTGGCATCAAGGCCGGTTCGAACTGGAACGGGCCCACGGCCGACGTGGTGACCACCGAGTACGTCAACGGCCAGCCGCGCAAGATGGTGCAGAAGTTCCGCGCCTATGCCAGCTACGCCGAGAGCTTTGCCGACTACGCGCAGCTGATGAAGAGCAACCCGCGCTACGAGCAGGTGGTGGCCTCACGTGGCAACGCGCACGGCTTTGCCCATGGCCTGCAGAAGGCCGGTTATGCGACAGACCCGGCGTATGCCGAGAAGCTGTCCAAGGTGATCAACACCACGCTGCGCCTGCAACGCAGCGCCACCGCCTGAGTGCCGCGCGCTCGCTGACGGGAGCCCACCATGGCCAGTTCCACCCTCATGTCGATCGGGATGAGAGCGATGTTCGCCAACACGGCGTCGCTCAATGTCACCGGCCACAACATCGCCAATGCGAACGTCGAGGGCTATTCGCGCCAAGAGGTCGAGTTGGCCACCGCCAGCGGCCAGTTCACCGGTGCGGGCTTCTTCGGCAAGGGCGTCAATGTCGTCAACGTCAAGCGCGCGCACGACCAGTTTCTGACCATGCAGGCCGCGGCTGCCAAGTCGATGGCCGCCGCCGACGAATCGCGCTACACCCAGCTGTCGCAACTCGAAGATGTGTTCCCGCCGGGCGACCAGGGCCTGGGCTATGCGATGGGCGACTTCTTTGCGGCCATGGTCGACCTGGCGAATTCGCCCGGCGACAGCTCGGCGCGCCAGGCGGTGCTGGCCCGTGCCGCGGACGTGAGTGACCGGTTCTCGAACGCCTCGAATCGGCTGGACGTGCTTCAAGCCGGCGTGCGCAGCGACATGGAGAACTCGGCGCAGACGGTGACGGCGCTGGCCGCCCGCGTGGCCGACATCAACAAGCAGATCGCCGCCAACCGAGGGCAGACCCAGCAGCCCAACGACCTGCTCGATCAACGCGACCAGTTGATCTCGCAGATCAGTCAGTACGTGAACGTGACGACCATTCCGGCGTCGGACGGCACGGTCGGGGTCTTCCTCGCCGGAGGCCACCGGCTGGTGCTGGGCGGCGAGTCGGCCGAGCTGACCGTGCGGGCGGACGACCTCGATGCGTCGCGCGTCGGCCTGGCGATCAGCTCGAACGGTTCGGCGCTGCCGCTGTCCGACGATTTGCTGACCTCCGGTTCGATCGCGGGCTTGCTTCGGTTCCAGAACGATGACCTGGTCACCGCCCGCAACCGCCTCGGTCAGATGGCGTTGGCCTTTGCCTCGCAAGTCAATCATGCCCAGTCGATGGGCATCGACCTCAACGGCAACACCGGCTCGGACATTTTCGAAGTCGGCGCCCCGTTGGCCCTGCCTGCTGCCACCAATGCGCGCGACGTGAACGGCCAACTCATCTCGAACGTCTCGATCGACATCGCCGATGCGAGCCTGCTGCAGGCGAGCGATTACTCGCTGCAGGCCGATCCGAACAACGCCGGCCAGTATGAGCTGGTGCGTCTGTCCGATGGGTTGACGCGCAGCGTGGCCGATGGCGACACGATCGATGGCTTCACCGTTCACATCGGCACCCCGGCGCCCACCGCGACCGACCGCTTCCTGCTGCAGCCGGTGGGCCAGGCCGCGAGCGGCATGCACCGTGTGCTCGACGATCCGAACGGTGTCGCCGCCGCGTTGCCTGTGCAGGCGACACTTGGCCTGGACAACACCGGCACAGCGACGATCGACCTGCTGCGCATGACCGACGGCACCGTCGACCCGGAGCTGACGGCCACCATCACCTTCAGCGACGACACCGGCGCCTACACCTGGGAATTGCGCGATCGCACCACCGGCGCGCTGGCCAGCAGCGGCACAGGTCAGTGGACGGCGGGTGAGCCGATCGAGCTCAATGGCTTTGCGCTGGAACTCAACGGTGTCCCGCTGACGGGGGACACCGTCACGGTCGACAAGACGCTCTTTCCGGCCACCAACAATGGCAATGCGCTGGCGCAATCTCGCCTGGCGGACGAAAGCTTCGTGGGACGCACGCTCGACGGCAGTGGCAACTACGTGGGTGGAGCGACCGCCACCGACGCCTATGCCGACACGATGGCCAACATCGGCGTGCGCGTGCAGAGCGCCCGCGTCTCGACGCAGATCTCGAACGCGACCGCCACGCAGATGAGCGAGGCGCTGGCCTCGAAGACGGGCGTGAACCTCGATGAAGAAGCGGCCCGGCTGATCCAGTTCCAGCAGGGCTATCAGGCCGCGGCCAAAGTGCTGCAGGTCGCGCAGTCGGTGTTCGACACCATGCTGCAGATCGGAAGCTGAAGGAGCTGAACCGACATGATTCGCACTTCCACATTCAACAGCTACGCGACATCGATCGCCAACCTGCAACGTCGCCAGAGCGAGATGAGCGACGCGCAGGCCCGCCTGACCAGCGGCTTGCGGGTGATGCACGCGAGCGACGACCCCACCGCGGCGGCCCGTGCCGAGCGGGCCCGGGCATTGACGCAACGCGCCGAGTCGACCCAACGCGCGGTAGATGCCAGCCGCAATTCGATGACGCTCACCGAAGCGGCGCTCTCCGATGCGGGCGAGCTGCTGCAGCAGGCTCGCGAGCTGATCACCGCGGCCGGCAATGCCAGCTACACCGATGCAGAGCGCGCCGACGTCGCGAACCAACTGGCCGAGATCCGCAAGCAGCTGATGGGCGTGGCCAACCGCAGCGATGGCTCCGGCGGCTATGTGTTCTCAGGGCAGGGCGCGGGGCGCCCGCCGTTCCTCGATCGGCCGGGCGGGGTGGACTATGTCGGCACCGGCGGCGCAGTGCGGGTCGCCTCGGAAGAGCCGTTGCCGCTCACGCTCGACGGGGGTGACGTGTGGTTGGCTGGCACCACCGGCAACGGGGTGTTCGAGGCGCGGACGGTCACTGGCACCGGCTCGTGGATCGACGCGGGCCGCGTCACCGCGCCCGATCAAATCACCGGATCGACCTATTCCATCAATTTCACGGTCAGCGGTGGTACGACGACCTACTCGATCCTGCAAGATGGTCTGCCCACCAGCGTGACGAATGCCGCCTACACGGCGGGCGAGGCGATCGAGATCGATGGCATGGCCGTCACCGTCAGCGGCAACCCGGCCGATGGCGACAGCTTCGAGCTGGTGCCGGCCGAGTCGAACCTCAGCGTGTTCGATGCATTGGACCGTGTGGTCAATGAGTTGAAGACGCCGTTGCGCACCACCGCTCAAATCACACAGACTGTGCAAAATGGCTTGCGTGACCTGGGCAACCTGAGTGACCATCTCCAAGCGGCCCGTAGCATGACCGGTGAAGTGCTGAACCGGATTGACGGCGTGTCGGGCCGCCTGGATGATTTGAAACTGTTCGGCGAATCCACCCGCTCAGATGCGGAAGACCTCGACATGGTCCAGGCCATTTCAGACTTCCAGAATCGGCAGACCGGCTACCAAGCCGCCTTGCAAACCTATTCGAGCATGCAACGCATGTCGCTGTTCGATTACCTCAAGACCTAGTCCACCTCATGAGCTCAGTCGCCGGGACGCACGCGATTCTTGAACATGTGATCCTCGGTTGTGGCGCGCTGTTCGACGCCCGCCGAGCCCCGATGTCGACCCGACTCACGGTGCACCCTGCCACCGATGAGGTCAAGCCCGATCCCGATGGCCTGTTGGCCATGCTGGCCGATGTCTGGCCAGCGGATTGCGGGCCGATGTCGCTCAACCTGACGAGCGAGGGATGGCTGTCGGCGCTGATGGAGATCACGCCGCCCACGCACCTGATGATCGAGGTGCCAGCGTTCCTCGCGGCCGACGCCGCCTGGGAACAACGCATCCGCGCTCGCGCCGCCGATGGGGTAGCGATGGTCCTCAAGGGCCGGCCGCTCAGCCCGCTGCCGGCTGATCTGATGAGCTGCTTCAAGCTGGCGATCGTCGATCGTGCCGACGACCGGCGTCTGGCCAATAACCCGCCACCCGGCGGTGCGGTGCGCACCGTGCCGTTCGTGCAGTCGGGCAATGCGAACCCTGCCGAGGCGGGCGACAGCTTCAAACGAGGCGCCCACGCCGTGCTGGGCTGGCCGCTTGGTGATCCGCCCGACGGCAGCAAGCCGAAGAAGGGGGTGCCTGGCAGCGTGCAGGTCGTGATGGACCTGATCCAGCGTGTCGAGCGCGAAGAGCCGGCGGCCAAGCTGGAAGCGGTGCTGCGAGGCGATCCGTCGCTGGCGTTCCGGCTCATGCGCTACATCAACTCGCCGGGCTTTGGCTTGTCGGTGGAGATCAACTCGTTCTCGCACGCGCTGATGATGCTGGGCTATGGCCGCCTGAAGCGTTGGCTCGCGCTGCTGATGACCAGCGCGATCGATGATCCCGACCTGAAGCCGATGATGTTCCTGGCGGTGCGCCGCGGCCTCTTCATGGAAGAGCTTGCCCGCGCGCATGGCGACGAGACCACCCGCAACGAGGTCTTCCTCTGCGGCGTGTTCTCGCTGCTCGATCGCATGTTGGGCCAGACTTTCGGGCAACTGCTGGGCTCGCTGCCCGTGCCTGAGCGGGTGGCCCAGGCGCTGGTGCATTCTGAAGGGCCGTATCGCCCCTATCTCGAACTGGCGATTGCCGTCGAGATGGAGTCACCGATCGACATCCGCGAGCACACCGAGGCCATGCTGCTGACGCCCGGTGAAGTCAACCGCGCGGCCTTGAAGGCGATGGGCACGGCACGGCAATTGCGTGCCGATTGAGCGTCCTGGCGGGCGCCCGTCCGCCAACTTGTACGCACTGGCGTGCCCGAGGGCGCTCTTGGCGCACCGTACACTCGGCCGCGCCGTTCATGTGAGCGCCCAGCCTGGGTGAAGCACTGCCCGATGCCGCCGATCTTCTCTTCCCGTCGATCTGTGGCGCGCCCGATGCTCGAAGAGAGCAGCGAGGTGTCGCCCGAGCTGAAAGCCCTGTTCGAGATCAGCCCGGTCGCGCTGGCGCTGGCGGATGCCAGCGGTCGGCTTTTGCGCAGCAACGTCGCCTGGCAGGCGCTGAGCCCGGCCGGTGGAGACCCCCACGGCATGTCGGCATTGCCTGAGAGCTGGCAAAGCCTGCTGGGCTGGAGCGACCACTGGCCGTCGACCACCATCCAGGCCGAGACAGAAGCGGTCGATGCCTGGATCGAAGGCCGCGGCGGACGACGCATCCACGTGCGTGCCCAGGTGCGCCGCCTGTCGGGCGCGATGCCAGTGACACCGTCGCGCTGGTTGCTGCAGATCGAAGACCTCGCCTTGCAGGACGACGCCGCCCGCGCCGCCGTGCAGATCAATGCCCTGATGGGAACGGCCGGTGTTGGCGTGGCCACGTGGGATGCCGAGCAGGGCTGGACCTCGGCCGCATCGATGAGCAGCCCGGCCTTGAGCGATGCCAAGCCGGGCCAGGGCGCCTCGGCCGCGCAGCTGTCGATCGGGCGCGACGTGGTCGAAACCGAATCGTTGAACGACTACGCGCGTCTGCAACAGGCGCTTCGCCAGCGCGAACGTGCCGAAGTCCGCTATGCCGTGCGCCACCCCGACACCGGACGGCGTTGGCTGCTCACGCGCGTCGAGCCGGCCGAGCTCGGCGGCGGGCGGCCCGCGATGAGCGTGGTGACGATGGACATCACCGACGAGGAAAACGCTCGTCGACACAACGAACAACTGCTGCAAGAGCAGGCGAAGGCGCGCGAATCTCTCGTCCAGCAAAGTGACAGCACCCGCGCGGTGCTCGATTCGGTGCTGGTGGGCATCGTCACCGTCGGTCCGCGTGGCATCGAGTGGATGAATCGCTCGGCCCGGCGGATGTTCGGCGGTGAACTGGCCGATTTCCAGGGGCTGCCCATCGCCGTGGTGGCGTCTGCCGAGGCCAACCACCCGCTGCGCCGCACCGATTGGCTGAATGTGCTGGATGAGGGGCAATCCGAGACGTTCGAGTGCCGGCTGGTGGCGCGCGACGGCCGCGAATTCTGGGTCGTGGGCAATGCGGTGGTCACCGGGCGCGAAGCGGGGGCTGCGCAGCTGACCTTTGCGCTGCTCGACATTGAGCGCCGCCGCCAGGCCGAAAACCAGATCGCCCGCGCCCAGGCCAGCTTGCAGCGCATCATCGAGACGGCACCGCTGGCGATCGCGCTGTTCGATGGGCGAGGGCTGCAGGTGCTTCAGCTCAACCAAGAGCTCTCGGCATTCGCCGGGCGGCCGGCCATCCAGATCATCGGGCGTCCACCCTCGCTGTGGCTGCCCGGCCCCGAAGCCGCGGCCTTGTCGGCCGACCTGCACCAGGCGATCGCCAGCCGGCAGATGGTGCGGCGCGAGCTGCACCGCGATGCCGATCCGGACACGGGCGAACCGGCTCGCGAATGGGATGTGCGCATCGTGGCACTGCGCGATGCGGGGGACGAGCAGGAAGAGCACCTGCTGCTGGTGGCCAGCGATGTCACCGAGCAGCGCGCCGCCGAGCAAGCCCGCTTCGAGGCGGCCATCGCCCAGCGCGAGATGCTGGTGAAGGAAGTGCACCACCGCATCAAGAACAACCTGCAGGGCGTTGCCGGGCTGTTGCAGCAGAACGCGCACCGCCACCCGGAAGCCGCCGCAGCACTGACCGAGGCGGTGGGCCAGGTGCATGCCATCGCCCAGGTCCACGGGCTGCAGGTGGGCATGACCGGTCCGTTGCGGGTGCGCGGCGTGATCGAGGCGATCAGCCAATCGGTGCAACGCATGTTCGGTCGGCCGATCCGCTTCGATGTGGCCGGGCCCGCGCCACACCGATTTGCGTTGACCGAGGCCGATTCGATCCCGATCGCGCTCACGGTCAACGAGCTGCTGACCAACGCCATCAAGCACAGCCCACAGGGCGAAGTGCGCTGCCGGCTGGAATGCGAAGCGGCGGCGGTGCGGGTGACCGTGGCCAGCGCGAGCCGCTTGCCCCCGGGCTTCACCCTAGCGCAGGTGCCGCCGGGCATCTCGGGGCTGGGCCTGGTGCGCGCGCTGCTGCCGCGCAAGGGTTCGGCCATGACGCTGGAGCAGCGTGGCGACGAGGTCGAGGCCAGCCTGAGGCTGGAGCCGCCGGCGGTGACGGTACTGGAACCGTTGTGATTTCTGACGATTGCCACGGCCGGCGTGAGCCAGAATCGAGGCAAAGAGTCTGCCCATGAACCTTGCCAGTGCCCCTGCCAGCCCCAAAGGAAAGATCCTGGTCGTTGACGACGACCGGCTGGTGCTGGCGACGGTCACCCACGGGCTGGCGCGCGCGGGCTACGACGTGATCGATGCCGACAACGGCGACGATGCGATCTTGCTGGCGCGTGAGCACAAGCCTGATCTGGCGCTGCTGGACATTCGCATGGAGGGCAAGTCGGGCTTTGACGTGGCCGACTACCTGCGCACGTCGCTCGGCACCCCGTTCATGTTCCTCTCGGCGTTTGCCGACGACGACACGGTGGCGCAGGTGAAGGCGCTGGGCGCGGTGGCCTACCTCGTCAAGCCGCTGGACATTGCGCAGATCGTGCCGACGGTCGAGGCCGCGTTGTCGAGCGTTCGGTCGCGCCGCGCCCCGCTGCCGGCGGCCACGCGCCCAGGCACGAGCCTGGCGCAGCCGGCGGCCAGTGGCCACCCACTTGCCGATCCTGTGCCGGTGGCCGTCGGCATCCTCATGCACCGCTATTCACTGCCTCGGCAAGAGGCCCTGACCCGGCTGCATCGCCTGGCCGAGGCGGACGGCCGATCGTTGCATGCTCAGGCGAGCGCGCTGTTGGATGCGGTCGAGCTGCTGTCGCGACCGGCGGCGGGCTGAGGAGCTGAGAGGGATAGAGCCAGCTCGGCGGCGCGTCGCCAGGGCACGTCGTGCCTGTCGGCGTCAGCCCAACGTGAAGTAGAAGCGCGCGCCTTTGCCGACTTCGGCTTCGGCCCAGATGTCACCACCATGCCGGCGGATGATCCGACGCACCGAGGCCAGGCCCACACCGGTGCCCTGAAAGTCGTTCGCGCTGTGCAGGCGCTGGAATACGCCGAACAGCCGGTCAGCGAAGCGCATGTCGAAGCCGGCGCCGTTGTCCGACACCACCATGACCGGTTGGCCCTGGTGGGTGTCATGGCGAAACTCGATCTGCGTCACGGCGGTCTGACTGCTGTACTTCCATGCGTTGCCCAGCAGGTTCTCCAGCGCGATCCGCAACAGGGTGGGATCGCCTTGCACCAGCATGCCGGGCTCGATGTTCACCTTGGCGACACGCTCGGGCTGTTCGCGGCGCAAGTCTTCGATGATGTAGGTGGCCAACTGCGACAGGTCCACGGGCTTGCGCGACAGCGGTTGCTGCTGCAGGCGTGACAGCGCGAGCAGCGCGTCGATCATGCTGTTCATGCGCGCCGCCGCCGCCAGCACCCGTTCGAGGTGGTCGTTGCCAATGCGGTCGAGGAAGCGGCCGTAGTCTTCCTTGAGGATCCGGGCGAAGCCTTCGACGACCCGGATCGGCGCTCTCAGGTCATGCGAGATGGAGTAGGCGAACGAGGCCTGGTCTTCCGCCGCGCTGCCATCGGGCGGCGCCTCGGGGGCTTTCGGGCGCATCAACAGAAGGCGGCCACCGGCGGGTGAGCCCTCGTCGCCAACCGGCTGCAGGCTGAGCGTCCAGTCGCCTTCTTCGCGCGTCTGCCCCGGCTGCAGCTTGGCAGCTGCCTCGGCCAACGGTGAGGGCAGTCGGCCGCGGGTGGCGGCCCAGGCGGCCGGGGCGTCTTGGGGGCCGAGCTGCAGCAAGCGGGCCGCGTCAGTCGACAGCGCGGCCACCTCCCAATCGTCGCCTGGCAAGGAGGGCCGCAGGGCGATGGCCGGCAGATCCAGCTCGGGCCACACCTTGGCGAGCAGCGCCTGCGCGTAGCGCCCGTGCTCTTCGTCACCCCGGGGCTGCACCGTGCCCACATAGCCGGCGAACCGGCCATCGTGATCGAACAGGGGGTAGGCCCGCAGCAGCCAGGGCTGGGGGTCGCCATGGCGCTTGACGCGCAACGTTTCGAGCGGGGCGTGCGCATCGAGCCGCGCCTTCAGCGCCGCACCCTGCGAATCGCCCAGGTCGAATTGCTCCCACAGCGCCGTGCCCAGCGGCTTGGCCTCGGCCCAGGCCCCGCTTTCTGCGGCCGGGGGAGGGCGCCATTGGCGCAGCTGGTGCTGGCTGTCGGTTTCCCAGAGCCACGCGTCGATCAGTTGCGTGGCCAACTGCTGGCCCAACCGGGCTTCACGCAGGCGCGCCGACGTGCGTTGGTGGCCCCACGCCAGGCCCGCGGCTGCACAGGCAGCGCCGAAGGCCAGCATGGCCAGCCAGGCATAGGCAGAGGCCGGTGCGCCCGGTGACGACGGCACGGCCACTTGCCACAACGCCACGACGACACCAGAAATGAGTGCCGAAACCACCAGAGCCATCGCCAGCCCGCGGCCTCGAAGGCGATGGCGGTGCAGGCGATTGAAGCGGGCCATGCGATGCATTGTACGGAGCACATCGTGGGCCACGCCTTCACGGCGAACCAGGGCGGCCGGACTGGGGCCGGACGTGTCAAAAAACCTGGAGGGCCGGGATTTCGTCTAGCAATTCGGGCTTGACGCCACAAGGCGGCACGACCGATGCTTACAGGATGTATATTGGCCTCGCTCCCTGGCGCCGTCATATGCCGCGAGCGGGTCGCCAACCCGCAGCGGCTTCAGCTGCTGGGGGCCACGGGAGGCAGATCGTTCGACAACCATGCTAGAAGCTCGGCCTACGCCTGATCTCGACGATCCACACCGTTCGGTGCTCGATTCGGCCAGCCTCGACCAGCTGCGCCAGTTGGACCCGACCGGCGGCACGGGTTTTCTGGCCCGCGTGCTCGGCACCTACCTCAAGTCGCTCGAGCGCCATGAGGCCGAGGCGCAGCAAGCCCGTCAGGCCGCCCAGTGGGACGCTTTGGCGCGCACAGCGCACACCTTGAAATCGGCCTCGGCCAGCGTGGGGGCATTGGCCTTCTCGCAACTGTGTGCCGACATCGAAGGGCTGGTTCGCCGGCAGGAAGTCGACCAGCTCGATGGCCTGCTCGATCGGTTCTTTGCCGAGGCTGGGCGGGTGCGCGGGGCGATTCAGGCGCAACTGGAGCCCTCTGCCCCTCCTTCGGGCGTGGGATTCGGAGGCGGCCAGATGTCCGCGGACGGGCCGGCAGCTTCATGACGACAGCGGGCACGTCCTTCGGCTTCAGCCACTCTGAGCGCCCTCGGGTGCTGCTCGTCGATGATGACGAGGTGAACCTGATGCTGGTGTCGGCCGCGCTGACGCAGCATGGTTTCGACATCACCGAAGCCAAAGATGGCGAATCCGCGCTCCGGCTTCTGCGTGACTGGACGCCGGATCTCGTCGTGCTCGATGCGCGCATGCCCGGCCTCGACGGTTTCGAGACCTGCCGCGAGCTTCGCCGCATGTACGGCTTCGAGAACATCCCGGTGCTCATGCTCACCGGGCTGGACGATGAAGGCTCGATCAACAAGGCCTACCAGGCGGGTGCGACCGACTTCTTCGTCAAATCCAACCAATGGAGCCTGCTGGCGGGGCGGCTGCGCTACATGCTGCGTGCGTCGCGGACCAATCTCGAGCTGGCCCGCAGCAAGTCGAAGCTCGCCCGCGCCCAAGACCTGGCCCGCATGGGCAGCTTTGACTGGTGGTACGACCCGCATCTGCCGCTGAGCCACGGGCTCGATCTGTCTGAAGAGGCGCTGCGGGTGTTCGGTTTCGGGCCGGACGACCAGCCGGGGTTGAACTACCTGATGCGCTCGATCCCGCCGTCCGATCGGCGGGCATTGCTGCGTTCGGCGCGTGAGGTGCTGCAGCAGGTGTCGGTGTTCGCCACCGATGTACCGATGAACCTCCCGGACGGGCGGTTCCGCATCCTGCATGTGGAAGCCGAGCCCGAGTTTGCTGAGCATGGGCACTGCATCGGCTACACCGGCATCGTTCAGGACGTGACCGACCGCCGGCAGGCCGAAGACACCGTGCGCCGCCTGGCGAACAACGATGCGTTGACCAGCCTGCCCAATCGACGTCAGCTGGTCTGGCGCACCGAAAGGGCGCTGGAGTACGCGCGTCGCCTGGGCCACCAGGTGGCGCTGTTGATGATCGACCTGGATCGATTCAAGAACATCAACGACACGCTGGGCCACTCGGCGGGTGACGAACTGCTGATCGAGGTGGCGGCGCGGCTGCGCAGCTGCGTGCGGCATTCCGACCAGATCGTCGAGGGCGTGGTCGAATCCGCCGGCACCCGCACCCACCGTTCGCTCGAAGCGGTGGGCCGGGTGGGCGGCGACGAGTTCATTGCCCTGCTGCCCGAGGTGGGCGACGAGCACGACGCGGAGCGCGTCGGCCAGCGCATCCTCGACGTGCTGCGCGAGCCGGTGTACGCCGGCGGCCAGGAA
>NZ_JBBUTG010000031.1:0-61164 GCF_038066555.1 Ideonella lacteola | reverse complement strand
GGGATGCAGGGCAAGGCGCCCGACGCCGCCCAGGCTGGTGCCTGGGCAAGTTGGGCAACGCCGCCATGCGCCCTGGACGGCCCGTTCCCGAAGGGTTGCCACCAGAACCAGCCGCCCGCGGCATTGCAAAGCCTCGCCGGGGCCGCACCCCGGCTTCGTTTTACGCCTTGCGCTCGACCGGTTCTGGTGGCAACGCATCGGGGCTCCGTCGTGTGAACACGCCCTAGACATCCGCGCCCTTCGTTGCCACGCGTTGTTGTCGCGCGGGGGCGGGCGGCCGTCCGCCAACCCGCCGCCAGAATCGATGGAAGAACACACCCGCGCTTCATGTACTCGGCATGAACCCATGCGAGATGCGGCACCGACAGCCCACTGACAGTGGCGCCGGTTAGCATCGAGACGACAAGGCTTCAAGCGGAGGGTGCATGCACCATGACGTGGTGGTGGTCGGTGGCGGCGCGGGCGGGCTCGAGTTGGCTGCACGGCTCGGGCGCAAGCTGGGCCGGCGCGAGGGGCCGCGGCGGGTGCTGCTGGTGGACCGATCGGTGTTCCACATCTGGAAGCCGACGCTGCATGAGGTGGCCGCCGGCACGCTCGATTCCCACCAGGAGGGCCTGAGCTACACCGTGCTGGCCCGCCGCAATCACTTCGGCTTCACGCTCGGCGAACTGCGCGGCCTGGACACCACGAACCGCACGCTGAAGCTGGGCGCGATGCACGATGAGCAGGGCAAGCTGCTCGTGCCTGAACGCACACTCACCTATCGCTGGCTGGTGCTGGCCATCGGCAGCGGCTCCAACTTCTTTGGCACGCCGGGCGCCGAGCATGCCTATGTGCTGGAGCAGGCGGCCGACGCCGAGCGCTTTCGTCGGCACCTGCAGGCGGCCTTCACGCGCAGCGCCTTCGCGGCGGACAAGCGCCTGGGCGTGGTGATCGTGGGCGGTGGCGCCACCGGCGTGGAGCTGTCGGCCGAGTTGATCGAAGCCCACCAGGAAACACTGGCCAGCCTGGACACCGAAAACGCCTTCCGGCTCGACCTGACCATCGTGGAAGCAGCACCGCGCATCCTGGCCGGCCTGCCTGAACGCATCTCGGCCCAGGCGAAAACAGCGCTGGAGCGCAAGCAGGTGCGGGTGCTGACGGGCACGCGGGTGGAGGCGCTGCAGCCGGATCGGCTGGTCACCAGCCAGGGCGACATCCCGGCCGATCTCATTGTGTGGGCCGCCGGCATCAAGGCCGCCGAAGCCAACGCCGGCTTCGGATTGACCACCACGAAGGCCAACCAGTTCGTCGTCAACGACAAGCTCGAGACCTCGGCCGCCGGGGTCTATGCGCTGGGTGATTGCGCCGCCTGCCCCTGGGGCGAGGGCCGCTTGGTGCCGGCGCGTGCGCAGGCCGCCCACCAGCAGGCCAGCTTTCTGTACGGAACGCTCAGCCAACTGCTGCGCGAGCGAGCACCTGGGGGCCAGTTCCGCTACAAGGACTTCGGCTCGCTGGTGTCGTTGGGCGAGAACAAGGGCATCGGCAACCTGATGGGCGGGCTGGGCGGACGCAACTTCTTCGTCGAAGGCCTGATCGCGAAGTGGATGTACATGTCACTGCACCTGATGCATCACCGCGCCATCCTCGGCGTGGGCGGCACCTTCGTGCTGGCGCTGGCCCGGCTGCTGCAGCGGCGCGTCTCGGGCCGGCTGAAACTGCACTGAAGGCCCCGGGGTCGCCGGCCGACAGCGGCCAGGCGGCCTCAGGAGCCACACGGGCACCGTCCGGCGTCTCGTGCCCGCGCGGGTCGAGCTATGGGCCAGCTATGGGCCAGCTGGGGGCGGCCTGGCCCAGGGCGCCGCTCCCGGAGCGCGGGCCCTAGAATCCGAGCCCTTGCCAGTCCCGCCCGGACGCCCTGCGGGGCGCTCATTCCTCACGACGTGCCCCAAGACCTTTCCACCCGCCTCGGCCGCCTTCGGGCATGGCTCAGCATGCATCTGGTGGACCACGGGTTCATCCGCGCGATCTACAACAACTTCCACGACCTGGGCGGCGGCATGTACCGCTTGTCGCAGCCCAGCCCGGCGCAAATCCGCGCCTACCAGCAACGCTTCGGCATCAAGACCATCATCAACCTGCGCGGCCACCACGGGTATGGCTCGTATGCGATGGAGGCCGAGGCCTGCCGCGAGCTGGGGATCCGGCTGGTCGACCACAAGTTGTACTCCCGGCAGGCGCCGAACCTGACATCGCTCGAAGCCACCCAGGCGCTGTTCGAATCGATCGAGTACCCCGCGCTGATCCACTGCAAATCGGGCGCCGATCGGGCGGGCTTGGGCAGTGCGCTGTACAGGCACTTCCGCATGGGCGTGCCCATCGCGGAGGCCCGGCGCGAGCTGAACTGGCGCTTCGGCCACTTCCGCATGGGCAAGACCGCGGTGCTCGACTATTTCTTCGAGCGATACCTGGCCGACAACGCGAAGGAGCCGATCGGCTTCATGGAATGGGCTCGGACCCGCTACAACAAGAAGGCGCTGCACGAAGACTTCCGCCAGTTGCGCAAGGAAAACGGTCTGGGCGACTGGATCCTGGACAAGGTGCTGCACCGTGAGTGACAGCTGGAAGCTGTACCGCCGCCTGCTCGGCTACATCCGCCCCTATCGCCACGTGGTGGCCATCTCGCTGCTGGCGATGACGGTCGCCGCACTGCTGGAGCCGGCGCTTCCGGCGCTGCTCAAGCCGCTGATCAACCACGGGTTTTCAGGCGACAACCGCGAGCCCGCCTGGCGCCTGCCGCTGCTGCTCATGGGTGCCTTCATGGCCAAGGGCGTGGCCGAGTACTGCGCCAACCTGGCCAGCCAGTGGATCGCACAACGGGCGATCACTGACCTGCGCCAGCAAGTGTTCCACCACCAGACCGGGCTGCCGCTGTCGGTGCACCAGGCGCAAACGCATGGGCGCATGCTGTCACGCGTGCTGTACGACATTCCGCAGGTGGGCCAGGCGCTGTCGAACGCCTGGATCATCGTCGTGCGCGACACGATGATCATCATCGGCCTGACCGCCTTCCTGCTCTACACCGCCTGGCAATTGACGCTGTTGATCGTGGTGGTGGCGCCGCTGGTGGCGGTGATCATCCGCAGTGCCAGCCGCAAGCTGCGGGGCTCGAACCGACAGGTGCAGCAACTGGTGGGTCAGGTGACCGGGCTGGTCGAATCGGCCCTCACCGGCGTCAAGGAAATCAAGATCTTCGGCGCGCGCGATTACGAAGCCGGCCGCTTCAATGCGTTGTCCGAGCGGCTGCGCAAGGCCACCATGAAGACCGTCCGCGTGCAGGCGGCCAACGTGCCGCTGGTGCAGGTGCTGGCGGCGATGGCGGTTTCCGCGGTCATCTTCATGGCCACCACGCTGACGCAGACCAACCCACTGACGCCCGGCGACTTCGGCGCCTTCGTCGCGGCGATGGCGATGCTGTTCGAGCCCATCCGGCGTTTGTCGAACGTGAACGGCACGATCCAGAACGGCCTGGCCGCGGCACAGGGCATCTTCGAACTGCTGGACACGCCGGTAGAACCCGACCACGCGGCCAGCACGGCCAGCACGGCTTCATGGGTGGCGGCCGACAGCCAAGCGAAGCCCCTGGTGTTCCGGCAGGTGGGCTTCACCTACCCCGGCCAGGCGCGGCCGGCCCTGGTCGATTTCGATCTCGTGTTGACGCCGGGCCAAACGGTGGCACTGGTCGGCGCCTCGGGCAGCGGCAAGTCCACCGTCACCAACCTGCTCGCGCGCTTCTACCTGCCCGAAAGTGGTCACATCCTTTACGGCGACACGCCGATCGATGCACTGCCGCTGCCCGAGTGGCGCGCGCGGCTGGCACTGGTGGGCCAGCAGGTGGTGCTGTTCGACGACACCCTGGCGGCCAACATCGCCTACGGCCGGCCCGACGTACCGCGCGAGGCGATCGAGCGCGCCGCCCGGGCCGCCCACGCCTGGGAATTCATCGAACGCGCGCCGCAAGGCCTGGACACGCCCTGCGGCGAAAACGGGCTCAACCTGTCGGGTGGCCAGCGGCAGCGCATCGCGATCGCCCGGGCGTTCCTGAAGGATGCGCCGCTGCTGATCCTGGACGAGGCCACCTCGGCGCTCGACAACGAGAGCGAACGCCAGGTGCAGCAGGCGCTGCCGGAGCTGATGGCCGGTCGCACCACGCTCATCATCGCCCACCGCATGTCGACGATCGAGCATGCCGATCTGATCGTGGTGATGGACCAGGGCCGCATCGTCGAGCGGGGTCGCCATGCCGACTTGCTGGCGCGGGGCGGGCACTACAGCCGGCTGCACCAGGCCCAGTTCAGCGCACCGGGCGCCAGCGCGGCGTAGCCCGCTGCAGACCTTGGGCCTGCGGCAGTCGCCCTGCGGTCGAAAACGCCATCGGTCGATCGTCGTGCGGGTATGCGGAGAATAGGTGCCGATTCCCGGCCCACCGCCGCTCCACCGAAAGGATTCCCATGACCACCGGCACCGTCCGCCTGCACCGTGTCCTGCGCTGCCCGCCCGAGCGGGTGTACCGCGCCTTCCTGACGCCCGCCGCCATGGCCAAATGGCTGCCACCCTACGGCTTCACCTGCACGGTGGACCATATCGACGCGCGGGTGGGCGGCACGCATCGCGCGTCCTTCACCCATTTCGGCAGCGGCAACAGCCACTCGTTCGGCGGCGACTACCTCGATCTCGTGCCCAACGAACGCATCGTCTACACCAGCCGCTTCGACGACCCGAACCTGCCGGGAGACATGCGCACCACCGTCACCCTCACCCCGGTGATCTGCGGCGTCGACGTACAGATCGTGCAAGAAGGCATCCCGGCCGTGATTCCGCCGGAGATGTGTTACCTCGGCTGGCAGGAGTCGCTGGAACAGCTGGCCAAGCTGGTCGAGCCGGAGATTCCGGGCTGACGCCGGGAACACCGGTCATTGACGAATGCGCGCATGGAGCTGCGTCAGCCATGTGCCGTTGACGGATTGAGCCCCGCCCGGAGCGCATCGCGAATGGGCGCCGATCAGCGCCCCTTTGCCGCTCGCCAGTGCAGCGTTTGATGCAGGGTGGAACTCAAGAAAACCGATGGATTGGGTCGTCTGGCGAGGTGCAAACCACAGCGATGCCCCGGTGGCATCGCGAGGATTTGCAACGACGCCAGGCGGCCAAAGGCACGGTTTGATGTTCCGAATCGCATCAAACACTGCACTATGTCCGCTACTTCACCGGCACCAGCGTCGCACCCACCGTGCGGCCCGACTGGCCATCGACTACATCGGCGGCGATGTGGCCGTTGTCGGCGATCCGACGGGCAGCCTTCACCGTGTAACGCGGGTCGGCGTTGGTCAGAAGCAGGTTGAGGTCATAGACCGCATTGCCGTCGTATACCCATCCATGGTTCGTCTTGGGGCCATAAGCCTGGCCCACCACCCACCCCAGGTTGTTGATGTCACTTGCCGAGCTGGATTGGGCGCCAGAGATCATGGGCAGCCGGGTGTTGACGCCATCTTGGTGGATGAAGGCGTGAGACCCACCCGCGCCAAAGGAGTTGCCGACGATCAGGCCTGCATCATTGATGCCGGTCGCCGTCGAATTGAGGTCGCCCTCCAACACGCCGAGGTCGCGCATCCTGCCGTTACGGTAAACGTAGGCGTGCGTGAAGCTATCGGACCGTTCCGAATCGCCCACCACGTGCCCCTTGCGGTTGATGGCGGCGGCACCGCTGGCGGCGCCGCCCAGCGTGCCCAGGGTCTTCAGAACCCCACTCTGCCAAAGAAAGGCCACATAGTGTTCTCCGTCCCCAACGGTGCATGCGCCGGCCACTTGGCCCTTGTCATTCAGGGCCGAGGCAGAACTGCCCAGCGTGCAGCCGATACCGCCACTGGTGTCAACGATGCCCAGATCGATCGTCTGTGTCCCGTTGAAGAGCATCGCATGGAGCACGGTTCCATCGCCTGTCGCGGATGAGCCGGCTACGTGACCCAGGTTGTTCACTGCCGCCGCCCGCGCTGACGCCGCTCCTTGGTCACTGGGCAATGACGGCACCGGGGCACACGCCTGGCGCTGGCAGCGCTGATCCGACGGCTGGTTGGACAGGCTGCTGACACTCCACCCATGATTGGCCACGTCGGTGACGGCCGACGTGCCGTCGAGCAAGACGAGCTTGTATTTCGGAGCAGCCGCGGAAGCCGCTCCGGCCAACGACAGACAAACGACGGCACTCGCGATGGCAGAGCGCGCTATGGATATCGACATGGATGAGGATCTTGGTTGGTTGGGTGGGTGAATGGCCTGAGCCCGCCCGTGCGGCGTCGCCTGCGCGTCACCGACGGCCATGGGCCTGGCGATACTAGCCAATGGAGGCCCGCCTCCCGGCTTCGGTCTTGAGGGCCCACCCACAAAACAGATGAGGCGCATGCGCTGACGGCATCTGCCAGCGCCATCCAACCGGCCGAGACAGAGCAGCGGCACGATGCAACCCCGGCCGAGCCTGCCCGGCTGAGTTAGCGCAGCCGCCACCGCTTGCGGAGGCCGGGGCCAGCAGGGGGGCGGGCCCTCGCCACCCCCTTTTTGGCAGGCTGGAATGGCGGCCCGAACCGGCGACCCGAAGGGGCTCACGGCCCCATCGGATCAAGCCATCTTGAACGGCAGCTCGCGGAGTGCCTTGCCCGTCAACTTGGCGATCGCATTGGCGAAGGCCGGTGCCAGGGGCGGCAGGCCAGGTTCGCCCATGCCGGTGGGGGCGTCGGCGCTGGGCACGGTGTAGACGGCGATCTTGGGCATGTCGGTGATGCGCGGCACGGCGAAGTCGCCGAAGTTGCGCTGTTCGACCTGACCGTCTTTCAAGGTGATCGCAGCGCCGGGCAGGCACATCGACAAACCCATCAGCGCCGCGCCCTGCACCTGGGCCTCGACCGTGCGCGGATTGACGACGAAGTTGCAGTGCACGCCGGCCGTGACCTGGTGCAGCACGGGCTTGCCCTTTTGCACAGACGCCTCGACGACATAGGCCACCACCGTGTTGAACGACTCGTGGACCGCCACGCCCCAGGCGCGCCCGGCCGGCAGCTTCTTCTTGCCATAGCCGCTCTTGTCGACGGCCAGTTGCAGCGCCGCGCGGTGACGCGGATGCTCGCCCATCAGCTTCATCCGGTAGGCCACCGGATCCTGCCGTGTCTGGCGCGCGATGTCGTCGATCAGCGTCTCCATCACGTAGGCGGTGTGGGTCGAGCCCACGCTGCGCCACCACAGCACCGGCACGTTCTGTTTCGGGTGGTGGACCGTCAAGCGCATGGGCACGTCGTAGGGCTCTTTCATACCCTCGACGGCGGTGGTGTCGATGCCGTCCTTGACCATCATCGGCTCGAAGGGCGAGCCGGCCAGGATGGACTGCCCGACGATCACGTGGTCCCACGCGAGCACGCGGCCCTCGGCGTCGAAGCCGATGCGGGCGCTGTGCAGGTGCATCGGCCGGTAGTAGCCCCCCTGGATGTCGTCTTCGCGGCTCCACAGCGTGCGAATCGGCGCCGCGATGCCCGCGGCCTGCGCCGCCTTGACGACCTGGCAGGCCTCGACGACGTAGTCGCTCGTCGGGATGGCGCGCCGGCCGAAGCCGCCACCGGCCATCTGCACGTGCACCTGCACGTTCTGCGGCGGCACCCCCAGCACCTGGGCCGCCGCCATGCCGTCCAGGCCCGGCATCTGCGAGCCCATCCACAGCTCGGCCTGGCCGCCCTTGAGCTGCACGGTGCAGTTCAGCGGCTCCATCGGCGCATGGGCGAGGTAGGGGAACACGAACTCTGCCTCGATGCGCTTGGGCGCATCTTTCAGCGAGGAGACATCGGCGTCGTACTTCTTCGGCCCCGGCTGGCCCACCAGTGCGCGGTAGGCCGCCAGTTGCTGGGTGCTGTCGACCCGCTCGACTCCGGACAGGTCCCACTCGACCTTCAGCGCCTCACGCCCTTGCTTGGCCGGCCAGTAGCCTTCGGCGATCACCGCCACGCCTTCGCCACCCCGGTCCACCGGCACGCGCAGCACCGCCTTGACGCCCGGCACCGCCTTGGCCGCCTGATCGTCCACCGATTTCAGACGGGCTCCGAAAACGGGAGGGCGCGCGACCACCGCGGTCAACATGCCCGGCAGACGCATGTCGATGCCGTAGCTCTGGCGGCCGCTGCTCTTGGCCGGCGCGTCGATGCGGGTGGTGGGTTGCCCGATCAGACGGAAGTCCTTCGGGTCCTTCAACTTGACCGTCTCGGGCACCGGCAGCTTCATGGCCTCGTCCGCCAGCTCGCCGTAGCCCAGGCGCTTGCCGCCCGGGCCGAGCACGGCGCCATCGCGGGTGCTCAGTGACGCGGCGTCCACCTGCCACCGTGCGGCAGCGGCCGACACGAGCATCGCCCGCGCCCGCGCGCCCAGCTCTCGGTATTGCATGTAGCTGTGAGCGATCGAGCCCGAACCGCCCGTGAGGTGCATGCCGAACAGCGGGTCGACATAGGACGGATCGTTCGTGCCGTGCACGCTGCGAACTTTCGACCAGTCGGCATCCAGCTCCTCGGCGAGGATCATCGGCAGCGCGGTCTGCACGCCTTGCCCGAAATCCAGCCGGTTGATCGTGACCGTCACCGTGCCATCGGCCGCGATGTGCACGAACGCCCCCGGTTGCTGGAACGGTTTCAGGCCGGCCGTAGCGGGTGCGGCACCTTGTGCGCCGGCGAGGGCGGGAAAGGCACCGATCGCGAACCCGCCGGCCACCGACAGCTTCAGGAAGCTGCGGCGGGCGAGGCCGGCACCGCCTGCCGGCGCCGTGTCACGCGCGAGCATCGCCCGCAAGACCTTCGGCAGTTCGGCAGCCAGTTCGGGCGTCAGGGCTTTGTCGTAGAGCATCGTCGTCTCCCCTTGTTCAGGCCAGGGCCTTGGCCGCATCGCTCACCGCGGCGCGGATCCGGGCGTAGGTGCCACACCGGCAAATGTTGCCGGCCATCGCGGCGTCGATCTCGGCCTCGGTCGGGCGTTTGCCCTTGGGCAGAGACTTCAGGAACGCGGTGGCGGTCATGATCTGGCCGCTCTGGCAGTAGCCGCACTGCGCCACGTCGTGCTTCACCCACGCGGCGTGCACCGCTTGGCCGACCTTGTCGTGCCCGTCGGTCACCGACTCGATGGTGGTGACCTTCTGGCCGGCGGCGGCCGAAACCGGCGTCACACATGAGCGAATCGCCTGGCCATTGAGGTGAACCGTGCAAGCGCCGCACAGCGCGGCGCCGCAGCCGAATTTCGTGCCGGTCATGCCCAGCGTGTCGCGCAGCGCCCAGAGGATGGGCGTGCCGGGGTCGACATCCAACTGCTGATCGCGGCCATTGACGTTCAAGGTGGTCGTCATGCGAAGTCCTCCTGTAAGCCGGCGAGTGTCGATCGGGCGCCGGGGTGGCTGTTAGCCTGAAGCTGCGAGTTCATTGCCTGATCGTCCGGAGGACGCGAGCAGCCGGCAATCAGGCGGCGTAGCATTGGCCGGCCACCACCTCGACGCCGCCATGCTGCAAAGAGTTCATCCCCCCGTTCCCGATGCCGACGACGATCGCGTCGAGGCCGCGCGGCGTTCGCTGGCGGCCGCGATCCAGCAGCGAGCCCCGGAGGGGCAGCTGTTCCGCCTGCCCGATCTGCCCAACCTCGCCATGTTCCGCAGCGGCACCTCGGCCGGGCCGGTGTGCGGCATCTACGAGACCGGCGTGGCGCTGATCGTGCAAGGCAGCAAGCGGGTGCTGCTGGGCAACGACAGCTTCGTCTACGGCCCCGACCATTTCCTGATCGCCTCGCTGAACCTGCCGGCGGTGGCGCAGATTCTCGAAGCAACGCCCGAGCGCCCCTATCTGTCGGTGATGTTGCGGTTGGATGCGCACGAGATTGCGCAGTTGATGATGGACGGCCATGTGCCGCCGCCCCGTCCGCAGGCGGCCGAGCGTGCCATGGGCACCGGCCGGGTCACCCCCGCCTTGCTCGGCGCCTTCCAGCGGCTGGTGGCTCTGCTGGACGAACCCACGTCCATCCCCGCCCTGGCCCCCCTGATACAGCGAGAGATCGTCTATCGCCTGCTGATGAGCGAGCAGGGCGACAAGCTGCGCCAGATCGGCTCGGCAGGCAGCCAGAGCCACCAGATCGGCCGGGCGATCGACTGGCTGAAGACCCATTTCGCTGAACCCCTGCGGGTGGAAGCCCTGGCCGAGATGGTGCGGATGAGCCCATCCACCTTCCACCACCACTTCCGCGCGTTGACGGCGATGAGCCCGCTGCAGTACCAGAAGTGGCTGCGGTTGACGGAGGCGCGCCGGCTGATGCTGGCCGATCGGATCGACGCCTCGACGGCGGCCTTCCGGGTGGGCTACGAAAGCCCGTCGCAGTTCAGCCGCGAGTACAGCCGGCAGTTCGGTGCGCCCCCGATGCGCGACATCGCCGGCCTGCGCGGCCAGCCGCAGGCGGCAGACTCCGCCGCGTGACACCGCCCCGGTGCATCTGCTGATGCTGCCGATGTGCGCCGTCTCCGCGGCGGCGAGGGTGGCGCGTCGGCCCGTACCATCCGTCCCGGGCCGCCGAACGCACGTCGCGTGACGGCAGGCCCCAGGAGACAACGATGAGGGACGAGGGAGTCGAAGAGCGCGCGAAACGCTGGCAGCGCATCGCCGCGCTGATGGTGGTCTTGTTGGGCTTGTTGTTCGCGATGAGCTGGTGGGCCCGTAGCCGTTCAGGCCCGGCCGCGTTGTCGGACGACGAGCTCCGGGCGGTGGTGGCGGACATCGACGCCGCACTCAAGACGTCGCCGCAGAAGTGGTCGTCGTTGACGCCCCGCGAGGCGACACCCGAGCGGCTGGCCCGGCTCTATGGCGGCCTGCAGTTCCGGCAACTCAGCGTGCCGCATCGGGAGGCCGGGCTGATGTGGGCCGGGCAAGGGGACCTGCTCCGTTTCGATTCACCCTCGGACATCGTCCGTCAGATGGACCGCTGGTTCAGCCAGGCTCCCTCGGCGGGCACGGGCGCCGACCCTGCCGCCGCGCAGAACGGTTCCCGCTACCTGGCTCGGATGCGGGGGCCGTTCCACCACTGGCAGGACACGCCCATCGCGTTCGCCGCATTGTGGAACTGCATGCCGCGGCGAGTCTGGGTGCATCCGGATCGCTCGCCGTTTGATGCGGAAGTCGATCGCGGCACGGGTCTCTATGGCCTGGCTTCGCCGGGGTCGGAGGAACTGGATTTCGGCTTCTGCATCCGTGAACGCAACGGCTGGGTCACCAGCGCGTTCGACACGCCGCAGGCGCGGGCGGCGGCCGAAGCCGATGCGCGCACGCTGCGGGCGCGGGCCGAGCCGCTGGTGGGACAGCGCCTGGCCGCTCACCTGAAGCGGCGTGGCTGTGCGGGCACCGGCCCGGACGACTGCGTACTCGCCGCCGCGTTGTGGGCCAGCGTGAGCCCGGGCGACCGTCAACTGCCTGAGGCCCTGCGCCGCATCCACGCCGAAGTCTGGCCGGCGACAACGCTCTGGGGCCCCAACGACGGTGAAGCCCCGCGCCAGGCGCGTCTCACCGAAGCGTTGCGCCTGGCCGCGCTGACCCGGGCGACCTTGATCTCGATCGGTGGCGCGCCAGACCTGTGGAGCGCGGACGCCGTCACATCGGCGCTGAAGCAGTTGGCGCGGCTGCAGCCGGTGCTCGACGCGGTCGCCAACGACCGGCAGCGCGACTGGGTGATCTCGGAATTGCGCGACGACCGCGGGTTGGCGAACCCCTGGCCGGCGCTGCAGTCGCTGGCGGCCCACCCTGCCGGCGCCGCCAGCCTGGGTGCTCAACTGGCCACGATGCCCGACACGCCAGGCTGTGAACCCACGCAGCGCTGGCTCAAGCGCACGCCCCCTGCGTTGTCGGCCAGCATCGCGATCTCCCATTGGACGTCGCAGGCCACAGGCAACCCGGGCAAGATCGGCACGGCGCGGAGCCGATCGGGCGTGGGATGCATCGAGCCCGATTGGTCATGGCTCGCCCGAGCCTCCGAGGCCGAAGCCGCCGCATTTCGCCTCGCCCTGAAACCCTTGATCGAGAAAGTCACGGAGGGCTTGCACGAGCACCTGCTCGACGGATTGACCCTCGGCGGCGCCGCGTGTTTCGGCCCCGAGGCCACCGGCACCCCTGCGGATGTGAAGGCGCTGTGCCGCCAGTGGGTCAGCGAGCCGCAGCAGGTCACCGAGCCCTTGCCGGGCAGCGGGCGCCGCGTGCCGCCCGCAGACGTATTCGCTGCGCTCAACCTGCCGGCCTGGCCCGAGGCGGCAGCCAGTGCCAGCGAGAAGGAGGTCAACGATGCCTTGCGTGCCCGGATGAGCCACCTGGCCGCGCTGCTGGGCCAACTCGGCGCCCCGGCCGACAGCAGTGCGCGCCTGGTGCAGACACTCGAGCAACTGCATCGCCAGATCGACAGTGCCGCGGCCTGGCGCAGCCGTGACGGGCAACAGCATGTGATCGCACTGGGACTGTGGGGCAACGCCCCACCCGACACCGCACCACCCACCTCGTCCGCCTGGCCTTACACCGAAGATCGGCTGTTGCTCTGGCTCTCTGCCGGCAGGCTGCAGGTCGTTGGCATTCCGTTGCGCTTCGCCTACCAGTACGACAGCGGCAGCGTCGAACGCATCACCGACATCGACCACGACGGAAGACCCGAGCTGTGGCTGACGGGCACCTTCGGCGAGTGCGACGGCGAGGATCTGAAGCCCGGGGAGGACTGCGCCATCAGCACCACGCACATGGGCGAGATCTGGGCAGACACCTTGAGCTTCTTCGCCTGGACGCCCCCGGGCGCGGGCGCGGCGACCTCATCCGCCCGGCCCTGAGGGCCCATCTGCCGAACAGGTGGGCCGGCGCAACCCCGGCGCTGCGGGCGCTTTCAGACCCCCGGGTGCAGCGGCCGCGGCGGCATCAGCAGCCCCCCCTCTTCCCCCGGAATCACCGGGAAGGCTTGCGTGGACCACCGCTGCGCGGCTTGCTCGATAAAGCTGCGATCGGTGGCCACGAAGTTCCACCAGATGAGGCGTGGGCCCAGCGGGGCGCCGCCGATCACGACCACCCGCGCCGGCAGCGCCGCGCGCACGGTGGCGCCCTCGGCCCCCGCCACCAGCGCCATCTCGCCAGCCGCCAGCACCTCGCCGTCCAGCTCCACGCACTCGGTGGGGCTGTAAAGCGCCATCTCATCGGCCAGCCGAGGCAGGTGCCAAGGGGTGCCCGCCGGCAGCTCAATGTCAAGGTAGAGCGTGGGCGAGGCGGTGCGCACCGGCGAGCTCAGGCCCAAGGCTTCACCCACCAACACGCGCACCGACGCTCCTTCATGGACGCATTCGGGAATGTTCGCCGCCGGCACATGCTGAAAGCTGGGCTCGCTCTGCTCGGCCTCGGCCGGCAAGGCGACCCACAGCTGCAGCCCGTGCAGGCGCCGCGGCTGCCCGCGCTGCCCCGGCGGCGTGCGCTCGCTGTGCACGATGCCATGGCCCGCCGTCATCCAGTTCACCGCACCGGGCTGAATCTCTTGCACCGTGCCCAGACTGTCCCGGTGCATGAAGCCCCCCTCGAACAGATAGGTGACGGTGGCCAGGCCAATGTGCGGGTGCGGGCCCACGTCGGTGTCCGCCTCGGCGGCGAGGGTCACCGGTCCGAAGTGGTCGAAGAAGACAAAGGGCCCCACCGAGCGACGTGCCGCCACCGGCAGCGCCCGCCGCACCTGCAGACCGCCGGCCAGATCGGTGACCCGGGGTGACCATCGCACCATCGCGCGCTCCTTTGTGGGGGACCACGGCCGGCAGCGACGCCAGCCACAACGCGCGATGGTACGCGGCCCGCGTCAGGCCACGTGCAGCAGGCCGCGCTGGATGCGCCCCCCCACGCGCTCGATGCGACGCCAGCCGCTGTTGTCGTTCAGGGTGATCCAGCGGCGCTCTTCCGATCGGTAGAACCAGTCCTTGTCCTGCTGGTAGTAGACCTGTGCACCCTGCGCTTCCCAGATGTTGGCGATTTCGTTGCTGTGGGCGCGCACCTCGTCGAAGTCGGTCGTGGCCTTCTGTCCCATCTCGCTGTAGCAGGCGTTGAGCTTCACCAGCAGCGCGTTCACGTCCGCCGGCATGCGCTCGGCCTGCAGGCCGATCTTCACAGCCTCGTCCAGCAGGATCGGGTAGCCGTGCGACGGGTACTTGCCATTCAGCGCACCCGCGATCGATTCGGCCTTGGCTGCATCGGCGATGTGGTATGCGAGCAGCTCGCGGCACAGCATCAGCGACAGCGACTCGGCCCGATCGACCGCGCCGATCACCAGCGGATGCACGTACTGGAACAGCGCCTTGTAGGCGTTCTCGGGCACGGCTTCGCCCTGGGCCTGCTGCTCGCGCCACAAGCGGATCACCCGCTGCAGCTCGTTCAGGCTGACGCTGACGCGATCGTTGTCCCGATCCAGCGGCGACAGCGCATGGTTCAGCGACGTGTCGACGGCGGTGAGATACGCGGTCGGCCCCATCAGAATGCGATCGGCGCCGATGGCCACCATCGTGGCGGCCGACGCACACTCCAGCGGCACCAGCGCCACCAGGCACCGGCAATGCTGCCGCAGCAAGTTCACCAAGCGCAAAGACACCTGGCCGCTGCCCCCGTCCGACTTCAGGAACAGGTAGATGGTCTCGTGCTCACCCAGCCGCGACAGCACGTGGTAGAGCGCCACCACGTCGCTGTGACAGACCGAGCCGCGCGCGCCGTTCCAGTAAGCCACCACGGGGCCACCGAGCCGCTGCGACAGCTGGCCGATCAAGCCTTGGGTCTTGCTGAACAGCACCGGCGGCTGCTTCACCTTCACTTCGACGGCCGGCAGTTGTTCGTTCTTCATCGTTGTTCTCCCTCCTGGTGGTGTTCCATCCGGTGACGGGTTCCGGCGCCGCCCTATCGTTGCGGCCGATTTCCACCACCCCGCGCTCGTGGGCGCGATGGCGGTTCAGTGCCTTCTCATGGCGGTTGTGCTCCAACGCGGTTCACTGCTGGCCGGGCGTGTCCGCTGCACGACGCACGGCATGCCGGCGGCGCACATGCCGGCCGCCGTGCGCTGGTGGGCGCGAAGCGACGGCCGTTGTGTCAAAACACACCCGCCATGAGAAGGCGGCAAAAAACAAGAAGGCCCGGATCCTGGTGGGGATCCGGGCCTCGACAGATGCGAGAGGCGCGATGCGGTCGGTCAGTCGACCGTCGAGCCCGGATGAGTGGCAAGCAGCATGTCTGCTCGCGCTGCGTCGCCTGCCAAGGCATGTGCCCCGCGGCTCAGCGCTGCCTCTGCCGCGGCTGTGGCGGGCAGAGGGTTCAGCAGTGCTGGCGCAATGAGGAGGTTCACGGCAGACATGGGTGGCAATTCGATGAAGACGGCACTGTAAAGAGTCTTCACCAGATCGTCAAGGCGATGCGACAATGCCGCATTGATCTCGTCGCCTGACCGCCACATCTTGAGCGAAGCCAACCTCACGCTGACCCGCCGACAGAACGCGCTGCAACTGTTCCAGCAATTCGCCGAAGCGCGCATGCGCGCCGGTGAACCGCCCAAGGGCATGGAGCAGGCCTTTGCGCAGGCCTTGCAAGTCAGCCCCAGCATGTGGAGCCAGATCAAGAGCAGCCGCCCCATCGGTGACAAGCTCGCGCGGCAGATCGAGGCCGCCTGCAGCCAACCCCATGGCTGGCTGGACGTGGCACATGAAGTCGTCGGCCTGTCTCCTGCCGAAGAGCAGTTCCTCGATCTGGCGTTGAAAGCCTGGCGCGGCAGCAATGCCACCGGGCGAAAGCAGCTCAAGCTGCTGCTGAAACAAGCGCTGTCGTAATGCAGTGTTTGATGCTGGGCGGAACTGAAGAAATCCGATAGATTGGGTCGTCTGGCGAGGCGCAAACCACAGCGATGCCCGGTGGCATCGCCAGGATTTGCAACGACGCCAGGCGGCCAAAGGCACGGTTTGATGTTCCGCACAGCGTCGAACACTGCACTGGCCTCGGGCATCGGGCCCTGGTGCAGCCGAGCCACGGGGCGTAGCATCGGCGCACCGGCACGCCACCGGCTGGGGATCCACAAGCGCCATGGCCCAGGAAGACGACGAATACGTGCAGGCGCGCGAGCGCATGCTGGCCGAGGTCACCGCCTTGGTGATCTTCAACTGCGGGCGCTTGGGCAAGGCGGCGCTCAGCCGTCGCGTGATGAGCGTGATGCGTGAAGTCCCTCGGCATGTCTTCGTGCCGCTGGACATGCGGCCCTACGCCTACGCCGATTCGCCCCTGCCCATCGGCTGCGGCAAGACGATCTCACAACCCTTCATCGTCGCGGTGATGACCGATCTGCTCGACCCGCAGCCAGACGATAAGTTGCTCGACATCGGCACCGGCCTCGGCTATCAGACGGCCGTGCTCTCCCGCCTGGCGGGCCAGGTGTGCAGCGTGGAGTTGATCGAGGCCCTGTCGGTCGGTGCGCGACAGCGGCTGCATCAGGCAGGCTGCCGCAACGTCGCGCTGCATGTGGGCAACGGGCACCATGGCTGGCCCGAAGAAGCACCGTTCGACAAGATCATCGTCAGTGCGGCTCCCGAGACGGTGCCCCCTGCCCTCGTCGAACAACTGGCGCCGGGCGGCCGCCTGGTGCTGCCGGCCGGCCCGCCAGAACAGCAACAACTGCTCGTGATCGACAAGGGCCCCGACGGCTCGCTGCACGAGCGCGAGGTATTTGCGGTGCGCTTTTCTTCGCTCGAGAACACGGCTCCGCGCTGAACCCTGCGGCGGGCAGGGGCTCCAGGCCACTTCGGCATGGAAAGCTGGCATCGTGCAGCCTCGTGCCTCCACTGGAGGTGGGATGCCCCGGCCCTGCGGCTGCGGTACCGTCGCCGGCCATGTGCGGTTCGCGTGGCAGCCGCCCGTCTGCCGCCACACTGGTGTGGTCGGTTGCCCACCGTCGGCACATCAGCGACCGTCACCGACCGTCGACAGGGCCGATGACTCCGAGACTGTTGTGATGAACCCACCGACGCTGCCGCCCCCCTCGCCGCCACCACGCGTGTCTTCCGACTTGGCGCCGCCGGCGCTGCGCCGCATCGCCGATCTGCCTGGCCCTCGGGGCGTGCCGTTGCTGGGCAACCTGTGGCAAATCGACCGTGACCGCCTGCACCAGCAGGCCGAGGCCTGGGCCCACCGGTATGGCGAGGTCTACCAGATGCGGCTGGGCGCGCGGCGCTTTCTCGTGCTGTCGAACCCAGAGGCGATCGCCGCGTTGCTGCGCGATCGGCCCGACGGTTTCAAGCGCACCGACCGGCTGAGCGCCACCGCGCGCGAGCTGGGGTTCCACGGCCTGTTCAGCGCCAACGGTGACCACTGGCGCCGACAGCGGCCGATGGTGCTCGCAGGCTTGGACCCCACCCACATCAAGAGCTTCTTCCCGACGCTGGTGACCGTGACGCGGCGCTTCGCCCGCCGGTGGCGGCGCGCCGTCGAGCAAGGCGAGTCCATCGACCTGCAGGCCGACTTGATGCGCTACACGGTCGATGTCACCGCCGGCCTCGCCTTCGGCGTCGACATCAACACCATCGAGTCGGATGACGAGGTGATCCAGCAGCACCTGGACAAGGTGCTGCCCGCCCTGCACCGCCGAGTGATGGCGCCGGTGCGGTACTGGGACTGGTTCAAGCTGCCCGCCGACCGCCAACTGGATCGCCATCTCGCCGCCTTGCATGAGGCGGTACACGGCTTCATCAACGCGGCGCAGGCCCGGCTGGACGCCGACCCGGGCCTGCGCGAGCAACCGCGCAACCTGATCGAAGCGATGCTGGCCGCGCGCGGGCGCGATGGCCAGTCGGTGACCGACGAGGATGTGTCCGGCAACGTGCTGACGATGCTGCTCGCTGGCGAAGACACGACCGCCAATACCTTGGCGTGGATGATCTGGCAACTGCACCAGCATCCCGACGCGGCACTGCAGGCGGCCGCTGAAGCGCGGGCCGTGTGCGGCGACGAAGGCCTGGTGACGCAGCCAGAGCAGCTGTCTCGTCTGGACTACGTCGAAGCCTGCGCCCACGAGACGATGCGCCTTCGGCCGGTGGCGCCAGTCATCATCCAGCAAGCCGTGCGTGACACGGTGGTGGCCGGCATCGAAGTGCCTGCCGAGGCGCTGGTGATGTGCCTGATGCGCCCGGGCGCCACCAGCGACACCCACTTTCCTGAGGCCGAGCGCTTCCGCCCCGAACGCTGGTTGTCGCCGGGTGCGGCCAACGTGGCGGCCAGCTCGGCCAAGCGGGTGGCCATGCCCTTCGGCGCGGGCCCGCGCATCTGCCCGGGCCGCTACCTGGCGTTGGCAGAGATGAAGATGGCGATGTCGATGTTGCTGTCGTCGTTCCGCATCGAGTCGGTCCAGACGCCGGACGGCACCGACGTGCGCGAACGCCTCGCGCTCACGATGTCGCCGGTGGGCCTTCGCATGCGGCTGCGCACCGCCGGCACGTTCACCGTCTGAGGCACCACGCTTCGTTCACCGTCGAAGCATTTGCGCCGCGCGCCGGCCGACACTGGCTTTTCTCTTTGGCCGGTGCCTCACATGACCCTGACCTGTTTCATCCGCTACCAGATCGACCCCTTCCAGCGCGACGCTTTCGAGCGCTATGCCCAGACCTGGGCCCGCGTGATCCCGCGCTGCGGTGGCCACCTCGTGGGCTACTTCATGCCGCACGAGGGCACGCTGGATGAAGCCTGGGGCCTGATCGCCTTCCCCAGCCTGGCCGCCTACGAAGCCTACCGGCAGCGCCTTCGCCTGGACCCGGAAGGCCGCGCCAATTTCGAGCTCGCGCAGAAGCAGCGCTTCATCCTGCGCGAATGGCGCACCTTCACCCGCGTGGTGGACGACACCTTCGAACGGCCCGCCCTGCAGGAGGCCAGCGCATGATCACCGTCATCTTCGAGGTCACGCCGCGGGCCGGGCAGGCAGCACGCTATTTCGACATCGCCGCTGCGCTCGCCACCGAGCTGCCCAAGATCGACGGTTTCATCTCGGTGGAACGGTTCGAGAGCATCAGCCGGCCGGGGCACTACCTGTCGCTGTCGACCTGGCGCGACGAGGACGCGGTGCGGACCTGGCGGCAGCACGAGGGCCATCAGGCGGGCCAGCGCGAAGGGCGCGCTTCGGTGTTCGCCCACTACCGGATCCGCGTCGCCCAGGTGCTGCGCGACTACAGTCTGGAGGAACGTGAACAGGCTCCCAAGGCCTGTTCACCCCTGATCTGACCGGCCCCGACCCGACCCACCGCCCCGCGCCGCCTCGCATGCCAGCCCCTCATGAACCCCGCGTCGTGCGTGTGGCGGCGATGATCGCCGATGCCACCCGCGCCCGCATGCTGAGCTACCTGCTGGGCGGCGAGTTGGCCAGCGCGAGCGAATTGGCCCGGTGCGCCACGGTGAGCGCCGCGACGGCGAGTGCTCACCTGGCCAAGCTGCTCGACGCGGGCCTGGTGGTGTGCACGCCTCGGGGGCGCCACCGCTACTACGCGCTGGCCGATGCCGAGGTGGCCCACGCGCTGGAAGCGCTCGCGCTCGTGGCAGAGCGTGGCTGCCACACCAGCGCCTGGGCGCCACCTGCCCGCGCACGGCTGCGCGAAGCCCGCAGCTGTTACGGCCACCTGGCAGGGCGCGCCGGGGTCGCGCTGCTCACGCACCTTCAGGCGCAGCAATGGCTGGAGCTCGAAAGCGGTGCGGGTGGGCCGCAGTTCCGCCTGTCGGACACCGGTCGGCAAGGGCTGTCTGACTGGGGCCTGGACGGCACGGCATGGCAGGCGAAGCTGGCCACGTCCGGCCCCAAACGCCAGGCCTACCCGTGCCTGGATTGGTCCGAGCGGCGCGACCACTTGGCCGGGCCGCTGGCGTCGACCCTGCTGAGCCACTTTCTCGAGCGCCACTGGCTGTACCGTGCGCCCAGCGACCGAGCGCTGAGTCTCACCCCGGCGGGCCGCTGCGCGCTCGGCTGGTGGCCCGTATGACGGCTCGGGGTGACACCCCGCCGCCCCGGGCGAATGACGGTGTCGCCCTACAAGGCAAGCCGCTCGCGTCCGATGCCCCGGGGTTCCACGCCTGGCGATGATGCCCTCCATGGCCACTCGCCCCCGAAAGGAACCGTCATGTTGAAAGCCTCCATGCTCGCTCTTGCGATGCTGTCGCCGACGATCGCCATGCTCCCGCAACCCGCCCACGCCGAAGTCGACATCGACCTCGTGTTGCGCGTGCCGCCGCCAGCGCCCCGCTACGAGGCCGTCCCGCCCCCCCGGCCCGGCTTCGTCTGGACGCCAGGCTATTGGGCCTGGCGAGGCAACACCCATGTCTGGGTGGGCGGAACGTGGACGGCCGCGCGGCCGGGCTATGCCTACGTGGCGCCTCGTTGGGTCGAGCGCAACGGCCAGTGGTATTTCACCCGCGGTGCATGGGCACGGCACGACGCCGATCACGACGGCATCCGCAACCGCCGCGATGCCGACCGTGACGGCGATGGCGTGCCCAACTGGGTAGACCGCCACCCCAACACCACGGGGCGTTGACTCCCAGTCTCAAAGACATGTGGGCCCCGGTCACCTGCCAAGGGACCGGGGCCTTTTCACGAGTAGGGTCTGTCGGCGTAGCCCCGGGTCGGGGCGGCAAAAGGCGAGCTGACGCTCGCCTGCCGAGGATCATCGCGTGAGCGGTTGATCGTCTGTGGCGGGTGACGAGACGTCGACAGGCGGCTGATCGGAAACAATCACGCCCCCATCGTGGGGCTCAGCCTGCGCAGGGTCTGTCCCGCCAGGCGGCAGCGTGGGGTTGTCGCCGTTCGCCTTGGCCCCTTCCACCTCAGCGGCAGGGGCTGTTCGAGGCGTGGTCACCGTGTCCGCAGTGTCGGTGCCATTGACGGAATCGACAGCGAGCCAAGCCACCAGCCCAGCCACCGCCAGCGCGGCGACCACACCGGGCCAGTGGCGCCGAACCGGGCGATAGGGCGCATGGTCGTCGAGTGACGAATCCGACGGGACGTCGAAGGCAGCGCCGGGGCGCGGCGGCGGCGTGAGGATGCGACGGTCAGGTTGAGCGTGAGTGGTCATCGAAGTCTCCAGGTGAACGAAACACCAGTCCAGTCTGATCGCCATGCCATGGGGCGGGCATCGGCCACCATCGACGGTCGATGTAGGACGGCAGGTCTGTCGAAGACCCCTCCCCACTCTGCGCCAGCGCTGTCCTACAGACCTCAGCGCTTCTCTCCGATCGCGCTCGTGGCGCGGCCCACCTAACGTTCGTGCATCAACACACCTCGCTGAGGAGACTCTCCATGAATGCACGTCACACCATCGTCGCCTGCGCCGCTGCGTTGGCCGCGCTCACCATCCTCCCGGGCTGCGCTGTCTCGCGCGGCCAATCCAGCGTGGGCGAGTACATCGATGACGCCACGATCACCACCGCCGTGAAGGCGAAGTTCGTCGAAGCCAAGTCGGTCGACGCCACGTCCATCAAGGTCGAGACGCTGAACGGCGAAGTGATGCTCTCCGGCTTTGCCAAGAATGGAACCGAGCGCTCTGAAGCCGAGAACCTGGCCCGTCACGTGAACGGCGTCAAGGCGGTGAAAAACCAGATCGTCGTTCGATCGTGACGCCTCGCCTGGCTGGGCATTGACCTGCATCCGGCGCGTCCGTGACCGAACGATTTCCCGACCTCCCCTCAACCCCTGAGGCCCCCGCAGCCCAGGGGTCTGAGCCCGTGCTCACCCGGCCGAACCTCGCCCGTCGACCGACGGTGCTGTGGAGCATGGCCGGTGTACTGGCAGCGGTGACTGTCGCGCTCGGCGTGGCCGAATGGCAGGGGTGGCGCTTTCTGGCGCGGCCGGCCGAGCGCTGGTTGAGCCAGCATCTGGAACGCGAGGTTCGCTTCGGTGCAGCAGAATCCACCGGGTTTCGGCTGTCCTTGTGGCGAGGCATTCGGCTGCAGGTGGCCGATCTCAGCATCGCCAACCCACCGTGGAGCCAGCTGGGCCCCATGCTGACGGCGCATCAGGCGGAACTGCGTTTGCGCTATCGCGATCTGTGGGCGGCACGCGGGGGCTGCGCATTGAACGTGCAGGCCCTGCAGGCCGACACCTTGCAACTGCGCCTGGAGCGGCGGCAGGATGGGCGCGCCAGTTGGCAATTCGGTGGGGCCGACAGCGGCCTTGCCGCGGCAGAACCTGCGATCAACGGCGTGCATTTCGAATCGCTGATGGTGCGCGATGGGCGGCTGCATTGGATCGACGAACCCAGCCAGGTGACGCTGGACGGCGAGTTCGCATACCGCCCGGACGCCTGGCGGCAGACGCCCGGCTGGGTCGCTCAAGCGAAGGGCCGCTACCGCGATGCCCCGATGGCTTGGCAAGCCCGCACGGCCGCCGTGCTGCCGGGCATCGACGCGCTCGCGCCGGCAGAGGTGCCGCTTTCGGTCGAAGGCAGCGCCGGCCGAGCCCGGCTGAAGTTCGAAGGCAGCATCCGCGATCTGTTCGGCGAACAATCGCTGAACGGGCGCTACGCCTTGAGCGGGCCTTCCCTCGCCGCGGTCGGTGATCCGCTCGGGGTGACCTTGCCCACCACCGCCGAGTTCACACTGCGCGGCCAACTCCAGCGCGACGGTGATCGTTGGCGAACACAGGTCGAATCGGCCCAGATCGGGCGCAGTCGCCTATCGGGCGATTTTGAGTTCCACCACGTCGCCGGCCAAGTACCGTCGCTGACCGGCGAATTGCGCGGCACGGCGCTGTGGCTGCAAGATCTGGGGCCGGCGATCGGGGTGGAGCCGGGCACCGGTCTGGCGGGCCAGCCCGAGCGCCCCACCTCCAGCACTGCGGCGCGGCGGGTGTTGCCGGATCGGCCGCTGGACCTTCCCTCGCTGGCGGCCATGAAGGCTGACGTGAGGGTGCGGCTCGATCGGTTCGAGCTGGGGCATCCGAAGCTCGAATCGATACGGCCCTTGAAGGCGCGCATCACCCTGGGCGACAGCGTGCTGACCGTCAAAGACCTCGACGCCACCTTGGCCCAAGGCCGAATCTGGGGCGGGTTCCAACTCGATGCACGCCAGCCTCGTGACGGCATCTGGGACGTGAACCTGTCAACGCAGGGCCTGCGGCTGGAGCAATGGATCGATCAGGCTCGGCCCGCCGGGCAGCCGCCCTATGTGGCCGGCGACATCGGCGGTCAGCTGCAATTGCGCGGCCATGGCCGCTCCGTGGCCGAGCTGCTGGCCCACGCGGATGGCCAGGCAAAGCTGTGGTGGACAGAAGGCCAGATCTCGCACCTCGTCGTCGAAGGCTCGGGCATCGACCTCGCGCAGGCGCTGGGGGTGATGGTCACCGGAGATCGTGCCCTGCCGGTTCAATGCGGCGCGGCCGACCTGCGCATCCGGCAGGGCATCGTCTCGCCACAAGTGATGGTGGTGGACACGAGCGACTCCACGCTGTGGGCCACCGGTCACATCTCGCTGGCCTCGGAGGAGTTGAGCCTCACGGGCCACGTGGCCCCGAAAGATGTGAGCCCACTTGCGTTGCGCACCCCCGTGCGCGTGCGCGGCACGCTCGCCGACCCCGACCTCTCGCTCGCCAAAGGCCCCTTGGTGCGGCGTGCGGTGCCGGCCCTGCTGCTGGGCATGCTGAACCCCTTGGCGGCGTTGTTGCCGCTGATCGACCTGGGCAGCGGCGAAGCGCGCGATCGGTTGAATGGATGTCGCACGCTGGCCGCCCGTCAACCAGCCCCAGCGCCTTCGCGTGCACGGTCGGCACGCCCAGGGGCATCGTAGGAATCGTCTGACAAGAAACACGTCGTTGAACGGACGCCCGCGGCCCGGCGAGCGCTTGATAATCCGGCCCAAGCACCCAAGGCGGGCCGTCGCCGGCCGCGGCGGGTATCGATTTCCAACAGGCTCTTGGCGCACGCGCCCGGCCTTTCTTTCGTATGACCTCGCTGTTGCCTGCCAGCGTTCCACCCGCTCCGTTGAGGTGCTTCCTCGTCGAGGACAGCGCGGTCATCCGGCAGAACCTCATCGCCACGCTGGAAGAACTCCTGGCGGTGCAGATCGTGGGCACGGCCGAAGACGAGCGCAGCGCGGTCGAATGGCTGCGGGGCCACCCGGCCGACACCTGCGACCTGATGATCATCGACATCTTCCTGCGCAAGGGCACCGGGCTCGACGTGCTGCGACAGGCCCGCGAACTTCACCCCGAAGCGCGGCTGGTGGTGCTGACGAATTTCGCCACCGCCGACATGCGTAAGCGCTGTGCGCAGCTGGGCGCTGACCGCGTGTTCGACAAGTCGGCCGAGCTCGAGGAACTGCTGGCCTACTGCGAGGGGCTCAGCCGCCCCCTGCCCCAGGCTTGACGGGGCCGAAGCGGCCCTCGCCCATGGCGCTACTGAATCAGGCCGTTCTTCAGCGCGTAGTAGGTGAGGTCGCTGTTGGACGACAGCTTCATCTTCTCCATCACCCGCGTCCGATAGGTGGACACCGTCTTCACGCTCAGGGCCATCGAATCGGCCATGTGTCCGATCGTCTCACCCTTGGCGAGACGAAGGAAAACCTGGAACTCCCGCTCCGACAGCTGCTCATGCGGCAGCTTGTCGGGATCCCCCCCCAGTCCGTCGGCCAGCAGTTCAGCGACCGCCGAGGTGATGTACTTGCGGCCCCGGAAAACCGTGCGGATCGCGGTGACGATTTCTTCCGGGTCGCATTCCTTGTTGAGGTAGCCGCTGGCACCTTGACGCAGCAAGGTGGTCGCGTAATGCGTTTCCGGAAATCCCGACAGAATGAGCACCGGCAGGTTCGGCTCGCGCGCCTTGATGGCGGCCAGCGCATCCACACCGCTCTGATCGGGCATCGACAGGTCCATCACCAGCACATCGACCTCGCCCTTGCGCACAAGATCGAGTGCTTCGCGGCCGTTGGCCGCCTCACCTGTGATTCGCAAGTCGACTTGCTCGGACAGGAACTGACGCAGGCCGGTCCGAACGATCACGTGGTCATCCACAATTCCAACCCTGATCATGGCGCTCTCGTTGTGAACAGTTGCAAGGCCGGGGGAGTGTAGGCCATGGCCCATCCGTTTGCTGCATGGCTCGAACGAGCCCGATATCAGAAGCTGGCGTTTCCCGCCGCCGCGTTGGTGGCCGGGCTGATGATCCTGCTCAGCGAACTGGCCTACCACGGCGCCGACGCGCGCCTCACGCGCCTGACGGCGATGGACCAGGCCCGCTACGAATTGCTGCGGGTGCTGCGCCGCGTCACGGATGCCGAATCGGGCGAACGTGGCTTCCTGTTGACCGGTGGCCCCGAGTACCTCGCACCCTATCAGTCGGCCCGTGCCGACGTGTTCGATGGTCTGCAAAAGATCGAAAAGCTCTACCGAGACAGCGGTGATGCCCAGGCCGAAGCGCATCGGCAGCGCATCGCTGCACTGGTGATCGCCAAGCTCAGCGAAATGGAAGAGGTGCTGCGCCTGGATGCGAGCGGCGCACGCGGTACGGCCCTCGAGATGGTCCGCACAGGCATCGGCCGCGACCAGATGGAGCTGCTGCGCAAGGAGATCGACCAACTGCTCAAGCAGCAGGCCCAGGCCAGCAGCGAAGCGCTGGGCAGCGTGTACGACACGCTGCTGATGGGGCGATTGGGCGTGGCCGCGCTGACGGTGATCGGCCTGATCGTGTTGAGCGGCTTCCTGCGGGTGGGCCGGCAGCTGGATCGCCAGCGGGCGGAGCGGCAGGCCGAGGCGCAGGCCGAGCGCGAAAGATTGGAGCGAGAAGTCCAGTTGCGCACGGCGGACCTCACCGAGCTCGCGCGCCATCTGCAGACCGCCCGCGAAGACGAGCGCGCACGCCTGGCGAGGGACCTGCACGACGAGCTGGGCGCATTGCTCACCGCCGCCAAACTCGACGTGGCCCGCATCCGGCCCAAGCTGCAGCAGGCCGCCCCTGACCTGGCGCCGCGCCTGGCACACCTGGTCGAGGCGCTCAACAGCGGCATCGCCCTCAAGCGCCGCATCATTGAAGACCTGCGTCCGTCGACCCTCAACAGCCTGGGCCTCGGGCCGGCGCTGGAGATCCTGTGCCAGGAGTCGGGCGAACGCATGGGGCTGCCCATCGATGCCCGGCTGGAGCCGGTGCGCCTGGCACCCGGTGCCGACCTGGTGGTGTTCCGCGTGGTGCAGGAGTCGCTCACCAACATCGCGAAATACGCCAAAGCGACGAAGATCGAGGTGCAGCTGTGCACCGAAGGCGATTGGGCGGTGGTCGAAGTGCGCGACAACGGTGTGGGGTTCGACGCCAACCGGTCCACACGGGGCAGCCACGGCCTGTTGGGCATGCGCTTTCGCGTCGAAGCGGAGCGGGGGCACCTGGAGGTGCTGACAGCACCGGGGCGGGGCACCACGCTGCGAGCCAGGCTGCCATTGATGCCGACGCCCGAGCCCATGACGGACGTCGACTCGACGCTCCCCGCGCCGGAACACGCCGCCCCCAGCCCCGGCGCGCGCGCGTAGGACAACGCCTACACCGACTCGCTTCCCGCACCGACATCTCGCCGCGCCGTCTGCTGCTGAAGTAGGAAGAGGCGGCTGCCTACATTGGATGCATCGCAGCGAGCGGCTGCGAATCCATCCAACCGGCGGTCGCCTTGCGCCGCCCTTGCCCCACAAGGAGCTTCAGATGCTGCACTACGCCGTTGTGTTTTTCGTCATCGCGCTGATCGCGGCGCTGCTTGGATTCGGCGGCATCGCTGCCGGGGCCGCCGGCATCGCCAAGATCCTGTTCATCCTGTTCCTGGTGATGGCGGTGGCCGCCTTCCTCATGGGCTTGTTGCGCAAGGGCTGAGGTACCAGCCGGCCTCATCGTCATTCTTCCCCCCACCGATCGAAAGGAACCTCTCATGACCAAGCCAACCACCTCGTTCTCGGAGGCCACCAGCGACACCGCCAACCAAATGGCCGAGCAACTGGCCGACAAGGCCCACAGCGCGGTCAGCGCCACGCGCCGTCGCGCCAACAGCGCCCTGGATGGCGTGGACGAAGGCGTGGACAACCTGCGCGACATCGCCCCTTCCGCGTTCAGCCGCGCCGCGGCGCAGATGGAAGAGCTGACCCGCCGGGGCATGGATCGCGCCCGCGACACCAGCCAGGCCGTGCGAGACCAGGCTCAACGCGCCGGTGACCGTGCGGTCGGCTACATCCAGGACGAGCCGGTCAAGTCGGTGCTGATGGCGGTGGCTGCCGGTGCCGCGGTCGCCATGCTGGCGAGCTGGTTCGCCCGCTCACGCTCCGGCCGGTTCTGACGGTCGTTGGCGCCGCTCCGATCGCCGTAACGGGCCGCGCCGCCCACGCAAGGGGCCGCCGACGAGGACGGCCCCTTCTTCTACAGACGCGGCCAGCGGCCTTGGCCACGGGTCTTGTCAGCCGCCTCTGACAAGGGAACGCGCCCGTCGCCGATGTCAACGCCCTGCCGGGCCACGTACTCTGAGCGTCACGGTTGAGCGGGTTTTTCTTCCTTCGACCGCCATGCCCGGCCCACGCCGGATTCACCAGCCAGCCACCGCGGGTGGCCCATGCCAAGAAGAGGACTCGACATGAACTTCCATTCACGCACCACGATCGCGCAACATGGTTTGCTGCTGACCGCCCTGGTCGCCACCTTGGGCCTGACCGCCTGCGACCGCCGAGATGACCAGACCGCCGGCCAGAAGCTCGACAGCGCCATCGCCAAGACCGAGCAGAAGGCCGACGAGGCCAAGGTGGCCACTGAAAACGCCGCTAATCGCGCCGAGCAAAAGATCGATGCCGCCACCGACAAGATGGCCGCCAAGGCCGACGACGTGGCGATCACGGCCAAGGTCAACGCCGCGCTGGCGGGCGACCCCAAGCTGAGCGCCCTCAAGATCGATGTGGACACGGTCGATGGCCGCGTCAACCTGTCGGGATTTGCTCCCGATGCAGGATCACGGGAACGCGCCACCGAGCTGACCCGCGCCGTCAACGGCGTCGTCAGCGTGGACAACAAGCTCGAAGTCCGCTGATCGGGCGGCCGAGAACAACCGACTTGCCAGGAGGACCGCACCATGAAGACGTTCCTTCACGCACCGCTCTACCTGACGGTGGCAGTGGCCTGCGCCGCCCTGGTCGGGCTGCAGCCCGTCGACGCGACGATGCTGGATGCGAACGCGATGGTGGCGGTCACCGACCAGGTGCTGAGTTCGCTGGTGTTGGAAGCCGCCAGCGAAGCGCCGAGCCGAGCCGAGTAGTTCGAGGCCGGCACAGCACGGGGCCTGCCCGCCGATGCGGCGGCAGGCCCCTTCTCATTCAAGAGGCAGGCTCAAACGCTCGCCGCGCGCAGGCTTTCGCACAGCGAGGCCAGCCGCCCCGCGTCGGCCGGCGCCAGCTCGCCGGCCCGCAACAGGGCTGCCCGCTCGACCGCGCGAAGGCGAAACACCAGCTCTTCTTCGATCGACTCGACTTCGGCAACGTCACGTGCCGACAGACCCTGCGAACTCCACAGGCCGCTCGCATTCCACCCGATGCGCAGCCGCGCCAGCAGGTGCCGGCTCAGTGCCACCGCGGCCTTCAACGGCGGCGATTCGGCCTGGGCCGCCAACTCCGCAGCCCCTTCTTCGGCCGTGCGCAAGGCGGCATCCAGACGGCCGAGCCGACTTTGCACCTCGGACGAACTGAGCCTCGCGCCGCTGGGCACCTCGGCACGGGCGCCGGCCTCGACCACACGGGCCCAGTACAGGTCGAATTCGCCAGGCACGGCGCGCAAGGCCACGCTGACACGCGCCAGCAGGGGCTGCTCGGCATGGCGCAAGGTACCTAACGTCGCCTCAGTCACCGCCAGCATCCGGCCCAGTGACGACATGTCGTCGGACTGCAGCCCGTGCGGGTAGCCCGACCCATCGAGGCGTTCGTGGTGTTCGGCAATGGCCCGGGGCAGCGCGGCGGGGTAGTTGGTCAACTGCGCGATCAGCAGGTGGCCGACATGAGGATGCACCACCAATTGCTGGTAGCTGATGAAATCGAGTTCGCGGTCGGCCTCTGCCTCGCCATGGCGAGGGTCGATGTACATCTCGCCCAGGTCGTGCAGCAGCCCGCACAGCAGCGCCATGCGCATCTCGGCGGTGCCGCCACCGTGCGCATCCATCATCGCTCCGCACAGCGCCATCGCCTGGATGGCGTGCTCGAACGATTCGGGCCGCGACGCCTGGGCCGCGGTGAGCAGCAACTGCGGCACCGAGTGGATCGGCAGGTGCGAGGTTTCACGCACCAAACGGGCGGCATGCGGCCGCACCAATGTGGCGACGGGCCCGCCGCGCTCGAGCATCGATTCGAGCGATTGCACCAACGCATAGGCCGTGACGCCGTCTTCCGCCAGCAGGCAACTTTCAAGCGGATTGCGCAGTTGCCGGTCAAGCAGGCGGCGCTGCAGTGCGCTGGAGACAGGCTGATCACGGGCCCACAACTTGATGCCCGAGATGTCGAAGATGTCGCGCGAGGCGATGATGCTGCGGGTCTGGCTTGCTTCCAGGATCGTGGCCAGCGCATGCTGGTTGGCCACTGAAAATGAGGAGCCGCGCGGGACCGTGGCTGCTTGGATCATGACGAATCTCCCTGATTCAGCATCACTGAGCGTCGAGTGCCGCAGTGGGCAATGGGGCTGGGGCCGTGCCAGGTTCGTCGCGCTGTCTGTGGAGCCCGATCGACCTGTCCCGGTGCATCGGCCGAAGTCCCGCATGTTGAAGCGGTGCTTCTCCCTGGCTCGTGACAGCTGGAAACAGAATCTTGACGGAATCGCCGCCCGATCGCGCCCGGCACATCGGTGTTTTCTCACGATCCGCCGGTCCAGAATGGGGCATGACGATCTTGACGACAGCGCGATTGCGCCTGGAGCCTTTCGACGACCGCCACCTCGATGGCTTGAACGCATTGAACCGAGACCCGGTGGTGATGCGCTACCTGACCGGTCGGCCGGAGACGCGACAAGAGACCTCAGAAGTGATTGAGCGCGTGAAGGCGCGCTGGGCGGAATGGGGCTGCTCGTGGTGGGCGTTCATCGAGGCCGACACCCAGGCACTGGTCGGCGCCGGCTGCATCCAGCATCTCGGCCGCGACCCGGCCAATCCCCTGGAAATCGGCTGGCGTCTGCGGCAGGACCGCTGGGGCCGGGGTCTGGCCTCTGAAGCCGCCCGCACGATGGCCGGATGGGCCTTCGACGATCGGCGGGCCGGGTTGCTGGTGTCGGTGTGCCACGTGGACAACCACGCTTCCGCCCGCGTGATGCAGCGCCTGGGCATGCGCTACCGCGGGGTGGAGCACTGGTACGACATGGACACCTCGGTCTATGAGATGACGGCCGGCGATTGGCAACGCGCCAGCGGCCACGCCTGATCCCCGGTCACCCGCCTGCCGCTCTGCCTGCCAATCTGCCGCTCTGCCTGCCAATCTGCCGCTCTGCCTGCCAATCTGCCGCTCTGCCTGCCAATCTGCCGCTCTGCCTGCCAATCTGCCGGCCGCCAGCCCCTCCGTTCGCGCCCCATCCACGGCGATTCGCGAACGCCGGCCACCCGTCATCGCATCCGGGTGGCCCGCCCTGCGCCCCGCCGGCACCATGGCCTCCATCGATGTTCAACGCCCGACACGCCGGAGTCCCCCATGATGCTGATCCAGATCCTGTCTCACACCCCCACCTGGGTGTTTGGCCTGTTCGCAGCCCTGTTGCTGCTGGGCCTCTCGCAATTGGCCACCCGCCGCGTCAAGCTCCTGCGGGCGTCGCTGCTGCCGCTGGGCATGCTGGGCCTGTCCTTGTACGGGGTCTGCTCCGGCCTCGCAGCGGCCCACCCGTGGGTGCTGCTGGTGTGGCTGAAGGCCCTTGCAGTGAGCGCGGTGTTCGTGATGCGCAGGCCGGCCCCTGAAGGCACGCAGTACGACGCCGCCAGCCGCAACTTCGTGCTGCCCGGCAGCGCGGTGCCGCTGTCGATGATGATGGCGATCTTCTTCACCAAGTACGCCGTGGGCGTGATGTTGGCGATGCAGCCCGGCCTGGCGCAACAGGCGGTGTTTGCCGGTTCCCTGAGCCTGCTGTACGGTGCGTTGAGCGGCGTGTTCCTGGGCCGTGCGGCCCGTCTTTGGCAGCTCGCCTGGCCGACGTTCGGCAGCACCGCGCCTCTTCAGCCCGCCACGCGCTGAGCCTCAACGGCCCCGCCTGCGACCAGGGCCCGCCGCGACCCGCGGACGGGCCCTTTTCTTTTGCTGGGCACGGTGCTCGCCGTGTGGGGTGGGGCCACGGCGAGGTGGCCCGTCGCGATCAATGCGCGTCGTTCACGTAACGCACCGGCAGCCACACATAGCCACTGCCTTGTTTGCGCAGGTGGCCGATGCCCGGGAACGTCACATGGGACGGCGCCACCAAGTAGCCCTGCTTGGCGGCATCGGCAAATGCGGCCAAGCGCTGCGCCTTGGCAGACTTGGAATCGGTGTCGAAGGCCACCGTGACGGTGGGATCGGGGAACTGCACCTCCTCGAAGTGCATCAGGTCGCCCCAGAAAACGAGCTTCTGGCCCTTGCTTTCCAACACGTAGAAGCTGTGACCGGGCGTGTGGCCGTGCGTGGGCTGGGTGCGCAGCCCCGGGACGATCTCGGTAGCACCCGTGAATGGCTTGACCTTGCCCGCCTTCACGTACGGTGTCAGCGCCGCCTGGGCCATCTTGAAGAAGCCCTGCGCGCCCTTCGGCGCAGCGTCCATCTTGGCGGTGTCGAGCCAGAAATCGAGCTCAGCCTTGTCGGCGTGCACATTGGCGTTGGGGAACTGGATGGCGTCGCCATTGACCAGCCCGCCCACATGGTCGGCGTGCAAGTGGGTGATGACGATGTCGGTGACCTGGTCCGGGGTGTAGCCGGCCGCCTTCATGCTGGCCTGGAGCTTGTTCAGCGACGGCCCGAAGAAGCCGCCTGCACCGGTGTCGACCAGCACCAGCTTGTCGCCGAGCTTGACGAGATAGGCATTGACCGAGGTGTGCAGCGGGCCGGTCTGATGCGCCTGCTTGAGCAGATCCTGCACGTGCTGGGGCTTGGCTCCGGTGAGGATGTCCGCGCTGAGCACCACCGTGCCGTCGGACAGCGACGTGACTTCGGCATCGCCCAGCATCATGCGCACGTAGCCCGCTTGTGCCTTGGCGAGTGCCGGCGGCGGCGGGGTCTGCGCGACGGCGGAGCCGGCGGCGATGCCGGTGAACACCAAGGCGGCCAGGGCCGTGCGTGTGAAGGCGTGAAGTCTTGTCATGGGTGTCGTCATCGTTGGTCCTTGTTGTGCATCCTGAATCTGGTGGAGGTGTGGCCGTCCGGCGCCCCGCCCGGGGCTGAATGTTCCACAACCGAAGGTCGGGCGTGGGCCGGCTGCGCCATGGCCTGACATGCCGGGGGTCTTGCGCTCCTCGGGACACGGCGCCCGCCGAACGGCACGGGCCGCACGATAGGAGGGTCGGGGCCATCCAGCAAGCCTTTGCCGGTGCGAGCAGTTTTTCGCTGGTGCAACAATCGTCCGCATGGACAAGTACGCCGCCTTGCAAGCCTTCGCCCGCGTCGTTGAATGCGGCAGTTTCACCAAGGCGGTGGCGTCGCTGGGGGCCACCAACGCCGCCGTGACGCGCTCGGTGCAAGACTTGGAGGCGCACCTGCGCACCAAGCTGATCCACCGCACCACGCGGCGGCTGTCGGTCACGCCCGATGGTCAGCGCCTGTACGAGCACGCCGCCGACTGGCTCAACGACTGGCATGCGCTGGAAGCCAGCGTCGTCGATGCCCAGGCCGTGCCGCAGGGGCGCTTGCGCGTCGAGGTCGGGGCCGCCGTCGCACGGCAGTTTCTGATTCCCGCACTGCCGCTGTTCCAGGCGCGGTACCCGGAGATCGAAATCAACCTCGGCGTGGGCGACGTGGTGGTCGACGTGATCGCACAGAAAGTGGACTGTGTGATCCGCGGCGGTGAGGTGGAAGACGAATCACTGGTCGCCCGCCGACTCGGGGTGATGAACTACATCACCTGTGCCTCGCCCGAATACCTGCGGGCGCACGGCACCCCCACCCACCCCAGTGATCTGGAAGACCCACGGCACCGCGTGCTCACGCTGTTCATGCCCAGCAGCCGCAAGCCACGGCCGATGACATTCGAGCGCGCGGGCGAGCGGCTGACGGTGGATTGCCGCAGCACCTTGTCGCTCAACGAGAGCAACGCCTACGTGGCCGCCGGGCTGGCGGGCCTGGGCGTGATGTCGGTGGGCAGCTTGCTGGTCAAGGATGCGCTGCTCGATGGCCGCCTCGTGCGGCTGATGCCCGACTGGGCTTGTGACCACAAACCCATCTACCTGGCCTACGCTTCGCGCCGCCACATGAGCAAGCGGCTGCGGGTGTTCATCGACTGGGTGGTGCAACTGTTCGAGCAGGAGCCGCTGCTGCGCCCCGGCGCCCAGGTGCCCGAACCGGCCCGCACGGCGGCTGCCCCGCGCCGCTCGCCGACATCGAGCACTTCGGCGCTGCGCCGAGCGGCCTGACCGCGCCGCTAGTCGCTTCCTGAATCCGCGGGGCTGCACCGGCCGGCAAAGAGCCCGCCGCTTGATGGTGCCCGCCGCTTGGTGCCCGCCGATTGACGCTCACCTGTTGACGCTCACCCAGATAAGTTGTATTGTGCAACCCACATAAGTTGTCCTATACAACCAAAGGAGAGGCCATGTTCGGCATCCGTTTCATCAAGTCCCAGCCCACCGTGCACCTGATGCAGTTCCGCGGCGGCCAGATCGTTCGCGAAGGGATGGGTCAATCGTTTTTCTACTACGGCCCGACGACCACCCTGGTGGCGGTGCCGGTGGGCAGCAAGGACCGCCCGTTCATCCTCGACCTCGTGACCTCGGATTTCCAATCGGTCACCGTGCAGGGCCAGGTCACCTATCGGATCGGCGATCCGCACAAGACCGCCGCGCTGATGGACTTCTCGCTGGCACGCGACGGCCAGAGCTACGTGTCGGAAGATCCCGGTCGCCTGGGGGACCGGGTGGCGATGCAGGTGGAGGTGATCATCCAGCAAGCCGTCCAGGCACTGCCGTTGAAAGAAGCCCTGCGCGCCTCGTCGGCCATCGCCCGCGCCGCGCAGGATGAACTGGCGCTTCAGCCCGAGATGGCGGCGCTCGGCCTGGAGATCCTTGGTGTGTCGATCATCGCGATCAAGCCCAACCCGGACATCGCCCGGGCCCTGGAGGCCGAGGCACGCGAGTCCAACCTCAAGACAGCCGACGATGCGATCTATTCACGGCGCATGTCGGCGGTGGAGAACGAACGCGCCATCCGGCAGAACGAGCTCGACACCGACATCGCCGTTGAACAGAAAAAGCGCGAGATGCGCGAAGCGCAGATGGAAGCCAAGGCGACGTTGATGCGCAAGGAGAACGCGCTGCGGGCAGAGCAGATGGCCTCCGACATCGAACTCGAAACCCGGCGTGCCGACTTCGTGGACGGACAGGCTCGCAACAGGCGCGCGCTGGCCGAGGCCGAGGCGCACCGTGTGGGGGCCGTGATGCAGGCGCTCCAGTCGGCCGACCCGCGGGTGGTCCAGGCCCTGGCGGCCGCCGGCATGCAGCCCGGCCAGTTGATCGCGCAGGCCTTCGGCGGCATCGCCGAGCGCGCGGAGCGCATCGGGCAGCTCAATGTCTCCCCGGAATTGCTGCAGAGCCTGATGGCAGGCTCCGCCGCGAACCCGTTGGCCACTGTGGCCGCCAGCATCACCCCCACGAAGGCCGGCCGTGAGCGCGCCTGACCGCAAGGTGGTGCTGGTGACTCGCCGCACCCGGCTGGACGAGTTGCTCGCCCGGTTCCATACCCTCGGACAGGCCAAGTTCTATCTGGAGCATCTGGGGGCCGACTTCTCCGACTACGTGCGTGAAGACGCGGCCTACGCCCGAGCGAAGACCGAGGTGAGCCACGCGCTGCAGGCTTGGGGCCGGCACCAGATGATCGACCGCGACTATCTGCCCAACTTCGTCTTCGCAGCCGACGACATCGTGGTGGCGTTGGGGCAGGATGGTCTGGTCGCCAACACGCTGAAGTACCTCGACGGGCAGCCTTTGGTCGGCGTCAATCCCGAACCGAGCCGCTGGGACGGACTGCTGCTGCCCTTCCTGCCCACCGAGCTGAAGCCGTTGTTGGCCGATGTGGCCGCCGATCGTCGTCCAGTGACCTCGGTGACGATGGCCCGGGCCACACTGTCGGATGGCCAGACGCTGCTGGCCGTCAACGACCTGTTCATCGGCCCGCGCACGCACACCTCCGCGCTGTACGACATCCGCCTCGGGGATCACGCCGAAGCGCAATCGTCATCAGGCTTGGTCGTCTCCACCGGCCTGGGCTCGTCGGCATGGCTGAAGAGCATCGTCACCGGGTCGCTGGGCATCGCCGCGGCCCTGCAGCCCGAGGCCTCCAGCGCCGCGCGCGCCGCTGGCGCCTACCGGCCGATGCCCTGGGACACCGATCACCTCGCCTTTGCAGTGCGCGAGCCCTTCGCCAGCCGCACTTCATCGGCTCAGTTGGTGTACGGCGAAGTGACGGCAGCCCGGCCGCTGAAGCTGCGCTCGCGCATGCCGGACCATGGCGTGATCTTTTCCGACGGCATCGAAGCCGACTACCTGCGCTTCACCGCGGGGATGGAGGCCACCATCGGCCTCGCACCCACCCGCGGACGTCTCGTTCGTTGAACGATGCGGCGGCGAACCAGTGCTGGCTCGCCCCTTGAGCCTCTCGCCGCGTCCAATGTGGTCTCAACGGGAGAACGACATGAACACATTGAACACATCCACCGATCGCTGGGCTCCGCACGACCAATCCACCGCCTCTGCCCAGGCCTGGCACGACGCCACCCACCGACGCGCTCGCCGCGTCTTCGCCGGCCTCTACGGCCTGGCCGTGGCCTGCCTGCTGTGGTGCGCCCTGCCGCTGCCGAACGTGCTCAGCACCGCCTCGCTGTTGCCGGCCATCGTGGCCGCCCAGATCGTCGGCGCGTTGGCGCTGCTGGGCTGGCTGCTGGCCTACCCGCGCGAGGCGTGCGACGAGGGGGCCACGCCTTCGCCCTTGTCCTCACCGCTGGAGCGTTGGTTGGCCGCGGTGACTCGGCGCTCGTCGATCGAGCCCACCTTCGGCCCGCAGTGACGCCCTGAGCGGCCAGGCCGTGCAGATCGATCGGTGTGCTTCGCGAGGGCCGGGCCTCCGTGCAGGCGCAGCCGAGGCCCGCCAATGGGCGCGTCACGCCAATCGGATCGGGGTGAAGGTGAGCGGCGCAGCGTCGGGGTCGCTCACCAGCGCGTCGATCAGCGCGGCGAACGCTTCACGGTCGGTGGCGACCGCCTCGCCCCAGTTCGAGCGCCCATTCGCCGCCAGCTCTGACAGCACGGTCGAAGCCGACTTCGTCATCGGATGCTCAGAATGTTCGAGGCAGAACACCCGGCAACGCGTGGCCTGGAACAGCACGCCGATGAAGTACGCCTCGGACACGGCGGCAGGGGCTGGCAGTGTGAGCACCACCAGCTCGCCCCGCTGTGCATCGGCCGGGCGATGCCACACTGACGCGCCTTCGTTGGGCAGGCGCTCCGCCGGATCCAGCTCGCGGCCCACCGCCGTCCACAGGTCCGTGAAGAAGCGCTCGTCGCCTCCGGGCCTGAACTTGTCCAGGAAGCGCTGCGGCCCCTGCAGCGCCAACTGCGCCATCAGGTATTTCATGCGGAAGTGGTGGGTGCGGGCAGACATGCGCAGACAACGCCGTATCGAAGTGAGCCAGTCTTCCCGACATTCACCGAACCGACACCGCGCGTGCCGCGCGGCGATGTGCACTTCTTCACTCATCGTTCAACGATGCGGGGTGTCAGCAGCCCGCGCGATACTCGGCGCCACTTTGTTCCACCCCCACGATCCGCCATGACCATCTCCAACCTCACGCAGCGCTTCGCCGGCAAGGAAGTTCGTGACTACGAGCGCGGTCAACCTGTCGATTCGGCGGCCGATGTCGTCTACCGACTGAGCCTCGACTACGACGCGGACACCACGATGGTGACCCTGCTCGACGAATTCCTCGCCGAAGTGGACAAGTCTCGGTTGGAGGCCCTGGTCATCGGCGCCTGGGAAGAACCCCACGAGAACAACCCCGACGGCGTGATCGCGGCGCTGGCCGACCGGGCCGCCGACCTGCCTCAGCTGAAGGCCGTGTTCATCGGCGACATCACCTACGAAGAGTGCGAGATCTCCTGGATCATCCAGGGTGACTACACACGGCTGCTGCAGGCCTTCCCGCGCCTCGAGCAGTTGCATATCCGGGGCTCGAATTCGCTGACGTTTCCGGCCTGCACGCACGCTGGCCTGAAGCGGCTGGTGATCGAGTGCGGCGGACTGCCGGCCACCGTGTGGCAAGGCCTCGCGGGCTGCAGCTTCCCCGCGCTGGAACACCTGGAGCTGTGGGTCGGCACTTCCGACTACGGCTTCGATGCCGATCTGGACGCGGTGACAGCAGCAGTTGAAAAGCTGCGCACGCCGGGCCTGCGATACCTGGGCCTGCGCGATGCAGAAATGGCGGACGCCATCGCCGCCTGGATCGCCGGCCAACCGTGGATATCGCAGTTGGCGGTGCTGGATCTGTCGCTCGGTACGCTGGGCGACGAGGGCGCCCAGGCGCTGTTGAATAGCCCGCTGGTGCGCAGGCTGCCCCGCGTCGATCTCTCGCACCACTACATCAGCGACGAACTGCAAGCGCAGTTGCGGGCCGCGATGCCGGGTGTCGTGCTGGATGACGTGCAGGAAGAGGATGACGAGTACCGCTACGTGGCCGTCGGCGAATGACCGCCGGCCGCCCGGTGCGCGCTTTGCACACTGGGTGGTGCTGGGGGTGGCCGGCAGCAAGCGCCACCGCCAGGTGCTGGCCAGTTGCGAGCGGCTCGGCGTGCCGCCGCCGGCGTGGGTCGCCTGGGCCGATTGGCTCGACCGCCCTGCGGTGCTCGACGAGGCCATCGCCCGCCCGTGCGTCCTCAAGATCGAACCACCCGGCGACGACCCCGCCGTCCATCACGCGCTGATCACGCACGGGGCCCATCTGCTGGGCCTGCTGCCACCGGCACCGCTGCAGCATGGCGAGCTCGGCCACGGTCGGCTCTGGTTCGAAGGCTTTCGGTGGGCGATGCAGGCCATTGGCCAGTCGTGCACCCGCTCGGCCGCCCACCCGGTCAACCCGCCGGACGACATCCTGGCGATGACCGACAAGCTGACCTGCCAGCGCCGGCTGCAGTCTCACGGCGTGGCTACGCCACCGCTGCTCGGGCCGATCGAGGGCTTTGATGACCTGCAACGCCGGATGGACGAGCACGGTGCGGACCGGGTGTTCGTCAAGGCTCGGTACGGCTCATCGGCCGCCGGCGTGGTGGCCTACCGGCGCCATCTGCCGGGCCGCCACCAAGCCACCACCACCGCGCGCCAGGTGATCGAGTCCGGCCGGGCAGGCGAGACGCGCCTGTTCAACGACAAGCGCGTCAGCCGCTACCTGGGCGTGGAGCCGATCCGAGACCTGATCGACCGGATTGCCGCCGACGGCGCCTATGCAGAGGTGTGGATCACCAAGCCGCGCTGGGGTGCCGGCCACTTCGACCTGCGCATGCTGGCCCTGCTCGGCAGCCCGGCGCACCGCGTGGCCCGCTTGAGCCCGCACACCATGACGAACCTGCATCTGGACGCCGAGCGGCTACCGGCCGAGCAGGTGCTGAGCCAGGCCGCTCAAGCTCGCATCGAGCAATTGGTCACTCGGGCGGCCAGCGCTTTCCCGGCCAGTGGCGTGATCGGGTTCGACGTGCTGCCCCATCGGGACCGGCCGTGCATCATCGAAGCCAACGCCTTTGGCGACCTGCTGCCCGGCCTGCTCTGGCAGGGGCTGGACACGCACGCCGTGCTGCACGCACGGATGGGCCAGCCGGCTTCGGCGTCGGCGTGGGCCCCGTGGCGCCAAGGCATGCCGGCATGAGCGCGAACCCGGTCGACATGAACGCGGTGGTCGGCACGCACGACATCGTGTTCGTGACGCTCGACACCCTGCGTTACGACGTGGCGCAGGCCGAGTTCGAGCAGGGTCGCTTGCCGGTGTTCCAGAGCCTGCTGCCGCCGGGCGGCTGGGAACGCCGTCACACGCCGGGCAGCTTCACCTACGCGGCCCACCACGCGTTTTTCGCCGGCTTTCTGCCCACCCCCTCCGAGGGCGGGCCCGATGCCCGCTTGTTCGCGACGGCGTTCGTCGGCAGCCAGACCACGTCGGACACCACGTATGTGTGCGACCAGGCCGACATCGTCAGCGGGCTGGCTGCGTCCGGCTACCACACGGTGTGCATCGGCGGCGTCGGCTTCTTCAATCGGCAAACCGCCTTGAGCCGGGTGCTGCCCGATCTCTTCGCCGAGAGCCACTGGAGCCCGTCCATGGGCGTCGGGGCGCGGCACTCGACCGAGCGCCAGGTGGCACTGGCGTGCCGGCGGCTCGCGGAGCTGCCGGGGCGGGTGATGCTCTTCATCAATGTCTCGGCCATCCACCGACCCAACCGGTGCCACCTGCCCGGTGCCACCGTCGATTCAATGCACACCCACGCCGCCGCGTTGCGCTATGTGGATGGCGCCTTGGCGCCGCTGTGGTCGGCCTGCCGCCAACGCGGCCCCAGCTTCGTGATCGTCTGTTCTGACCATGGCAGCGCCTATGGCGAAGACGGCCACCAGGGCCACCGCGTGGCCCACGAGTGCGTCTGGACGGTGCCCTATGCCCATTTCTTTCTGGAGCCCTCGTGAACGCCCGTGATCCGATGTCCCTGGCGAGCCTGATCGCGACCGGCCCCTACCAGGCCTACTCGTACTCGTACCCGCACAAGAGCGCCTATCGGCCACTGGCTCGGCCGGCGCCGCTGGCCCCGCTGTGGGCTGCCGAGGACCGTTCCGCCCTGTTCGCCTACCTGCACCTGCCCTTCTGCACGATGCGCTGCGGCTTTTGCAACCTGTTCGCGATGGCGCAACCTGGTGATGACCTTGTCGACCGCTATGTCGACGCGCTGTGGCGGCAGATGGCGGTGATGGACGAGGTGCTCGGTGAACGCCGCTTCGCGCGCCTGGCCCTCGGCGGGGGCACACCGTCCTACCTCAGCGCCGCCCAGCTGGCGCGGGTGTACGAGGGCGTGCAGCGCCATCTGCGCATCGAGCCCGGCAGCGTCCCTTCGGGCATCGAGGTGTCGCCCGAGACGGTGACCCGCGACCGCCTGGGTGTGTGCCGCGACGCCGGCGTCGACCGGATCAGCATGGGCGTTCAGAGCTTCATGGCTGACGAGGTGCGATCGCTGGCCAGGCCGCAGCAGAACGCCACCGTCACCGAAGCCATCGAGGAGATCCGGCGTTCCGGCATCGCCACGCTGAACCTCGATCTCATCTACGGCATCGAGGGCCAGACCTGCGACAGCTGGCTCGCCTCGATCGACAGCGCACTGCGCTTCGAGCCGGAGGAGCTGTACCTCTACCCGCTTTATGTGAGGCCGCGCACCGGCCTCGGCAGGATCGCCATCCGGCGCGCCGGCCCGGCCAAGGCACCAACGGTGCCCCCTGCGCCGCAGCGCGAAGACACACGGCTGTCGCTGTACACCGTGGCCCGCGAGCGGCTGCTGGCCGCGGGCTACGAGCAGGTCTCGATGCGCATGTTCCGCGCGCCGCATGCCCCCGCCGACACCGGGCCGGCCTATTGTTGCCAGAGTGACGGCATGGTGGGCCTGGGCGCCGGGGCACGCTCTTACACCCGCGCCCTGCACTACTCGGGCCGGTATGCGGTGGAGCGCGAACCCACCCGCGACATCGTCGAAGCCTTCATCGGGAGCACGGCGCACGACCTGGCGCATGCCCACCACGGCTTCGAGCTGACACCCGATGAGCGGCGGCGCCGCTACCTCATCCAGTCGCTGCTGGTGCGGCCCGGTCTGGCGCATGAGGCCTACGCCCGGCAGTTCGGGGCACGCCCGCTCGAAGATTGGCCCCCGTTGGCCGAGTTGATCACCCTGGGCCTGGCGGACGACGAAGGCGATCACCTGGTGCTCACCGAGCAGGGGCTGGCTTTCGCCGATGTCATCGGGCCCTGGCTCGCCTCGGATCGGGTGCGCGCCTTGTCACAGGCCGTGGCATGCTGACGCTGCACTTCCGCGGACGCCTGGCCAGCTGCAACTACGCTTGTCCGTACTGCCCCTTCGCCAAACGACGTGACAGCCGCGCGACGCTGCAGCAGGATGCACGCGACCTGCAGCGCTTCGTGGACTGGACGCGCCCGCAGCCCGGGCCGCTGCGCATCGGCTTCACGCCCTGGGGAGAGGCCCTGATCCGCCAGCACTACCGACGCGCGATGCTCGACCTGGCCGCCCAGCCGCAGGTCACACAGGTGTCGGCGCAAACCAACCTCTCTGGCCCGCTCGCCTGGTTGGCTGACGCGCCCGCCGGCAAGGTGTCGCTGTGGTGCACCTTCCACCCGGGGCAGACCACGCTCGACCGGTTCGTGGCCCGCTGCAGGCACCTGGCGTCGCTGAACATTCGGCATTCGGTGGGCGTGGTGGCGCTGCACGAGCACTACGCGGACATCCGCGCGCTGCGGGCCGCGCTGCCGAGCGACGTGCCGATGTGGTTCAACGCCTACGACCGGCGCCGGCCCGGCTACTACAGCGACGACGACCTGCGCTGGCTCGAGTCGATCGACCCCTTCTTCGCGCACAACCACTCGCCAGGCTGGTCGCGCGGCGCCGCCTGTCGCGCCGGTGAAGAGGCGCTCACCATCGACGGCGACGGCACGGTCCAGCGCTGCCACTTCATCCCCACGCGGCTGGGCAATCTGTACGTCGACGCACTCGACACGATGCTCAAGCCCCGCGCCTGCAGCCGGTTCAAGTGCGACTGCTACATCGGCTACGCCCATCGAAAAGACCTGCCGTTCGAGCAGCACTTCGGCCTCGGCCTCCTCGCGCGGGTGCCGACGCCTCATCAGCCAGTTCACCCTCTCGCCGCGGGCTCTGCGGATCCGCAGCGAACCCCAGTGAGCCGCGGGGTCGGGCCCGAAGGCTGAGCAGCACCCTCCGAGCGTCACGCTCCGAGCGGCTTGTCCATCTGGATGACACCGAGGCCGGGCCGTCGCGGCAGGCCGATGCCGGCCGACGCCGGGTAGGGTCCCACCTCATTGCCGCGGCGCACATAACCGCGCCGCTGGTAGTACGCGACCAACTCGCTCCGCTCGGCCACCACCGAGATGCAGGCCCGGTCGCTTCCCCAGACCTCGAGGGCATGCCGCTCAGCCGCCGCCAACAAGCGGCTTCCCAGCCCTGAGCCCTGCTGCGCTGGATCGGCAGCCAGCAGGCCGATGCAGGCGTCAAACCCCGCGCGCCGCAGGTGCACACAGGCGGCCAGCCCGCCCACGCTTCCATCCAGCACCAGCACCTCGGTGTCGGCGGTCCACAACCCGCGAGCCTGAACCAGGGTCAGTCGAGGCCCGCTGACCAACGCCGACTCGTGCGTCCACCCCGCCACCGCGTGGCCTGGCCCACCCAGCCCCGGCCGATAGGCGCGATTCACCAGGTCCACGATGTCCGAGGCCTCCTCAGGCCGGGCAGTTCTGATGGCAGCGCGACACGCGTCGGGTGGACGAAGTGGCGACTGTGAGGGCACTGCTGACGGCATCTCGCTGGGCCGGGCCTCGGCCTGTGTATTGACAGTTCGGGCTACAAGATACGCATCCGCCGATCCACCGTCTTGGACGAAAGCGACGCCCCACGGCGACCCGCCCAACAACGCGCCAGCAGGCGGTAAGGGCCTGAAAACCAGCGCTCATCCCCTGATCGAGCGAAGACGCCGCCACGAAGATACGAATTGGACTCGTCACATCTCTTCGCTGCAGCCCGCAGCGGACGCAGCCCAAGGAGACTCCGTTGGACGGATTTCGCACCGCACCTGCCGCGCAGCGCCTGCCTTCACTGCCGCCTCTGCGCTGGATCACCCTCGCCTGCCTTGCCGCCCTGTCGCTGTCTGGATGTGGTGGGAGTGACGGGTCGGGGAGCGTTGATCAAACGGAATTGACCCTCAGCCGAATCAGTGCCGAAGCAGCCGGCGAAAACTGCAGCACGGGCGGTGTGCGGATCGACGCCGGCGCCGATGCCGACCACAACGGCCTCCTTGGCGACGGCGAAATCGAAGATTCCCAATACGTCTGCCACGGCGCCGCAGGCGCCTTGGTGGTCACCACGGTCGAGCCCGCCGGCGCGAACTGCCCGGCCGGCGGCATCAAGGCGACCGCGGGCCAGGATGCAGATGCCGATGGCATCCTGGACACTGAGGAAATCGAGACCACGCAGTATGTGTGCAACGGTGCCAACGGCATCGACGGCCTCGATGGCGTCGATGGCGCGCCATCGCTGGTCAAGATGACCGCCGAAGCCGCGGGGGCCCACTGCACCACTGGCGGCACCAAGATCGAAGCCGGCGTCGACACCGACGGCGACGATGTGCTGGACGCCAGCGAGGTGACCAGCACCGCCTATGTGTGCCGCCCCGCCGGTGTCACTTGGGTCGAGGTCACGGCCAGCGATGTGCAGGCCGAGGCGAACACCGGGTATCGTGCCTCGGGCAGCGCCGACATCACCATCACCTTGCCTGATTCGGCTGATCTCAACGAAGGCGATCTGGTTTCGGTGGCCGGCGTGGGCACGGGCACCTGGACGATCGCGCAGAACGACGGTCAGACGATCTACGGCGGCAGCCTGGGGCACATTGGCGTCAGCTGGACGCCCAGGGAATCAAACCGGGGCTGGCAGTCCATTGCCTCGTCGGACGATGGCACCAAGCTGGCGGCGGTCGAGTACGGTGGCCAGGTCTACACCTCGACCGACGCCGGCGAGACCTGGACCCCCCGTGACAGCAACCGACTCTGGTACACGATCGCCTCGTCAGCCGATGGCGCCAAGCTGGTGGCAGGCGTCCCCGGGGGGCAGCTCTACACCTCTGAAGACAGTGGTTTGACCTGGACTGCCCGTGACACCGCGCGCAGTTGGTACAACGTGGCCTCCTCGGCCGACGGCAACACCCTCGTGGCGGCGGCCGGTGGCGAGCAGCTCTACACCTCGTACGACGCTGGCGCCACCTGGGTGGCGCGCGACTCGAACCGCCTCTGGTTCTCCGTCAGCACCTCGGCCGACGGCTCGCGCATGGCTGCGGCCGAATATGGCGGCCAGGTCTACACCTCAACCGACGCCGGCGTGAACTGGACTCCCCGCGAAACCAACCGCGCCTGGGCCGCGCTGACCTCGTCATCCGACGGCCTCAAGCTGGTGGCCGCGGTGTTCGGGGGACAGATCCACACCTCCAGCGACGGCGGCATCACGTGGTTCGCACGGGCCTCGGTCGGCAACTGGATCGCGATCGACTCCTCCGCCAACGGGCAGTATGTGGTGGCACTGCAGTCGGGCGGGCAGATCTACACCTCGAGAGACGGCGGTGCCACCTGGCTGCCGCGCTACACCGACCACAACTGGAGCTCGGTGTGCAGCTCGGCCGACGGCCGGCAGATGCTCGCGCTGGAGCACGGTGGGCAAATCCACAAGTCCACCCCCTTCAGCACCCTGGGAATCACCGGTGGTGTGCTGGGCGGCCCCTACGACACGCTGGAATTGCAGTACCAGGGCAACGGCGTGTTCATGCCTCTGAGCCATGAAGGCTCGCTGACGGTGTTCTGAGTGACGATCGGCCCGGCCCCGGATGGGGTCGGCGCCGCCCCGCCACCACGCCAGGCCCGCCCGTGAAAGCGGCCTGGCGTTCGTCGTTGCGGACTGCGATCAGCTCGCCGCGAGGGCCTGGTCGAGGTCGGCGATCAGGTCATCGATGTGCTCGATGCCGACGCACAGCCGCACCGTATCTTCACCCACGCCACTTTGCGCCAACTCTTCCGGTGACAACTGGCGATGGGTGGTACTGGCGGGGTGCGTGGCCAGGCTCTTGGTGTCACCGATGTTCACCAGGCGGGTGAACAGCTGCAGCGCATCCAGGAAGCGTTCGCCGCCCGCGCGGCCACTGCGCACCCCGAAGGTCAGCAGGCCCGACGCCCGGCCTCCCATTTGACGCTTGACCAATGCATGGTCGGGATGGTCTTCCAGACCGGCATAGTTCACCCAGCCCACCTTGGGGTGCTGCTGCAGGTACTGCGCGACCGCCAGCGTGTTCGCGCAGATGCGATCCATGCGCAGGGCCAGGGTCTCCACACCTTGCAGGATCTGCCAGGCGTTGAACGGCGAGATCGCTGCGCCCATGTTGCGCAGCGGCACCACCCGCGCGCGGCCGATGTAGGCCGCCGCGCCCAACGCTTCGGTGTAGACCACGCCGTGGTAGCTGACGTCGGGCTCGTTCAGGCGCTTGAAGCGTGCCTTGTGCTGCGCCCAGGGGAACTTGCCACTGTCGACGATGGCGCCCCCGATGCTGGTGCCGTGCCCGCCAAGGTACTTGGTAAGCGAGTGCACGACGATGTCGGCCCCATGCTCGATCGGGCGGCACAGGTAAGGGCTGGGCACGGTGTTGTCAACAATCAAAGGCACGCCATGGCGATGCGCAATGGCCGCCAGGGCGGCGAGGTCGGTGATGTTGCCGCGCGGGTTGCCCAGGCTCTCGACGTAGATCGCCTTGGTGCGCTCGTCGATCAGCGGCTCGAAGCTCGCGGGGTCGCGGTCGTCGGCGAAGCGGGTGGTGATGCCGTACTGCGGCAAGGTGTGTGCGAACAGGTTGTAGGTGCCGCCGTACAACGACGTCGAGCTGACGATGTTGTCACCCGCCTCGGCAATCGTCTGGATCGCGTAGGTGATCGCGGCCTGCCCCGACGCCAGCGCCAGCGCAGCGAGACCCCCTTCGAGAGCGGCAAGGCGCTCCTCCAGGACGGCCTGGGTCGGGTTCATGATGCGGGTGTAGATGTTGCCCGCCACCTTCAGATCGAACAGGTCGGCACCGTGCTGGGCACTGTCGAAGCTGTAGGCCACCGTCTGGTACAGCGGCACGGCCACCGCATGCGTGGTGGGCTCGGGGGTGTAGCCGGCGTGGACCAACTTGGTCTCGAACCGCCACTGGCTGGTGTCACGGGTCATGTCATCTCCTGTCTTGTGGTCGAACGGGCCTCATGAAGAGCGTGGGCCGCCTCGCGCAGTCTAGGGCGTGTTCACACGACGCAGCCCCGTGCGAACGGGTTGTCCAGGGATGCAGGGCAAGGCGCCCGACGCCGCCCAGGCTGGTGCCCGGGCAAGTTGGGCAACGCCGCCATGCACCCTGGACGGCCCGTTCCCGAACGGTTGCCACCAGAACCAGCCCGCCCGCGGCGTTGCAAAGCCTCGCCGGGGCCGCACCCCGGCTTCGTTTTACGCCTTGCGCTCGACCGGTTCTGGTGGCAACGCATCGGGGCTGCGTCGTGTGAACACGCCCTAGGCGGGTTGGCGGCTCCACCCGCCGGGCCGCGCCCTACCGATTCGGTCTAACGATCTGCGGTGATCGATGAAGCGCCAAGCGCATCGTCGGCCCGGATGCTGTGAACGACCCTGCCGCAACGAGCGGATGCGGCGGTGCTGCCAGCCCTGCCTCAGGTCTCCAGCCAGACGCGGAAGCCCCGCGCGGCGTAATACGACTCGGCCCCGTTGTGATAGACGAACAGCCGGCCATAGCGCCGATCGCAGAACAGCGCTCCACCGAGGCGGCGCACGTCCTCCGGCGTCGCCACCCAGCTCGAGGTCTTGGCATCGAAGCTGCCCAACGTCTGCAAGTGCCGGTATTGCTCCTCGGTGAGCAGCGAAGCCCCCATCTCGGCCACCTGCTCGAGCACGCTGCCGCGGGGCTTGTTCTCCTTGCGTGCATCGAGCGCCGCCCGGTCGTAGCAGAGGCTGCGGCGCCCACTGGGGCTCTCTGCCGAACAGTCGCACCACACGAGATGGCCTGTCGCCGGGTCGACGCCGACGACGTCCGGCTCTCCACCGGTGGATTCCATGGCCTGCAGTGTGCGCAGCGCCGCCGGCCGCTCGTCCAGCCGCCGCGCCACATCCGCCCAGGCGAGCCCGGGGTGTCGCTGCGTGTGCGTGTCGAACCGGTTCTTCAGTGCTGTCAACAGCCCGTCCATCTCTGCCGCCATCATGGAAGTCAGCCTCATCAGAAAGCGCCGGGCCACCCCGCAGTGTCCTCATCCCCCCTTCGATAGGAGCGTGACCGGGCGGAGCGGGCTCTCAGCCGGAAAGAAGCCCCGAAGCTTGCCATGGACGGGGCAGCGTGTGGGAGCCAACCGTCAATCCAGGCGGTTCGCCAGATGCGCATCGATCGATGCGGCCACCTCCGCGGCGTGGGTTCGGGCGAAGGTGTGGCCGCCACCCTTGATCACCTCGCACCGGGCGCGCCGCAGGCTCGACGCCACCCATTGGTTGGCGGGCGGCGGGCTGAGTGGGTCGGCATCGCCGCACAACAGCAGCGCTGGCGACTCGACGAGGTGCAGATGGGCAGAGAGATCCTCGCAGTACGCTGCGAACAGGTGGGTCGGGTCGTCCGGATCGATTTGTTCAGAAGGAGGCCGCCAGTCGGTGGCCCCGAAGCGCCGAAGATCGACGCCGCCCGACAAGCCCGCCAGCACCAGGTGCGTGAGATGCACCGGCCTCGTCATCGCAGCCCGCAACGCCACCACCGCCCCCATCGACTGGGCGACGAGCGCGGTGGGCTGATCGATGCGGGCCAGCACCCGATCCACCAGATCCGACAGCGTGCGAACACCCGCCGCGGCGGGCGTGGCGCCGATGCCGGGCCAGCCCAGGTGGTGCATCGCCGTTGGACGGTGCACCAGGCGCTCGGCCACCGGTTGCCAGAAGTCCACCATGCCGGAGGCTCCGGGCAGAAAGAGCAGCTGCGTGGGGGTCGCCATCGGGCTCCGTGCCCCGCCCATCAAAGGTGCTTGTAGTAGAAGGTGGTGCCACACGGCGCGCCGTCCGGCATCAGTGCGTAATGCGGCACATCACCCACTCGCAACCACCCCGCCCGCTGGTACAGCCGCTCCGCGTCGCCACCGGTGACCGTGTCCAGCACCAGCACGCTGCGTCGTTCGACACGGGCCTCGTCGTCGAGCGCCGCCATCAGCTGCTGTGCGATGCCGCGCCGTCGGGCGCGGCGATGCACCAGCATCTTCGCCACATCGGCGCGGTGCGGCTGGTTGTCAGGCAGGCCGGTGATCAGTTGCACGGTGCCGACGAGCCGGCCGTCGGGGTCGTCCGCTACGAGCAGCACCCGTTCGCCATGTGCCACCCCCTCGGCCACGCCGCGCCAGAAGGCGACGGCCCGTTCACGCGGCAAAGGCCACATGAAGCTCACCGAAGCGCCCCCTTCGACACAGTCGATCAACAGGTCCGCCAGGGCCTCGACGGACGCTGCAGCCTCGTCGGCGCTCAGACGCCGGATCGTCACAACTTCGTTCATCCCATCCTCCGTGGGGTCACATAGGGCAAGGTCACCAGCGCCACCAGGTAGCGCGCCGGCGACCGGGTGGGGTTGAGGTAGACGATCGGCCGGTCCAGCCGCATGGCCAGGCAGTCGCCGGTTTCCAGGCGCCAGTGGTCGTCACCCACGCTCATCTCCATCACGCCATCGATCATCCAGACCTGCTGGTGGATGTCGGTCTCGCGCGCGGGGCTGTCGTAAGCGATGCGCTGGCCCGCCGGAAAGATCACGTCCACCAGTTGGATGGGGGACCTCGCGGGGGGAGACACGTTGCGCCGGATGTAGCCGCTGGCCGGGTCTGTCCACACGGGCTGATCGGCCACCCGCGCCATCGGCGAAGGCTCCCACGGCGTCGCCTCAGGCTCGAACAGCGAGGCCACGGTCACCCCCAACCCGGCGGCGAGCTTGTCCAGCACCACCGCGGTCGGGCTGCTCTGCGCTCGCTCGATCAGCGAGATGTTGGATCGACTGACGCCACTGCGCTCGGCCAGCGCGTCGAGCGAAAGCCCCTGGGCATCGCGGAGATCCCGAACGCGGCGGGCGATGCGGTGGTTGATGTCCATTCCTCCAGTATACAGGAATATTCATCCAGTTTGCTAGATGGCGTCCGCAACCAGAGCCCTGTCGTCCTACATGCCAAGCACGCGCGCGCCTACAGCGCTGGGGCGTCCGCGACGCCACACTGCCCGCACTGCCCCAATGGACACCGGACACCGGGATACCGCCATGTCGAACGCGAATCTCTTCGATGCACTGCGCGACAGCCACGCCATGCAACGGCAGCTGTGCCGTCGCCTGACCCGCACGCGCGATCCGCGGCAGCGCGAAAGCCTGTTCCTGCAGCTGAAAGTCGAGCTCGAAGCGCACGCCGCCGCCGAAGAGCGGTACCTCTATGTGCCCATGCTGATGACCGACGCAGGGCTGAGCGCGACGCGCCACGCCTTGTCCGAGCACCATGACATCGAAGAGCTGTGCGAGGACCTGAGCGTGCGCGACAAGTCCGGTGATGAGTGGGCCGGCACGATGTCGGCCCTCAGTCACAAGGTGCACCACCACCTTCGCGAGGAAGAACGCAAATTCTTCAAGGTGGGCGGCCGGCTCTTGGACAGCCGGCAGAAGGCGCAGTTGGCGCGCCAGTACGAAGACGAGATCGTGCGCCTGCGCCGCCGGTATGCCGCGGCCTATCGCAGCGTCGGGGTCGACACCGCAGGCGCCGTGGTGCCTTCAGGCCGGGCGACGGCCTCGATGCCCGTCGTTGCCTGAAGGCGGCACCCCGTCAGAGCGCGCCGTTGTTCTTCAAGCCCAGCACCTCGATCGATTCGATCGACGGCGGGATCGCGAACAGCTCCGGGGCCCGGGCCATCAGCGCTTGGGCGATCGGGCCTGTGAGATGGCGCTGCCGCCCCGCTTCATCATGGAACGCATCGAAGATGCCGAAGGTGGTCGGCGAGAGCTTCAAGGCGAACCAGATCGGCGTGTCAGGTTCGTCGCGCGCCATCGGCAGCGCCGACATCAGGAATCGCTCGACTTCGGCCTCCAGGCCGGGTTTGGCTTCGAGGCGGGCGAACAGGGCGAGCTGGATCATGCGGTTCTCCTTCACAAGTCGTTGAACGTCGTGGATTCGACGCCGCGCAGTTTGGGTGTTGGTCGCTTCCGGCACCATGGCCGCAAATGACATTTTCGATACCATATGCGCCATGAAGATCGCTGTCCTGGCCGTCGATGGCGTGTTCGATACCGGCCTGGCCGCAGTACAAGACACCTTCCACACGGCCAATGAGCTGGCGGCGTCGCTGCCCCAGCCCGTGCCCCGCTTCGAGGTCTCCGTCGTGGGCATGCGCCGGCAGGTGCGCACGGCGCTGGGCTTGCGGGTGCCGGTGCTGCCGCCAGACCCACGGAGCACGCCCGACTGGGTGGTGGTGCCCGCGCCCGGCGCCAAGATGCCTGAGCCCCTGCTCGCCGCCCTCGCCCGCCCCGAGCTGCGCGACGCTGCTGCCCAGCTGTGCGACTGGCATGGGGGCGGCGCCCGGGTGGCGGCGGCGTGCATTGGTGGCTTCCTGCTCGCCGAATCGGGCCTGCTCGAAGGCCACGAGGCCACGACCACCTGGTGGCTCGGGCCGCTGTTTCGCCAGCGTTATCCCGGCGTCCACCTCGACGAATCTCGCATGCTGGTGGCCTCGGGCGACTTTGTCACCGCCGGCGCGGCGATCGGCCATCTGGACCTGGCCTTGTCGCTGGTGCGCCAGGTCAGCCCCGAGCTCGCCGCGGTGGTGGCGCGCTACCTGCTCATCGATGCGCGTCCCTCCCAGGCCGCGTTCATGATTCCGGACCACCTGGCGCACGCCGACCCGATGGTGCAGCGCTTCGAGCGCTGGGCGCGCGGCCGGCTGGACCAGGGTTTTTCGCTCGATGCGGCGGCTGACGCACTGGCCACCAGCAAACGCACGCTGCAGCGACGGCTGGAGGCGGTGCTGGGCAAATCACCGCTGTCGTACTTCCAGGATCTGCGGGTCGAACGCGCCGTGCACCTGCTGCGCACGAGCTCGGCCGGCATCGAGGCCATCGCCGCCGAAGTGGGCTATGCCGACGGCGTGACACTGCGCGCCTTGCTGCGCAAGCGCCTGGGCCGCGGGGTGCGAGAGTTGCGGCTGAAAGGTTGAAAGAGGGGCCGGAGCCGCCTTCAGTCGCGCAGCCGGTCCTGCACCCGGTCGATCACCTGCCAGGCCACATCGGCCGCGACACGTGCGCCCAGGAAGTGGCCGTGTTCGATGAAATAGCGGTCGGCCATGGCCTCTTTCAGGGCCGGCGCCTGAGAAACGTTGCCGGGCAGATCACGCGAGGTGCATCCCGCCAGCGCCTGCTTCAGCCGGCGGGCGAAGAGCTTGTAGGCCACCGGGTCCATGGGAAGGCGCCCGCTTTCCATCTCGTACAGCTTCTGGGCGACATCGAGGACGTACAGGATCTGGCCAGAGGATTCGGGCAGTGGCATGGCGGTGGGGCGTGGGGCGCCAGTCGAGATCGAAGGTGTTCAGGATCCTGCAATCCGCCCCCACCCGATCGTCCGAATAGCGGCCACTCCGCCCCGCTTGTTACCGCCGTGGCGCATCAACGCGGGCGGATGGTCACCGCCCAGCCGCCTTCCAGACGATCCATCGTGCAGGCCACTGGCAGAAACGCCTCGATCACGCCGAAGTTGCTGCGCGCGTGCTCTGTCAGCTCAGTCAGCGTGTACCGCGCCGGATGACCGCTGTCGACCACCGCCAAGGCCAGGGGCAGCGCCCACTGGTCGGCCAGGTGCGGCCCGACCGCCCCCGCCGATCGCTGGAAGGCACGAACCTCGGCCACCACGGCCGCGGCCACGCTGTCGGCGCTGCGGCCCTTTTCGCCGAAGGCCGTGACCAGCTCGGTCACCTGCTCATAGGCCAGCGTGGCCATCAGGGCGTTGCCGGGGCCTTCGTTCTGACGCGCCGGCAACTCGCGCAGTTGATCGCCAGACCACCCCAGCGCCGCGCCCAGGGCCTGCAACTCGCGCGATGCAACATGGCGCGGCAGCCCCGGGGTCAGGCATTCCGCGTAGCCCTCGCGCCGCTCACCGCGCTCCATCAGGTCAAACGGCTGGAGCCGCCCCTCCTCGGGCGGCGTGATGAGTGCCACCGCCTCGCCCCCACCGGCCGGGTAGAAGCCATGGCGGCCGAGCGACAACTGCAACTGCACGCCCAGCCGCGCCAGCAAGGGGGCGAAACACCGCTGGATGAAGTGCACCGGCGGTGCCATCGGGTTGTGGGTGCCGCCACTGAGCTCGACGCGGCTGGCAGCCGACGCCCGCATCAGCGCAGGCAAGACCGTCTGCAACACCAGCGTGCAGCTGCCCGCCGTGCCCACCACGAATCGGTAGTCGCCGGCTCGCACGGCCCCTGGCTCGAAGCTCAGCGTCGATGACCCCAGCTCGGCCCCGTGGACCACCGCGTCACACACCGTCTGAGCCGCCTGTACGCAAGCCAGATGCTGCCGCATCAAGCCCGGCTTCGGCCGCTTTGCGCGAATGCGCGTGATGCGCAGCGGCTGGCCCGTGCACATCGACAAGGCCAGCCCGCTGCGCAGGATCTGTCCGCCGCCCTCTCCAGCGGAGCCATCCAGCTCGATCATGAAAATCTCCCTCTTCGTTCTGTCATGGGCCAGGCACAACGCCATTCGGCCCACCCGGCATCACCCCTTCACGCAGACCACCTGCTTCAAGGTGTAGACCACCTCGACCAGATCCTTCTGCGCCTCCATCACTGCGTCGATGTCCTTGTAGGCCTGCGGGATCTCGTCGATCACGTCCGCGTCCTTGCGACATTCCACGCCTTGGGTCGCCTTGATGTGGTCGTCCACCGTGAACATCTTCTTCGCCTGGGTTCGGCTCATCACGCGGCCCGCCCCATGCGAGCACGACTCGAAGCTCTCGGGATTGCCCTTGCCGCGAACGATGTAGCTGCGTGCGCCCATGCTGCCCGGAATGATGCCCAGCTGACCCGCCCTGGCGCTCACGGCGCCCTTGCGGGTCACGAACACGTCTTCACCGAAGTGGCGCTCTTGCTGCACATAGTTGTGGTGGCAGTTCACCGCCTCCACATGCGTCTCGAACGGCTTCGGGATCACCGTGCGAACCGCAGAAATCAGGTTGGCCATCATCACCTCGCGGTTCTTCGCCGCGAACTTTTGCGCCCAGCCGACACCGCGAACATAGTCGCCGAAGTAGGTCGCGCCTTCCTCGAAGTAGGCCAGGTCGCGATCGGGCAGGTTGCGTTGGTGGACCTCGGCATCCTTCTTCGCCAGCTCAATGAAATGGGTACCGATGGCATTGCCGACACCACGCGAACCTGAATGCAGCATGAACCACACCGCGCCGGCCTCGTCGAGACAGACTTCGATGAAGTGGTTGCCACCACCCAGCGTTCCCAGATGCTTGCGGTTGTTGGTGTTCTTCAAGCGCGGATGCAACTCGCACAGCGCATCGAACTCATCTGCCAGCGTGGCCCAGATCTCGTCCACCGTCTGCGGCGGGTTCTCCCAGCTGCCTTCGTCACGGCCCCTGTGTCGCGGCGTCGAGCCATGCGGCACGGCCCGCTCGATCGCCGAGCGCAGCGGTCCGAGGTTGTCAGGCAGGTCTTCGGCGCGCAGCGTGGTCTTGCACGCCATCATTCCGCACCCGATGTCCACGCCGACGGCCGCCGGGATGATGGCCTTCACCGTCGGGATCACTGAACCCACGGTGGCACCAATGCCCAAGTGAACGTCCGGCATCGCCGCGATGTGCTTGAACACGATCGGCAGCCGCGCCGCGTTGGAGAGCTGACGCTTGGCGGCATCTTCCACCGGCACGCCGCGGGTCCACATCTTCACCGGCACGCCGCCGGCGACTTCTTCGACGTTGTAGTTCTTCTGTTCCATGATTTCTACCTGCTTCAACTGATCTGGTGGACGCGACGGGATTGCTCGCGCTTTGCGCTCGGCCTTCGGCCCGCGCCACGGGCGCGTCCAAGGCTGCGCCTTGAGCGAACCCGTATCAATGCAGCCACCAGCGATTGTTCGCGCTCCGCACTCTGCCTTCGACCGGCGCCTTTGGCGCGCCCCCTTCTGTGCCAGCGCGCCCGTTGTACGAATTGCTCTTTCCGAAGATGCCTCGCTGCGACGAGGTTTGATGAAACGTTTGTCGTGCTCTACCCACTGAGCTACGGCCCCCCTGAGTTGGGCCGGCGGGATTCGAACCCGCGACCACGGCATTAACAGTGCTGTAGTTCCATCTGCATTCGCAGCGCGACATCAAAATCTGCGCGACAAGGGGCGGCAAGACAACTGCCATTGCCGGAGAACCGGCTGGGGATTCGAACCCCATGGCGTCCAATGTAGTCCTGCCTGCATTCGCGCTTCAAACTCATCAACGGCTCTCGGGTGGCGACCAGAGATGAGGTGGGACGTTGAGCGTGGAAAACGATGTAGTCCCGCCTCGCATTCGCCACCCGACAGCCGTCAACAGGTTGGATGGGTGCCGCAGGCGACCAGAGGCACAAGAGCGGCCACCGGTTGCCCGGTCGGGGGCTTGCGGGCCCCCTGGCCTGTCTGGCGCTGTACTCCTGTGCGCATTCGCCTGCGGCACCGTCCTCACCTCCCAGTGACTTGGTTGACTTTCATCTTTCTTCTCATTGCACGTCGAGCGACACCTTTTCGATCTCGCCCACCCAGTGCTCGGCGCTGGTCCGCCCTTCGATGAACCGGCCCATCATCTCGAACACCGCATCCGAGAAGCCGCCGACATTCATGATGTCGTGCCGCTCCACCGCCTGCGTGGTCGAGCCGGGCTGGATGTCGATGCAGACCAGCTTCGCTTGTGGGCAGCGGCGCTTCAGCGCCTCCCACTCACGCATCGTCTGCGTCGACCCATGGCGGCGCGCGTCGATCCACGACTCGTTGTCCGAGACCAGGATCACCACGTCCACCATCGCGCCCTCGCGGTTCAGCCGAGCCAGCGGCGCACTGCAGTTCGTCCCACCACCCCCGATCGATGCCAGCGCCGCAGCGTTGGTCATCACCGAGTCGCGGGCGTTCAGCTGCAGCTTCACCACATCCTGCTCGAACGGCATCACGCGGGCCGACGGGTTCTTGCGAATCACCGCCGCGGCCACCAGCGCTGCCACGTCGATACAGCGCACCGTCGACGTGGCCGAGCCGCGGAATCCCGTCGCTGGCGAGCTCATCGAGCCCGACACGTCCGGACACACCACCACGCGGCCGTCGAACGCCGGCACGTTGATCAGCGCAGCCTCCATCGCATCCTGCAAGGCATCGCGCACCGAGGTGGGCAACGCTTCGCCGGTCGCATGGAACGCCGACATCAGTTGATAGGGCAGCACACGAGCCTTGGCCACGGCCTGCGGGTCTCGCAGCTTCGCCGCCACCACATCGGCCATCCCCTGCAGCTCGAACACGCCGTGGCGCGCAAAGGTGTTCAGGTTCTGGCGCACCATCTGCCACGTTCCGCTGAGCGCGATCTGTGCCCAGTGGGCGGTCGTCAGCGGCAGCGCGGTCAGCATCTGGAACGGCACGTCCGGCACCGACATTGACGTCGCCCCCAACGCCACGCCTCGCTTGAAGCGCTCGAAGGCTTGCGTCAGCGCGGGCAGCTCGTTCTCGGCGAAGGGCTTGCCCAGCAACCAGGCGAACCACGCCGCACGCCACGCCTCAGCCGGCTTCGGGTGAACCATCTTCACCACATCCGCCAGCGACGGCGCATTCCCGATCGACGCCGCCAACAGCTGCTTCTCGCTGGCGGTCAGCAACCAATGCTGAACCAGCTTCTTCGGCCGCGTGCCCAATGACTTGCGCCCCACCTCACCGCTGCGAAGAATCTGCACGAAGTTGCGCAGCATCTTGCCGTTGTCCACGACGCGGCAGAACACCCTGCTCAGCAGGCCCACATCACGCACGGCCAGCGACGCCGCCAGCAAAGCCGGCATGTCCTTCATGTGGCCGGCCGAACGGGCGTAGATCGCCGTCTTGGCGACGAACGCAGGCTCGAGTTGCTGGGCCAGGCCCAGCACCTGATCGAGCTGACCCTTGGCATCCGCATAGAAAGTGGCGTTCAGGCAACCGGTGGCGGCCAGCTGCGCCAATTGGTGGCGCGGGCTGAAAGCAAAGGCGGCCGCGCCGTGATGGTTGACCGCTTCGGCCTGCGGCAGCCGAGCACCGCGCGCCGATTGAAAGAGTTGCGTGTTGACCATTTGAGTTCTCCTTGTCCCTCTGGCATTCAACGTTTGTGCTCTTCTTATCGCAACGCCCGTGCCAACTCATCCCCCGCCACACACAGCACCACACAAGCCGTTGATTTATAAGGATATTTCTCAGATCAACGGTCAGCACCTCGGAGGCTCAACAGAACCCATTGGGCGCACTGCTAGCATTGCCGCTAGTTTTTTATCCGTCGTTCACATGCGAAAGAAGACTGTGGTGATGGGCTTCATCGGAAGCCAGTTGGACTCCGGTCAAGGCGCTGGGCGCTGGGAAAAGTGGCGCCCCACGGTGTCGCTGGCCCAGCACGAGGACGTGGTGATCGACAGGCTCGAGCTCTTCCACAGCCCGGCGCATCGAGCGCTGGTCGATCGGGTGGTGGAGGACATCGCCTCGGTATCGCCAGGCACCGAAGTCCGGCCGATCGAGATGCCGATCGCCGACCCCTGGGATTTCGGCGAGGTGTACGGCGCGCTGTACGACTGGACGCGCCGTTACCGCTTCAACCCCGACCGAGAGCAGTACTGGGCCCACATCACCACCGGAACCCACGTCGCGCAGATCTGCATGTTCCTGCTGGTCGAATCGCGCGCCATCCCCGGCGTGCTGCTCCAGACGTCGCCGCCCAAGCGCCAGGCGCATGGCAACCCGGGCAGCTACGCACTGATCGATCTCGATCTCTCGCGCTACGACGCGCTGGCACGGCGGTTCGAAGCCGAGCAGCGCGATGCGGTGGACTTCCTCAAGAGCGGCATCGCCACGCGCAACCCGCGATTCAACGCGCTGATCGATGAGATTGAGCGGGTGGCCGTCCGGTCGCGGGCGCCGATTCTGCTCACCGGGCCGACCGGGGCCGGCAAGTCCCACTTGGCCCGCCGCATGTTCGAGCTTAAGAAGTCCAGGCACCAGATGAACGGCGAGTTCGTCGAAGTCAACTGCGCCACGCTGCAGGGCGACGGCGCCGCCTCGACGCTGTTCGGGCACAAGAAGGGCTCGTTCACTGGCGCGGCCGCCGACCGCGCCGGGCTGCTGCGCACCGCGCACGAGGGCGTGCTGTTTCTCGATGAGATCGGGGAACTCGGCTTGGACGAACAGGCGATGCTGCTCAAGGCGGTGGAGGAAAAGCGCTTCTTCCCGATGGGCAGCGACCGCGAGGTGACCAGCGATTTCCAGCTCATCGCCGGCACCAACCGAGACCTGCGCATCGATGTGGCGGCCGGGCGATTCCGGGAAGACCTGTACGCGCGCATCAACTTGTGGTCCTACACCCTGCCGGGGCTCGCCCAGCGGCCCGAGGACCTGGAGCCCAACATCGATCACCTGCTGGCCCGCGCGGGCGCAGAGTCGGGCCGCGCGGTTCGATTCAGCGCGGAAGCCAAGGCGATGTACCTCCGTTTCGCCCAATCACCCGCGGCACTGTGGGCCGGCAACTTCCGCGATCTGTCGGCCAGCGTGACGCGCCTGGCCACGCTGGCCGACGGTGGGCGCATCGACACCACGCTGGTCGAAGCGGAACTGCAACGCCTGCGCTGGCATTGGCAGCACGCTGGCGATGCGGCCTCCAGTGAAGCCGCGATCGAACTCGAGGCCTTACTGGGCAGCGAAGCCCTGGAATCGTTGGACCTATTCGACCGAATGCAGCTCGAATCGGTGTTGCGAGTCTGCCGCGAATCCAAGACCTTGTCTGATGCGGGCCGCAAACTGTTTCACCGATCGCGCACACAACGCAGCGTGCTCAACGACGCCGATCGCCTGCGCAAGTACCTTCAGAAGTACGGCCTGACCTGGGACGCCATTTCCGCATGAAGTGACCACCACAGGCACCATGTCGCCGACGCTCAGGACCAACGCTGTGAAAAATATTTACGCGTCCCGCTTGACGCACCCGTGAAGAGTCTTTACAGTCACGTCCATGTTGCAGCTGCCAGCAGCGGCGCAACCAACGAATATCTAACGAATAACCAACGTCAACACCTACAGAGATCCATCGTGAACCGCTTGAGCCACCTCCACCACATCGCGCTGCCCCAGTCGGGCAGCCGTGTGGCAGCGCGCGCCGCCTTCGGGCCGGCGGGCCTGGATTTGGGCGGCAAGCGAGCCCACACGATGAATCTGCAGCAGTCCTACTGCGCCAGTCGGCAAGCCGAAGCTTGCCTCGGCTATGAGGATTGGCTGTCACCACCGGGCGAGGGGGGCGCGTAAGCGCGCACACCTTCCAACTCGAACACATGTCGAGGCCCGGATTCCAGCAGGATCCGGGCCTTTTTCTTTGACCGCGCGTCTGGCAGGACGCGCACCACCGGTGACCCCTCGGGTCGCCCCGGCCCACCAGCGTGCGCCGGATTGCTCTTTAACAAGTTGCCGCGAGGACGGCCTCCCATCAGGGGCGGCGAGTCCTCGCCATACAAGCGGATGTAGCTCAGTGGGAGAGCGCGACCATGCCACGGTCGAGGCCCCGGGTTCGATCCCCGGTTTCCGCTCCATTCATTCCATGCATCTCATGGCGGGTGTGCTTCGGCACAACGACCAGACGTGGCCCCGCGAAGTGCAGGGGCGGTCGGGATGTGCGCCATGGGGACGCCCGTGTCGTGCAGCGAGTCAGCGCTTTGGCGGCCCGGCCGTCCTCGCGCTGGAGCACAACCGCGATGAGATGACCTGGAAACCAACAAGCCTTCGTCGAGCTCACGCTTCGAGGGCGGAAATCGGCCGCAAAGATTGGGCGGCGCCGGAACCCGTCACCGGAAACCTCATGGGGGTGTAGCTCAACTGGAAGAGCAGCTGTTTTGCACGCAGCAGGTTGCAGGTTCGATCCCTGTCACCTCCACCATTTCGCTCCGTTAACTCAGTGGCCAGAGTGCCGGCCTGTCTAGTCGGAAGTCGCGGGTTCGAATCCCGCACGGGGCGCCAGATTCATGTCTCCTTAGCTCAGCGGATTGAGAGCACTGGTCTACGAAGCCAGGGGTCGCACGTTCGAATCGTGCAGGAGGCGCCATACCCGTCAGCTCACAGCAACCATTTGAGGAGGACCCATGCTGTCGATGAAAGAGATGGTGAAGAACAACAAACAGGTGACCTTCATTTTCTTCAAGGAAGGCGAGCTGTGGTATCGCACGGAAGACGGGTTCGAGTTTCCCGTCCCCGTGGCTGACGTGGGCAACGCGACGATGATGGCGCAAGACAAGGCGCTACTTTTCATGCGCTACATCCGCAAGCACATCACGATGCTGGAACACGCTCGGAGCGAAGCCAGCGCGATGGTGTAGTGAATGTCGACTCACGGGTGTGTGGCAGAGCGGGCGATTGCACCTGTATGTAAACCAGGCCCTCTATAGGCACGGTGGCTCACTCAACGCGCAGCGTTGGACGCGGATTCAGCCGAGGGCCGAAGGCCGAGCGCAGCGAGCAATCCATCCGCACCCACCAATTCGCGGGCGTAGCTCAGTGGTAGAGCTCCCGCCTTCCAAGCAGGATGTCGCGCGTTCGAATCGCGTCGCCCGCTCAATTCAAACTTCGAGTACGTAGCTCAATTGGCAGAGCATCGGATTCCAAATCCGACGGTTCGCGGTTCGACTCCGTGCGTGCTCGCCACCTCATTCCTCTCGGGATAGCCAAGCGGTCGAAGGCGGCGGATTGCAAATCCGCTGGCGAAAGCCCACGCTGGTTCAAGTCCAGCTCCCGAGTCCAATCCCCGATAGCTCAGCAGGTAGATGCGTCCGGCTGTTAACCGGAAGGTCCGCGGTTCGAACCCGTGTCGGGGAGCCAATTTTTCGAAGCGCCTCGCGTAGCTCAGTGGTAGAGCACCGTCTTGATAAGGCGGGGGTCGGTGGATCGTGACCACCCGCGGGGACCAATCAACCCAGTCTCGGTGTAGCGCAGCAGGCAGCGCGCATGTTTCGGGAGCATGAGGTCGCAGGTTCGAAACCTGCCACCGAGACCAATCCTGCATTCGGTGTGCTCAGGTGTGGCCGTAGCTCAATGGTAGAGCCGCGGGTTGTGATCCCGCTGGTGTCGGTTCGATTCCGACCGGTCACCCCTGAGCGCATCGAGACACTCGCCCCCTCGTGGCGGAAATGGCAGACGCAACGGTCTCAGAAACCGTGGCCGACAGGCATGCTCGTTCGACCCGAGCCGAGGGGACCATCAACCATCTGGAGAGCTGCCCGATCGGTAAGGGGTCGGTTTGCTACGCCGAAGCCGGTGTGAAAACGCTGAACAGGTTCGATTCCTGTGCTCTCCGCCACCACCCTCGCCTCCTTAGCTCAGCCGGACCAGAGCGTCGGTTTCCGAAGCCGAAGGCCGCACGTTCAAGTCGTGCAGGAGGCACCACCACCAACCCATGGAGAACATCATGAACAAGCACATCACCGCGAAGAAGCGCGACCGCCACCAAGCTTTCTGCTTTTGAGGTCACGAGCAAGCGCCGCAGTGGATACCCTTCCGAAACCGGCGTGAAGCGCGGCCACCGCATCGTGCACGGGGACAAGGAACTGCTCGAGAAGCTCGGTCGCCAAGACCCTTGCCCATGCGGCTCCGGGTTCAGCTTTCAAGCGCTGCGCCTGCGCAGCGGCTGCTTTCGATGGATCACTGCGCGATGACTACTTCCGCGAGTGACTCGTCAATCACCAAGGTCTCGTTCGTCTAAGGATGGTCTGCACAAAGCATGGCGCGACGTGCATGGACGCTGAAGAACACGGAATCTGGGCTCGAGATGCCAGAAACGGCTTCAGCCCGAGCTCTTGGGCGCCGATTCGGCGAGCGTAG